>NZ_JAMYME010000031.1:0-75601 GCF_040318345.1 Mesorhizobium sp. M1169 | reverse complement strand
CCCATCAAAAACTTGACCCGGCACCGCGGTGCTCAGGTCCTCATGGCCGCCGGATACACGTCTGCGGTCTTCACCGGATGGGTACCTTCGGTCCACCCTTGATGATCCACTGCGCGCGACGCGAAACCAGGTCGGGAAGAGGAAGATGGTCACCCAATCGGCCGAACAAGGGGAGATAGGAATGAAGGATCAAATTTGATAAACATCGCCCCCGATAAACGGGGACGACACCAGTTCCACCTGCCGGTGGAAAGCTGTCCTTCGCGGAACGAGGATGAGGTGAGTTCGTTGCCCGTGCTGTTACCGATTGCTACATCAGGACGCGCCGCAGAGTGTTCCACCTCATTCTTCTGAATCCCCATGCAGGGTAGGGCCAGAGCGCCGATCCCGGAGAGAAGCAAGACCCCGCGAAAGACGCGCAATGCCGGCGAAGCGGAAAGCTCGAAAAGCGCTTGACCCCAACACGCCGAATAGAGAAGCACGGACACGTTTCCGAAAGCGCCGTAGCGCCCACGTCAAGAAATACACAATCCGTGTTGATTTCGGCATGCTCGACGAGCAACCCCGCCGGCGCCAGTCTCGTCGTCTCATCGACCCAAATCTCTCTTCCATCGCGCTGATTCCCTCTCGAAAATTGCGCGACATCACCCTCCACATGCAGCGAGATTGAGTCTGACCCAATATTGGACGCCGATCAGGGGTCAAGAAGTTCGGCGCCGATTGAGAAGCGACCCGGATGCCAGCATGACCACCAATGGCCGCAATCGCCGGCTGGAGCCTGCCTATAAGCAACATGCCGCCGTTGATCATCTGCGCGGCGTGGTTCTGGATGTCGCCGTGACCACGGGCGAGATCTGCCGATGCCGGCTATTCCTATGCAAAGGTTTTCGTAGCTTTCGAGTCTCGCGCCATCGAAGCTTTGATCCCGGCCAAGGCTGATCCGATCCGAACTCCCGTACCGCCCGGGCGAGGCCCAGAATTGGCACGGCCTCGCACGGGCGGTACGGCGCGGTCTCGGCAACATGAAAATTCAGGCCTATCTCACCGCGGCGGCGGTCAACCTGAAGCGACTGGCGGCCGCTTTGCTTGCCCATTTTCTGGGTTTGGTGATGAATGCTCACCTCCCCCTGGAGCCCGTCAACGAGCTCTGAGACACCGCCAGTTCTGAGATCAGAGCCTCCCCGATGCGAGTCAACCGCAGAAAAAGGCTTCTTCAACAGCCCCACCCGGCAGCGCTGCCAGGTGGCGATGCATGATAACCTACTCTATCAGTTCGTGTCGCCGTACACAGCTACCGGTTCGCCGAGGCTACCCGGTAAGGGCTCTTGACCAAGCCCGGGCCGATCGGAGACTTCCACTGCTGCTCCGCCCCCCTGGACTCGAATGGGTGCATCCGTTAATGGGTCGCTCCAAGTCAGCGGGTCGTAAACAGAATGGCGGAACTCCTTCGGGGTGGACTGCGCGAGATGGAAAATAGCCGCCTGCACTAGTCCACTTCCGCCTATGTCTTGAATAGTCATCGGAATTCCTGCCGTCGCACACATGTCACGGGCGCGGCGGGCCTTTGTCAGGCCACCAACTCTCGAAATTTTGATATTCATCAAGTCCGCTGCACTATCGGCGATAATCCGCATCACCATCTCGGGTGAGTCGACAATTTCGTCGAGGATCATGGGATGATCAGTGCGACGTCTCACCGCGAGGCAGTCTTCGTAAGAAGCACACGGCTGCTCTATATAGACGTCCAGATCCCGAATTTGTCGCATTACTCGCAGGGCCTGATCCCGCGTCCAACCGCGATTGCAGTCGAAGTAGTAGTCCTCATGGGGTTGGGCATGTTCCATAATTGCCCGTATCCTCGACACATCTTCCGCGACATCACCGCCCAACTTCACTGACAAACGCCGGTAGCCTTTCTCACGGAAGCTCGCGGTCGCTGCCAACATCTCTTCAATCGACCCTGCGCCAGGGTCGGCCATAAGATCTAATCCACCGTCAAATCTTCCGCCGAGAAGATCGCAAAGCGGCATTCCCGTTGCTTTGCCGAGGATGTCCCAACAAGCGACGTCAATCGCCGATTTCGCGTATGGATGACCGTACAAAGCATGATCCATTAAATAGTTGATTCGATCGATTTGGAGCGGATTTTCTCCATTGAGATGAGGAGCTAACTCGTCGATGCCCGCTCTCACCCCCCTGTCGAAAGCCGGCAGATAATTCGCTCCCAGCGTCCCGACTTCGCCCCATCCGACGATAGCTGCATCAGTCTCGATTGATACGATGGTGTTTTCGGCAGATGTCCATGTCCTATCGCGCGATAGGCTGTAGCTCTGTGGAAAAGTCCTCACGATCTTAAAAACTGATATGCGTTTTATCTTCATTAGGCACTACTCCTTTGTCTCCTCCCCGGCGGCAAGAATACTTCCTTAGCCGGGAAATCGCTTACGCACTGAGCGAGGTGGTTGATTGCATCAATGTCTGATCGTCCCTCAGGTCAAAAGGTGGTTCTTCATGAACTCGCACGAGACCGCTTTTTGTGATGTCACGTGGGCCCACCTCCGATGGGGCAGATCGCCTTTGTCCTTTTTGCCAGGGAATTTCGCATGCTCCTAGCAAGCGGCGAAGTGGGCACTACGTCAATTCAGTCCTTGTCATTGAAACGATTAAAGCCTATCTCTTCTAATTATTAGAAAATGGGAGGTGGCTGAGTGCCTTCAAATTCGTCATCAAACGCCGCCCGAGCTCTTGATATTCTTTTGGCTTTGGGGGAAGCAGACGCCTATGGGCTGCCGCTAGGCGAGATCGCAATCAGGGTAGGTGAAGCAAAACCTGCGGTTCATCGCAGTCTTGCATCCCTGCTTCAAAAGGGCTTTGCTGAGCCAACAGGTCGCCATGGACATTACCGACTTGGCCCAGCGATAACTATGCTTGCGCGTCGGCAGGCCCGATTGGAGCCAGTGATCGCACGACATCGTCCTGGAATGACAGAGTTCGCAAGGCGTACGGGCTATACAGTCTATATGATGGTCCAAGCGGGCGTTGATGCAGTCTGCGCAGAAATGGTGAGCCGTTCCCCGCAACAGCAACTTTGGCTCGGGTTAGGTGGTCGTGTCCCCATGGGGGTTGCGGCGGGTAGCGTAGCGCTTCTGTCGATGCTTCCTTCCGCCGACTATAAGCAGCTTATTGAAGCGAACGCTGAGCGCTACATCACGCATCCCTCGGTTCAACACGTCGACGCCGCCGTCGTCCTCGCTCAAGTTCGAGACGCCCAACGCCGAGGCTATGCGATAAACATGGGCTATTACCATCCTGGAGAGGGCGGTATAGGTTTGCCTATTCTCAGTACGAGCTCTTACGAGATGAACGTTGCTATTTCGTTCACCCTTGCCTTAGAGATGATGACAAACACCTTCGTGACGAGCATCGTTTCGGAACTCAAAGACTGTCTCTTTGCGAACTAACGGATGGCCGAGACATCGATCGTAGGAAGCACTCATCCATCATCCATCCGTCGAGAAAGCCGCTTGCAGAAGGATTCATAGCCGTTTCCATCAGTCAGCAGGCGGAGCGCAAAATCAAAATACATCGCATCGACCCGGCGTCCTGAGCTGATTGCCGAAGTCCTGTCAGATTCGGTCTCTTTTCGGGCTTCGGCCAAATAACTTCGAATAGCAACTGGAAAGGTGAGCTGCACTTGAGAAGCCCGTAGCAAACGCGATTTCGGATATAGAGAGCGGGCTTTGCTGTAATAGGCGGCGTGCATGCTTAAGGCGAAATTTTCGATACGTTTCGGAATAGCTAGCGCTCAGATGCTCGGAGAAAAGTCGGTCAAGATGACGTTTGCTAACGCCTGCATAAATTGCCATCTGAGAGCGGTCAAATGGCCGCTCTATGGTAGCCTCCATCTTTTCCAGAACATTTAGCAGGACTGCGTGGTTGACGCCGAAGCGCTCAGCTGCGGAGGCCCGTTGCGGCGCGGCCGGTTCTGCAACTGCTGTATGGAGGTACCAATCACTAACGCGTCGGGCGAAATCCGCACCCATCCGCTCTGAGATGAGGGCATGCATCATATCCAGAGGCGCAACCCCTCCTCCGCAGGTAATGCGATTTCCGTCTAGCACGAATCTGGCCTGGCGTGGATTGAGGTGAGGAAACGCTTCCATAATCGCCGCCGCATGTTCCCAGTGAACTGTAAAGTCTCGCCCGTCAAGCAAGCCGGCAGCGGCCAAAAGGTAGGGTCCGCCTGAAATCCCCCCAATGCGAGCACCGTTGCGAGATAGCTGGCGCAGAGCCCCAAAAAGCCCTGGCGAGCTATGGATCACTGGATTCCCGCCTACGCACACGAAGATCGTGTTCACGACAGAGTGTTCCAGCCGGTGACAAGGTATGACGGCGCCTGACGAACTGGTCACAGCTGTTCCGCCCATGGAGATTGGTCGCACATCATAAAGGGCTTGGCCCGCGAGCAGGTTTGCTGCCCGAAGCGGTTCGGCAGCGGACGCATATGACATCAACGAGAAGCCAGGCAACAATAGAAACCCAATTGACTGCGTAATTCGGTTCGTCTGATCGCTCATGGCTCTCTCATGTCGTTTTTTGGCTCTTTGAAGAAAACAATAATCCTGTTGGTCGGATATACAAGTTGAAACGACGTGGAACCATTCTATGCGCTATTCAGCTCTTGCAATATTTTTCAATGGACTTCGCAGCAACAAGGCATGGAAGCCCGCTTGGCGGCACCCTGAGCCAAAGCCGCGTTACGACGTTATCATCGTGGGCGGAGGCGGCCACGGGCTGGCGACAGCCTATTACCTCGCCAAGGAATTTGGCATAACCAATGTCGCAGTGCTGGAGAAGAGCTATATCGGCTCCGGCAATGTGGGGCGAAACACCACAATCATCCGCTCCAACTACCTGCTGCCGGGCAACAATCCGTTCTACGAACTTTCCATGAAGCTATGGGAAGGGTTGGAGCAGGATTTCAACTTCAACGCCATGGTCTCGCAACGCGGCGTGCTTAACCTTTTCCATTCCGACGGCCAGCGCGATGCCTATATCCGGCGCGGCAATGCGATGCGGCTGCACGGTGTCGATGCGGACCTGCTGGACCGGCAAGCTGTCCGCAAGAGGCTGCCTTTCCTCGATTTTGATAATGCGCGTTTCCCGATCTACGGCGGGCTTCTACAAAAGCGCGGCGGCACAGTGCGCCACGATGCAGTGGCCTGGGGTTATGCTCGCGGCGCAGACATGCGCGGTGTTGACATCATCCAGAATTGCGAAGTGACCGGCATTCGTCGCGAGAATGGCATCGTCACTGGGGTCGAGACCACGAGGGGTTTCATCGGCTGCGCAAAACTCGGCCTTGCGGCCGCCGGTAATTCCTCTCGGGTAGCTGAAATGGCAGGGCTGAAGCTGCCGATCGAAAGCCATGTGCTGCAAGCCTTCGTTTCGGAGGGGCTGAAACCCTTCATCGACTGCGTGGTGACATTCGGTGCGGGGCACTTCTATATCTCGCAGTCCGACAAAGGCGGACTAGTGTTCGGCGGCGATCTCGACGGCTACAATTCCTATGCGCAACGCGGCAACCTGGCGACCCTCGAACATGTGGCGGAAGAAGGTAAGGCGTTGATCCCGTCGCTTTCGCGCGTCCGGATGCTACGCTCCTGGGGCGGCATCATGGATATGTCGATGGACGGTTCGCCAATCATCGACCGTACCCACCTCGACAATCTCTATCTCAATGCAGGCTGGTGTTACGGCGGCTTCAAAGCGACGCCTGCCTCCGGCTTCTGCTTTGCCCATCTGCTGGCCAAGGGTACCTCCCACGACACGACAAGACAGATGCGCCTCGACCGGTTCGAGCGCGGTTACCTGATCGACGAAAATGGCCAGGGTGCGCAGCCCAACGTTCACTGATATCGCACAAGGAATAGCCGAACATGGCAAGTCTCGTCCCCTGCCCACATTGCGGCACACGATCCAAAGAAGAGTTCACCGTCAAGGGCGCGGCGCTGGCCCGCCCCGCGCCGGATGCCGATAAGAAAAGCTGGATGAACTATGTCTATCTGCGCGACAATCCGCGCGGGCGCTATGAGGAATACTGGCACCATACGTCGGGCTGCCGCCGCTGGCTGGTAGTTGTCCGCGACACTGCTACTCATGAGATTGAAGCAAGCCGCGACGCGGCGCTTGCCGGACCGACGGACGCCTGCACATGACATCCTATCGTTTGGCAACCGGCGGCCTGATCGATCGGCAGACGCCTCTTTCCTTCTCCTTCGACGGGAAGCGCATGCTAGGCCTCGAAGGCGACAGCCTGGCTTCAGCGCTGCTTGCCAACGGCCAGCAGCTAGTCGGGCGCAGCTTCAAATACCACCGCCCACGCGGCATACTCACCGCCGGTGCTGCAGAACCGAACGCGCTGATGACGCTCGGCCAGGGGCGTCGTGCCGAGCCCAATACGCGCGCCACGATGCAGGAACTCTATCAAGGGTTGGAAGCGCAGAGCCAGAGCCGCTGGCCATCGCTGGAGTTCGATATTGGCGCTCTTAACAGTTTGTTCTCGCCCTTCCTCGGTGCCGGTTTCTACTACAAGACCTTCATGTGGCCCGCTTCCTTCTGGGAAAAGATTTACGAACCCTTCATCCGGAAGGCGGCCGGCCTCGGCAAAGCGAGCTACGAAGCCGATCCGGACTCCTATGAAAAGTGCTGGGCGCATTGCGACCTGTTGGTCATCGGTTCCGGGCCAGCCGGGCTCGCGGCTGCGTTGAGCGCCGGACGCTCCGGTGCCCGGGTCATCCTGGTGGACGAACATGCGGCTGCCGGTGGTTCGCTGCTTTCGGAAACAGCAACGATCGCCGGTGCTTCGGCTTCGCAATTCGTTGCGGAGACTGTAGCCGAGCTGTCATCGCTCTCCAACGTACAGATCCTCACCCGCACCACGGCCTTCGGCTGGTATGACGGGAATGTCTTCGGCGCCGTCGAGCGGGTGCAGAAGCATGTCAGCGATCCACTGCCTGCGGTGCCCGTGGAACGCCTGTGGCGCATAGTCTCCAAACGAGCGATCCTCGCCAGCGGCGCGGAAGAACGCCCGCTGGTTTTCGGCGGCAATGACATCCCCGGTGTCATGATGGCGACTGCGATGCGGACCTATCTGAACCGCTACGGCGTTGCCCCCGGCAAGCAGGTGGCCATCTTCACCACCAATGACAGCGGCTATGCCCTGGCCCGCGATTTGGAGTCGGCGGGCGTCAACCTCGTCGTCGTGATCGACAGCAGACCGGATGCGACCTTCCGCTATTCAGGTCGGGCGCGCGTCATCAAGGGCGCCTATGTCTCCGATGCCCATGGCGGAAAGACGCTGTCCTCTATCAGCGTGTGGAAGAACGGTAGCGTCGAAATGCTCAAGGCGGACGCACTCGCCATGTCCGGCGGCTTCAGCCCGATCATCCACCTTGCCTGCCATCGCGGGGCCAAGCCCATCTGGTCGGATGAACAGGCCGGCTTCCTCGCGCCGACTGGCCTCAACGGCTTTGAACTGGCAGGCGCCGTCAACACCAACTCCGGCATCGCCGCCTGCCTTGCAGACGGTGCGGCGCGCGGCGCGGCCTTCGTCGAGGCGCTTGGGTTTGCGGCGAGCGTCGCCACATTCGCCACGGTCGAGGGTGATATCGTAGCGCCTCCGGCAAAGCCGATCTGGAATATTCCCGGCGTCAAGGGCAAGGCCTTCGTCGATTACCAGAACGACGTACACCGCAAGGATCTGGGTCTTGCCGTGCAGGAGGGCTATGGACATGTCGAGCTCGCCAAGCGCTACACCACCAATGGTATGGCGACAGACCAGGGCAAGCTGTCGAACGTCAATGCCATCGGCCTCTTGGCCGAAGCACGCGGCATTTCTCCGGCCAAAATCGGCACCACGACTTTCCGGCCCTTCTACACCCCTGTGTCATTCGGCGCGCTGACAGGTGCGCATTCCGGCCATCACCTCCAGCCGGTGCGCAAATCGCCGCTGCATGATTGGGCGAAGAAGCGCAGTGCCGTCTTCATCGAGACCGGCCTCTGGTATCGTTCGTCCTGGTTCCCGCGGGACGGCGAGACCAGCTGGCGCGAAAGCGTCGACCGCGAAGTACTGAACGTCCGCGCCAATGCCGGCCTCTGCGACGTTTCTATGCTCGGCAAGATCGAGGTCTGCGGCAAGGATGCCGCCGAATTCCTCAATCGCGTCTATTCGAATGCCTTCCTGAAGCTGCCAGTCGGCAAGGCCCGTTATGGCCTGATGCTACGCGAAGACGGCTTCATCTATGACGACGGCACCACCAGCCGACTCGAGGGCAATCGCTTCTTCATGACCACCACCACGGCCTATGCCGCCGGCGTCATGACGCATCTGGAATTCTGTGCCCAGGCCCTATGGCCGGGTCTCGATGTCCGCCTCGCCTCCGTCACCGATCAATGGGCGCAGATGTCTGTGGTAGGACCGAAGTCGCGGGCAATCCTGCAGGCGATCGTCGACGAGGATATTTCCGACGCCGCCTTCCCGTTCTTGGCGGCTAAGGAAGTGTCGCTGTTCGGTGGGCAGATCCGTGGCCGGCTGTTCCGCATCTCCTTTTCCGGCGAACTGGCCTATGAATTGGCAGTGCCGGCGGGTTATGGGGAAAGCGTCGCCGATGCGATAATGGAGGCCGGCAAGCTGCATGGCATCCAGCCCTATGGCGTCGAGGCGCTGAGCGTTTTGCGCATCGAAAAAGGCCACGTCACCCATAGCGAGATCAACGGCACGGTGATTCCCGCCGATCTCGGCTTCGGCAAGATGGTCTCGGCCAAAAAGCCGGATTTCATCGGCAAGGCGATGCTGAATCGCGAAGGCCTCACGGCCCCAGACCGGCCAAGCTTGGTCGGCGTTGTGCCGCTCGACCCGAACACATCATTCCGCACCGGCTCGCATATCCTTGCCAAGGATGCCGCCGCAGCGCTAGAGAACGACCAAGGCTATGTGACCTCGAGTGCCTATTCACCCCATGTGGGCTCCACCATCGGCCTTGCGCTCGTCAAGCGCGGACCGGAACGGCATGGCGAGGAAGTGGTGGCGTGGAACGGCCTGTGCGGCGAATTCACCGCAGCGCGGCTATGCAATCCGGTTTTTGTCGATCCGCAGAACGAGAGGCTCCATGTCTAATTTCCGCCCGACTCTTCGCCCTGCGCTCGGCGCCAAGACCGCGATCACTTCCGCGGAGGTAAAACTCTCGGCGCTGCCTGAAGGCGCGATCGTCCAAGTGCTCGCCCCGCCCGGAGAACAGGACCTAACATCCTTCCTGAGCGGCCTTGGCAAAGGTGGCGTCCGCACCGTTTCACCCGGACAGTGGTTTATCGTTGGCCACGAGCCGATGATGCGAGACGATATGAAGACCCTATTCGACACGCTCGAACCGCGCGCGACGGGCGTCGACCAGAGCGCCGGCCGGGTCCGCATCCGCATCGACGGCGCACAAGCAAGACGCGTGCTATCGAAGGGTACGGCCCTCGACCTTTCCGCCGACGCGTTTCCCGTAGGCCGATCGGCAACAACCCTGATCGGCCACATCGCCGCTCACATCACTCGCATCGATACCGACTCCTTCGAGTTAATCGTGCTCAGGGGCTTCGCAGAGAGCCTTTGGGACGATCTCACAAGGATGAGCGCCGAGTATCGGTAATTCAGTCTAGATGCGCAAGCGCTGCAGCACCGTTGACTTGCCAATTGCTGAGAATTTCCTGTGCCTAATAACTTGATCTTGACCGTAAAATGCAATTCCACACGCGGGATAGTCGCAGCAATCTCAACCTTGCTGGCAGACAGCGGCTGCAACATCGTCGACAGCTCGCAGTTTGACGACCTGGATGCGGGCAAGTTCTTCACCCGCGTCTCGTTCATTTCCGAAGAAGGCGTCAAGCTCACGGCGCTAAGGGAAGGTTTTGCACCGATCGCCGCGAAATTCGGAATGGAAGCGGAAATTCGTGATAGCGCCAGCCGAATGAAGGTACTCCTGATGGTCTCACGCTTCGGCCATTGTCTGAACGACCTGCTTTACCGCTGGAAGATCGGCGCGCTCCCCATCGACATCGTCGGCGTCGTTTCCAATCATTTTGAGTATCAGAAGGTCGTCGTCAATCACGACATCCCATTCCATCACATCATGGTGACGAAAGAGAATAAGCCCCGGGCTGAAGCGCAGATCATGTCGGTTGTTGACCAAACTGGTGCCGAACTGATCATTCTCGCTCGCTACATGCAAATTCTCTCCGATGAGATGTGTCAGAAGATGTCCGGTAGGATCATCAACATCCACCATTCCTTCCTGCCGAGCTTCAAGGGCGCGAACCCCTACAAGCAAGCCTATCTGCGCGGCGTCAAACTGATTGGCGCGACGGCGCATTACGTCACCGCCGATCTCGACGAGGGTCCGATCATCGAACAGGACATTGCCCGCATCACGCATGCGCAAAGCGCAGAGGATTACGTATCGATCGGCCGCGATGTGGAGAGCCAGGTGCTGGCGCGCGCCGTTCACGCCCACATCCACCATCGCACTTTCCTCAACGGCAACCGCACCGTCGTCTTCCCGGCAAGCCCAGGCTCTTACGCCTCTGAGCGCATGGGGTGAGACGTGGGGCTTGCAACAGTGATCGACGGAAAGAAGGCAGCGGCCTCGGTCATCGAGGTTGTGAAGACTGCGGCGGCAGGACTTGAAAACGAGTCCGGTGTGAAAACCGGACTTGCGGTTGTGATCGTCGGCGACGAGCCAAGGGCCGCATGGCTAGCGAATGCGGCTTCAACTCCATCCAGCACACGCTCCCGGCGGAGACGACGCAGGATGATCTGGCAACCCTGGTGGCCTCGCTGAATGAGGATCCCACTGTCGCACTGCACTTAAATGTAAGATTGTGCCGACCTCTGGCCGAGACCGGTAACTTCTCCGGGGTTACGCGGCGCACAGTAGGGGCGGTTTGGACTTGAATAGTGAGAGCACGCTCGGCTCTGGTGCTCGAATAGTGCCCGCAGTCGGTCGCGAAGCTCACTATTCATCTCGGCTGTCCGAACCTGCATCAGCATGTGAGCACCGTGTAGAGACCAGCGCGTCTGCTGCTTCTTGACCATGCGTTTGGCGATCACGGAATTGACCGCCGACTCGAAGGCCACGCGAAGTCCGGCTTGATAGCGCTTTCCGTAATTCACGATCGCACTGCGGTTCGAACGAACGTAGGTGAGGAGCTGAGGCCCGAGCTGTGGAGACGTACCATTGAGAGCTCGCCTTCCCCTTGCGAGACATTCAAACTTGACCAGACTGGGATCGGATCACGTGATCAGCGATCTGCTGCATGGGCTGGATCTTCGTGGCGATGTGGAACCAGTCGATGATGTGGGTCGTCGGTTTCGGCATGGCGCGCGGAAGCCGCTTCAGGATTTCGGCGCCCGTCCGAGATCACGGTGACGTCCCCAAAGCCGCAATACCCCTCTTCCCGAAGAGCGTGGAGCGCTCGATCGCGTATCGCAGGTTGGTCAGTGTTGGCGGTGACAAAGTAGCGGCCACCGACTTCCCCCCGACCTCCGCGACCGCATCTGGCCACGACGAGTTCGAAGTTTCGCGCTGAATTGGGATCGGCGCTGCGAACGTGCGCCGTATCGATGCTGATGACGAACTCTTTGCGTCGATCGCCAGGAAGCTGCATTTCGAGCTCATGTCGTTCCTCCACCTGCATTTTCGCGCGCCAGGTTTCCTCAGTGATCTGGTCGTTGAGCCGCTCGCCGACTTTGATGGTCCGCTTTCGCACGGTCGCATGCGTCTCGGTCGGTTCGATGGGCAGGAATTCGCGAGCACGCTGGCTCCCAGCCGGTACGGCATCATGCTTCCCAGTCGCGCCGTCAGTTCCATCAGCTCGGACGTGGCCCGATCCGGACAGATTTCCTTCAGCGGCGCGAACGCGCCTACCATTCCTGGGTGACAGTCCTGGCACAGCATCCAACGTGGATTGCGAACCTCCACAGTGCCAAAGACCGTTCGAATTCGGCCCATCGTGTAGTCATTGACCAGCCGAAACGTATGGCAATCGGGGCAGACCCGGCGAAAAAGGGCATAGGTCTCCGCCATGATTTTCTTGCCGTCGTCGATCGACAGGCCAATAACACCGTCGAGCAAGCGTTCGCCGCTTTTCTCAATCGAACTTCTTGGCGACAGACTCCGCCAAGCGCGCTTTTCCCCTCGATCGAGATCGTCCACTCCATCGCGTCACTTTCTCCGCAACAAAAGCGATAGTGATGGACAGCTGGTGCTAACAATTCGTGGCCGACCCCGGAGAAGTTACCGGCCTCGACAGCGGTGTCGGATCTGACGCTCGAGAAGCTGATCCTGAAAGAGGCGGCATCGGGAAACTTCTGAGCCCGCCCGCCGCCGCCGCTGCGTCGATCATGTCATGGCGAAGTTCTCCGTCTCGGAGCGCTTTGCCTGCAAGGTCCTCGGCAAGCATCGCTCGACCCAGCGCAAAGCCCTCATGAACGGGCTGATGAAGAAGGTTGCCGACATCATCCGGCTTGCCTCACGCTACGGCCGCTATGGGTATCGCCGCGTCACGGCGCTTCGGTCCGAGGGATGGACGGCAAATGCCAAAGTGTCGAGCGGATCTGGCTGCGGGAGGGGCTGAAGGTGGTCCCCCACAAACAACCCAGGAGAGGCCGGCTCTGGCTAATGACGGATCGTGCGTTCATCTTCGGCCCGAGCGCCTCAACCATGTTTGGTCCTATGGCTTCGTCGGGGGGCGAACACACAATGGCAGGAAGTTCCGCATGCTCAACATCATCGACGAGTTCACCCGGGAGTGCCTAGCGATCCGGGTCGACCGCAAGCTCAACTCCACCGACGTGCCACAACCCTCATAACTGAAAAGTTTGCAACATAGTCCTTTGAGCACGCCGGAAACAAAACTGTTGCCGAAATTTCTTAAAAGTTAACCCGATGAACGCGAATTCTACGAGATTATAGTCCACGTTTGTGGTGAGTGCCGCTCAAGTACAAGAGTCGGGTCGGAAAGGAACCTTCTGATGTACATCCTAGAAACGCCGCGCCTGATTCTAAGGCCGCCGTCGCATAGCGACGAGCTTTTGCTACATGGGCTTCTTAGGGATCCGTTCGTGGTAAACGCCGTTGGGGAAGGTGTCTATCCGACGCTAGAGCAGTCGAAAGCCAAACTGCTTAAGTTCATCAAACATTGGCAGGACAATCGTTTCGGCTTTTGGATGGTGTTCGTCAAAGATGAAAGCCAAGCCAGAAGATTCGCCGGCTATTGTGGATTGTGGCGTGCTGGCACCTATCTGCCGGAAGATCCGAACACCGTGGCAATCGGAACTGCCCTCCACCGTGCCGCCTCCGGGGAGGGAATCGGGACGGAGGCCGGCAAGGCAGCACTCCGATTTGCTTTCGAGAACTTGAAGCTTGACAAGGTTGCTGGATGTGTTCGTCCAACGAACACACGTTCATTGCGTAAAAATTGGAAACTCGGTTTTTGCTATGTAAAAGACATAATTTACAACAACAAGACGATGAAATATTTTGAAGCATCTCCCGTGACGGCTGTACTCTCGGAGGACTTACGTGTTTCAGCCTACACTGACCCGAAATAATTGCTTATGTTCCTCCGTGCGGATCAAACAGCTCGCCCGTCCGAAGCATCGCATGCATGTTTACTGCCAGCTTGCGCGCCAGGGCCACGGCCGCTCGCTTGAAGCCGAGCCGTTCTTTGAGCTCCAACGCCGAGGTTCGCAGGGTGCTGGTATCCGTCGACCGGTTCAGGATGACCGCGGCCGCCTCGTAAGTCCACGCAACTGATTGTCGCCACGGCGCGAGATATGTCCGTCATTATCGACCTCGCCGGACTGGTAGCGTCTCGGGGTCAGGCCCACCCATACACCCACGGCGCGCGAGTTTCTGAAGTTCGCCGGATCCTCCACGGCCGCGGCAAATGCGGCGGCTGTGACGGTGCCTACGCCGGGCACTGACATGAGCGGACGGCAGTGCTGGTCCTCACGCCATAGCGGCCAGCTGCTTGCTCAGCTCTGCTTGGATTCGCATATCACTCCACGCCTGAAGCATCGGTGCAACGATGCGCGCCAGCTTTGCTTCGCCCTGCAGAAGGTCGCGAACATTGCGCTCGAAGACGCTGCCGGCGCCCTTGGGCACCACAAGGCCGAACGTCTTCATCAACTCGCGGATCTGGTTGGATATCTGCAAACGCATCTTGAGAAGCTGGTGCCGTGCGGTGATCAGCGTGCGGATCAGCATGCTGTCGAAACCTTTGACCCCCAGCAGGTCCAGACATTCCTCACGCACCAGCTCTGGAAGGTCGCTGTCCGGTGCTTCGACAATTGCTTCGATACGTTTAAGTTGGCCGATCCTTTGCGGGACGGCGTGACCGTATTCGTAAAGCGCGGCGCGCAGTGCATTCACCAGTTCCGTGCGCTGATGGACAAGACGTTCGCGCGACCGGAACAACACCGCTCTGGCTTGCTGCTCTTCCGTCCGTGGCTCGACGAATCGCATCTCTGGACGCTGTGCAGCGATCACAATCGCCTCGGCATCGGCGGTGTCATTCTTCTGGCGTTTTACAAAGGGTTTTACGTATTGCGGGGCAATCAGGTTCACTTCATGGCCGAGCTTGATCATCTCCCGCGACCAGTAATGGGCGCTGCTACAGGCCTCCATCACAACAACCGCCGAAGGCTGACCTGCCATGAATTTCAGGAACTGCGACCGCGTCAGCGTTTTGCGGTAGTTTACTTGCCCTGTCATCGACGCCCCATGAAGCACGAAAACATTCTTTGCCAAATCCACTCCGATCATCGTATCTTTCTTCACGGTTGCCGTCCTTTCTGCTTGTGGACTTTGATCCACCATTTTGGCACATCGATGCCGTCTAAAGTGGGCGGCAACCACCCCATCTGCAATAATGTCCGTCGGCCCGGATCAGGATCCGTGTGTTCGGCCAGTTGCTCCGGATCGCCCGCACCAGGCGGCGCAGGTGGGGACGGATCTCAGCCCCGCTCGGCCGCTTGGCCGGCCGAAGAACCGCACGGACGAGCCGGCCGTCGCCATCGAACACCACGATCGGCTGGAAGCCGTACTCGTCGTAGTGGGCGTTGAACAGGCGAAATTGCTGGCCGCCATGTAGGGCATCAAAGGTGTCGTCAATGTCGAGCACGATCCGCTTCGGCACCTGCGGGAAGGAGGCGCAATAGAGGTCAACCATCGCCCGCCCCATGGCGACCAGCTCGCGCACGCCGGGCAGGTTCTCCAGCCGGCACAGCGTCGATTGCGAGGCCAAATCCCGACCCCACGGCAGCGCATCCTGGGCCACCTTGAAGACCGGATCGGAGCGCAGCCGGTTGGCGTCGTTGTCGTCCTCGTAGCCGGCGGCGATCATCTTCATGCGAAAGCCGATCATGTCCGCCAGGCTGTGGACGACCTGGTCCGGGCAGCGCGGATCGTCGATACAACGCGCCAGACGCTCGGCCACCCGCAGCCGCTTTTCCACCTGGGCCAAAGCCAGAACGCCGCTGTTGGACGACAGCAGCGCTCGTCGTAGTGAGCGTTGAAGAGCGACAGCTGCTGATGGCCATGAACGACATCGACCGTATCGTCGAGGTCGAGCGTCACGCTCTCGGGCGGCGCGGCATAGCTCGACAGCCACAGTCGACCAGCACATCGCCGAGCCGGATGACGGTCTTGAGGTCGGGCAAGTTCTCACGCGCGAGCATGTCGGCTGCGAGCACAGGTCGAGCCCGCTGTCGGGCAACCGTCCGGAGGCAAGCTTGAAGGCCGGGTCGGTGCGCAGCCGGTCGAGATCGCTGGCATCCTCGTAGCCGCAGGCGATCGCAGAGATGCGGGCGCGCAGGATGTCGGCCATGGCGTGCCTCACCCGCTGCGGGTGACGGGGATCGTGGATCGCAGCCGCAAGCCGGTCGGCCAGTCGCAAACGCCGCTCGGCGGCGGCCAGAAGCATAACGCCGCCATCCGATGTGATGCGTCCGCCATCAAACGCAGCTGTGATCTTCTTGCGTCCGACGGCTGGAAAACACAACGGCGGCAACGTATCGTCGGTCATGGCGGGTGTGGCTCGCGAGATCTGGTGGAAGGGTTGGCCTAAGCAACTGAATCCTACGCCAAATCAACCGCTTAAGCTACATCCGCCAGCCTCTCCAACACGCTGTCATGCATAAGGCGGGCTAGTCCCCAAGCCCCTCCGCTGGAGCCACCCTGAACTTGGCAGGTCGCTTTCTTGCCCAAAGCTGCGGCATATTGCGGTCCCACCGTGACCGGTACGCCGTGTCTTTGAGTATGAGCATCATTATTCTCCCGTCGCCGAATCGGTGTGTGCCGCTGTGGGGCTACGGCGCCTTTGCGGAAAGATAGAGTTGCGCTGCTCGGAGTGTGTCTTCAATATCTGACAACAAAAGCGGCAGTTTCGGACCAATGTGCTTGTTGTTTTGTTCGATTGCCCGGAGAAACTCGTCGTCATACACGGTCACATAGTTGAGTGTGACCATTGCGGCCTTCGAGAGTGCCGGGATTGTTGACGTATCTACTACGGTGCGCGGCTCTAATCGGAGAAGCGCGCTCTGGAGAATGGCTTGGTATTCATCATTGACATCGGCCCCTGTGATCACAACGATCGACCGTGGTTCGCGTGCGTGCCCAATCTCTGCCGGGCGCGTGAGCGCGACGTCTATGTCAGTCCAAGCGCGGAGATGTTTGCGAAGATTCTTGGGGTTCCGCGTTACGATTGCTGTAGAACGAAATCGCTCTCCCACACCACTTTTGATCAGCTCGCGAACCGGCATCCCCGCCCCGATCACGTAAAGGCGGTCGGGTAGCTCTCCATTCGGAAATCGATCAGCAATGATGTCTCGGATGGTGTGACAGTAGTTGAACGATGCAATGAATCGCTGTCGCTCGCGCGATGCACGACCTATATCAATTGCCAGTCGTGCCATCTGGAAAATAGGAAGGTTTGGGTCAAGAAGTTCGATAGCTTTCGCGAGATTATTGCTGATATAATTATCGCCAAGAACCTGGGAACGAGCGCCGGACGCAATCTCGGCAAGGCGCTGAATAATAGTGGCCGCACCTTCAATTCGTTCAGCTGAAAAGCCAGAAAATATCGTGCTATCGATATTTCTCAGTGCGTGCTCCGGACCATAGACCTCAACTCGCAAGCAGGATGCGACCAGGAGAACTCCGCTTCTTGCAAGATCGTTCGCAATTGGTTTGATCTTAGCCGAATGCCGCCCCATTGCCAAAGGCGAGGACATCTGGTGATCAACATAACGGCCAAGGAACTCGCTCATCGTTTCCTCCTGAAGTTGATTGAAGCTCAAGCTGCCTTTGAGGGCGGCACGTGTTTTGAGTACAAGGTCTTGCACCGAACCTCCCGTCGCCGCGAGATACTCCTTCCCTCGTCCATCGATCGGCCAGCTACGACCATGACGCTCCGGTCGGCAGCTGCTTCTTCGCACCGAAGCTCGCAAACCTCGTGCCAATTGGCGGATCGAGCCGAAGAAGAATATTTTCCGTGAAGAGTGCGGCAGGACGCCAGGCCCCACCGTACCGGGGTCGGGGACTCGACGAACCCGACGGTGGTGTCGGGGACCCGACGTTTTGTAAGGGAGCATAAGAGTTCGTGGGTCAGTTTATCGGCGCTGAGTTCTGTTGAGGGGACGGACGGCACCATCGACGTTTTTCCGCCAGCTCAAGCGCAAATGCAGACGCCGGATCTGAGCGGCTACTACTGTGTGGCCGATGAGATGGCACATGGGTGCAGAGCCAAGCTGCGCAAGCCCGTCCGTTTTCCCCATGTGCGCCAATCGGTGATCCAACAGATCACACATTGGCCGGTCGTCACAGCAGATCGCCGGCCACATGCGGCTGGAGCGTCATCCGATTTCCGTCAGCTACGTGGCAATTTCCGGGCTAGTACTACAGTTGCGCATTTGAGCGTCGCTTGTAGTGCGCGATGACGGCGTCGGCCTGATGTTGTCTGCGCCAGAGCGGATTTCCGGCATGGTCGGCACCAAGGCGAGCGTAGTGGTCAGGCGGCGATTGACCCGCTTGGACTCGTTTCGTTCGGCCTGCTCCAGGCGGCGCGGCGCAGGTCGGTTTGAGGCACGCCTTCGCCGTGCATCTGTTGGAGGCCGGTGCCGACGTGCGCACCATTCAACTGCTGCTCGGTCACAGGAGTCTCGCGACCACCGCCCCGTACCTGCGGATTGCCTCCAACAACGCGTGCGCCACGTCGAGCCCCTTCGAGCTCTTGCCGCGTTCGGCGCCCACCGTGCCGCCGCCTGCCAAGCCGCAATACTTCTGAGGGGTTGCCGCCATTGCCTATCAGAACAAGGCACTCGCCTACGGCCTGCTCTTTCGCGCCACCGCGGAGACGTTGCGGACGATCGCCGCGTACCCCGCACATCTCGGCGCCGAGATCGGCTTCTTTGCGGTGCTGCACACCTGGGGCCAGAACCTGCTCCATCATCCTCATCTGCACTGTGTTGTCACCGGCGGAGGCTTGTCCCGCGACGGCCATCGATGGATCGCCTGCAAGCCCGGCGTATCTCTATATGAGAAATGGCCATTTTCATCGGTCGCAAGCTTGGAAATCACGCTCAGCGGAGTTCCGCAACTCCCACAGCAAGGCGGCCGCCGTCGAACTTTCCACCGCGCCGACGCCGGCCGACGATCTGCCCGACATCGTCGATGTCTTGCTCGCTATGGGGCAGCCCGCGGACGATCCCGCAAACGACGAAAAGTCCCCCGCCACGATGCCAACGCTTGGCCTGCCGGCGCACCTGGAAAAACTCACCGACCACGCGCGAAAATCTGTCCAGGCGGCAAGTTCCGCCAACACCCGCCGCGCCTACGCCGCCGACTGGAAGCATTTTGGCGCCTGGTGCCGGCGCCAGTCTCTTGACCCATTGACGCCGGACCCGCAGGTCGTCGGCCTCTACATCACCGCCTGCGCGTCGGGGGCGGTAATGGGGGACAAAAAGCCGAAGTCGGTGTCGACGATCGAGCGCCGGCTTTCGTCGCTCACCTGGAACTTTGCCCAGCGCGGCCAGCCGCTCGACTGCAAGGACCGTCACATCGCCACCGTGCTTGCCGGCATTCGCAACACCGACGCCTCCCCTCCCCTGCAGGAGGCCATTCTGCCCAAGGATCTGATCGCCATGCTGAAAACACTCGATCGCGGCACGCTGCGCCGCCTGCGTGATCGCGCCATGTTGCTTTTGGGCTTCGCCGGTGGGCTGCGTCGCTCCGAAATCGTCGGTTTCGAATGGCCGCGATCAGACCGAAGACGGCCGTGGCTGGATCGAAGTTTTCCCCGACAAGGGCGTTTTGGTGACACTGCGGGGAAAAACCGGCTGGCGCGAGGTTGAGATCGGTCGTAGCTCGTCCGACGCTACCTGCCCGATGGTCGCGTTGCAGACCTAAGCTGAAACTGCCACGGATTGGGCACGAACCGCTATTTCGACGCGTCCCAGCCAAGGCAAGGCTGTCGGCGCCGAGCGATTGAACGACCAGGAGGTGGCGCGGCTGGTCAAGCGAGCGGCGCTCGCTGGCGGCGTGCGCGGCGACCTGTCGGAAGGCGAACGCGGCCGAAAGTTCTCCGGCCATTCGCTGCGCGCTGGCCTCGCCTCCTCGGCCGAGGTCGACGAGCGCTATGTACAAAAGCAGCTCGGCCATGCCTCGGCGGAAATGACCCGTCGTTACCAACGCTGGCGAGACCGTTTTCGGGTCAACCTCACCAAGGCGTCAGGATTGTAGAGGACAAAGTCCCCTCCCCCGCCAATCCGGCATACCTCTCCCAAATTCGGTTGCGTGCCTATAGCTCAACGCTGACCAATTCGCCAGCCCGTCGTTGCAAATCAGGAATTGCACTCCGTAATTGCGAGGATGATCAAGCCCCGCATCGAAACGCAACTCGCCGAACTGATTAGACACCTCCCAGCAGTGGCGCTGATTGGGCCGCGCCAGGTCGGCAAGGCTACCCTTGTGTTCGCAATAGCCGAGACACGGCCGTCGATCGATCTCGATCTCGAATCCGCGGACTGAGCCAAGTTCGTGGGAGGCGGAGCTCTATGTCGCCGAGCATGAGGACGAGTTGGTCATCCTCGATGAGGTCCATCGGCTTATCTTCGTGGTTTGATCGACCGCCGTCGCCGCAACGACAAGAAGACCGGGCGCTTTCTGTCGCTCGGTTCCGCTTCCATCGATCTCCCCAGGTAGACTGGCGAGGCGCTCGCCGGCCGCATCGCCTGTCTTGACATGCATCCAATTGACGGACTGAACAACTGACCCCCCTTTGGGTGCGAGACGGCTTTCCCGACAGCTTTCTGGCGGCGAGCGACCGCGCCGGTCAGCGGTGGCGGCAAGCGAGCGCCCTCCGCTTGCGCATTCGATCCGATCCCGCCGGATCATGGCCTGCTGGATGACGACGTGCGGTGCAGGAGCTGGGAGCGGAGTTCGACAGGATGGGCTGGCTTGCCGAGTCCGCCGAACGGCCAAGGCAATGCGGTAGTATGGCCGGCTCGAAGAAGCAGTCGTCAGATAGCGCACGTGCAGTGTACGCGCGAGGTGGACGAGCATCGCCTTCACGCACTTGCCGTCCGCAATTATGTCCGGCAGGGTGCTCCTGCACCACACTATTGATCTCGTGGGTGGCGCGAGAGAGTACCCGGGCGTCCAATCGTTCGCTGCGCTGACCGCTCAATAGCGCGCAACGACATCGTCGAGCTGTCCCAGGGGGTGTTTCTGCTCCACGCTTTCGCTAAGCGGGACGCCGATAGTCCGGTTTAGCCGGCGAACATCGAACGGAGGCATGCTCGTATTTGGGAGCATTTCGCAGGCGGGGAATTGCTTATGGAGATATGCCGACAAAGTCGGCCATGTCACCCGAGGTCCTCGCAATGGCCAGGACGCTGTTTTTCTAGACGCCCAGACCGCACATAGGATTGGGTCTGACCGCATGCTCCCGGAGATAGGCGTTCAAAACGGGTAAGTTTGATCCTGCGTCGCGGCAAGGAGCGAGACTGCGACACGTATGACAGTCTATGAGTCGGATTAGAGGTGACTAGCGGTTGAGTCTCACCAGGCTAATTGAGGCGGCAAAGTTGACTGCAGTCAACTTTGCCGAGATCTGGGCCTCGTTAAGCTTTCGTTAACATTAAAATTCTTGCCGGATCGAAAGAATCGGAGCTACATGCGGTTAGTGGGCCGGAGTGGGCTTCAAATCGCATGTGCGGGATATTTCGATGAATATGAAGCCGACGCTCCCTGAGGAGATCGCAGAGGTCGATGTGCTGTTGACCGAGCAGGCTCGTGAGTTGTCTGCCATGCTTCACGAGCATCGGCTGGAAATGTTCCCTCCAAACGCCCAGAAAACTCTCCGGCCACTCCAGTTGTCTGAGGCGGCGCAATATCTCGGCGTAACAAGTGGGTACCTGAAAAATTTGTCACTCGAAGGCAAAGGACCACAGCCGATAGTAACACCGTCAGGCCGTCGCTCCTACACGGCCGATCAGCTACTGGAGATGAGGCATTTCCTCGACAAAAACAGTCGGACGATGGCGAAATATGTCCCCCATCGTCGCGGGATCGAACACTTGCAGATAATTGCGGCAGTAAATTTCAAAGGCGGCTCCGCCAAAACGACGACGGCCGCCCACCTGTCGCAGCATCTGGCGCTCACGGGACATCGCGTGCTCGCCGTCGACCTCGATCCTCAAGCCTCGCTCTCTGCCCTGCACGGTTTTCAACCCGAAATCGATCATAACGAATCCCTCTACGAATCCCTCCGCTACGATGACAAACGAAAGCCGCTATCAGCGCTTGTTCAGAAGACGAACTTCCCAGGTCTCGACATTGTTCCCGCGAACCTCGAGCTGCAGGAGTTCGAATACGACACCCCCCTCGCCCTGTCGCAGAAAGATGGGTCCATGGGACGCATCTTCTTTGGGCGGCTCGACGACGCATTGGCTGACGTGGCGGAAAACTATGATGTTGTCATCATTGATTGCCCTCCACAGCTCGGCTACCTGACGCTGACGGCGCTTTCTTCGTCGACGGGCATTCTGATCACCGTGCATCCGCAAATGCTTGATGTGATGTCGATGTGTCAGTTCCTTTTGATGATGGGCGAGGTCATGGGTACCCTGAAGCGGGCTGGTGCGAATATGCGGCTTGATTGGCTGCGGTATCTGGTGACCCGCTACGAGCCGACAGACGGACCTCAGAGCCAGATGGTCGCCTTCATGCGTTCGCTTTTCAAACAGCATGTACTAGTAAACGAGATGCTCAAGAGCACTGCTATTTCCGATGCCGGGATCACAAAGCAATCACTCTACGAGGTCGACCGCGCCCAATTCACCCGTTCAACCTATGACCGTGCAATGGAATCCCTGCATCGGGTGAATACCGAGATCACGGGCCTGATCCACAGGGCATGGGGTCGATAATGTCCAGAAAGAATCTGCTGAGCTCGCTGACGGACCGAAAGTTGACTGCAGTCAACTCGGCTCCCGTCGCAGAAAACTCCGTCACTACAATGTCGCCAGCGCTTGAGCGAAACCGAAGCCGGGGTGCCTTCGGGGCCATTACAAGGTCGATTGACGAGCTGGCCGAGAAGGCACAGGCAGCCAAACGGTTCGAAGCCAGGCTTCTCGAAGGCGAGACCGTTGTCGATCTCGATCCCGACACAATTGATATCTCGTTCGTCGCCGATCGAATAGACGACGACAACGAAGCCTTCGAAGAACTGGTAGAAGCCATCCGCCAACGGGGGCAGGACAGCCCAATCCTAGTGCGACCGCATCCCGGAGTGGACGGCCGTTACATGACTGTTTTCGGCCATCGGCGTACCCGAGCGGCCAAATTACTCGGAAGACCAGTGAGGGCCGTCGTCAAGGAGCTTGGCGATAAAGACCATGTGATCGCACAGGGGCAGGAGAACAGCGCGAGGGCGGATCTCTCGTTCATTGAGAAGGCCGTCTTTGCCAGCAACCTGGAGCGCAATAGGTACGATCGCGACGTCATCATGGCAGCGCTGTCTGTCGACAAGACCGTTGTCTCGAAGATGATATCAGTCACCAAGGACATTCCGGACGAAATCATCAAAGCTGTCGGATCTGCCAAGAACAGCGGCCGAGACCGTTGGTATGACCTCGCCAAGAAAATCAGGGTAAGTGGCGTGTCTGTCAGGGAGCTCATTGGATCTCCCGATTTCAAGGCTGCTACCAGCGACGACAGGCTGGAGATATTGGCTCGACATCTGTCAGCAAAGAGCGCGGGCAAAGAGACGCCGCTTGCTCAAAAGGCGTCGACCAAGTCGTGGGTTCCTGATGACAAATCAATTAACGTTACCCTGAAGAAGACCGCGAAAAAGGCCACTGTCACTTTGGAATCCGCTGACGGCCCGCTTTTCGCCGAGTTCATCGCCGGGCAACTGGACGACCTTTATAAGGCCTTCCGGAAGTCCAACATGGAAGCAGCAGGAGAATAGAGACCGCAAAAGAAAAAGGCCCCCGAACGAAACCGTCGCGGAAGCCCTTCTCGTGTTCTAGCAAGCCGAGAATCTCATTTCCGCGAATCAGTGTCAAGAGTTTTAAGCGTCGATTCGGCGGGCGGATTTCTTTTGCCTAATTGAAGGCGAAGGAAGAAATGGAGACTGGTATTGCAACGACGCCCTTTGGGCGGCGGCCGATGTCGCTTGCCATGCTGGCAGCGCAAAACGACTCACGTGAGATCCCCAAAGACAGGGTCGTCGACAAGTGGCAGGTCTACCGCAACCTCTGCGAGGGCAAAAGCATGATCGGCATCGGCGATCGTGCCCTGGCCGTCCTGAATGCGTTGCTGTCATTCTATCCTGACAGTGAGCTGAGTGAGGAAAACGGCCTCATCGTGTTTCCCTCGAACGCACAGCTGTCGCTCAGGGCGCACGGCATGCCCGATTCCACATTGCGGAGGAACCTGGCGGAACTGGTGGATTGCGGTCTAGTCATCCGTCGGGACAGCCCGAATGGCAAGCGTTATGCACGGAAGGGGAGGGGTGGGGAGATCGAGGAAGCATTTGGCTTCTCGCTGGCGCCGCTGCTGGCCCGTGCTCAAGAATTCGAGGTGGCGGCCGAGCGTGTTCGCGCCGACAACAGGGCGCTCAGGCTTATGCGCGAGCGGATCACCTTGCAACGCCGTGACATCCACAAGCTGGTCGAGGCGGCCGTTGAGGAAGACGTGCCGGGCGACTGGGGAGGCCTGTGGAAGCGTTTCCGCGCCGTTGTGGAGGCAATTCCGCGCCGAGCTCGCATTGCCGAGCTCGAACCTATCGTAGCCGATCTGGCCGCGTTGCGTGATGACGTGGATAAGCTGCTGGAAATCCATACCGAATCTACGAATCCGAGCGGCAATGAGTCCCAAAGCGAGCGGCAGCAATCTGATTCAAATACCGACTCTATTTTTGAATTTGAACCTGCTTTGGAAAAAAGCGGGGCGCCGGCCGAGCCACTAACGAGGACCGCAGAGCCGCCGAAAAGCTATCCGCTGGGGCTAGTGCTGAAGGCCTGCCCCGAAATTGCGGACTACGCCGTTGAGGGGATCGGCAACTGGCGCGATTTCATGATAACCGCCGCCCAGGTGCGGGGATACCTGGGTGTCTCGCCGTCAGCGTATGAGGATGCCTGCCATGTCATGGGTCAGGAAATCGCCGCGGTGGTGATTGCCTGCATTCTGCGGCGGGCACATCAAATCGAATCAGCGGGCGGCTATCTGCGCGTGCTGACCGAGAAGGCGAGGGCAGGGGAGTTTTCGGTCGGGCCGATGCTGATGGCCGCATTGCGAGCGAACGGCGCGACTGCAAAGATGACAGGGTAACCGTTGGCGGATCGGTGGGCGCCGATGCAGGGGCTTGTATGGCGCATCATGTGAGGCTATATATTGCCTCACATGATTGGAGGGTGATATGCTAGCGTTCGGAAATGTCGCCGACGTGTTGGGGCTGCCCGTTAAAGAGGTGGCGGCGCGGTCGCCTTTCGGGCTGATCTCCCGGATCGAGGATGGACTTCCCATTGGGGCACTTGAGCGCGTTGCGCATCTTCTGGCACCTGGCGATGCTCAGTTCAAATACCGGCTGATCCCCAAGGCGACCTACGAGCGGCGCAAGACGGTACATCGCCTTTCGTCGGACGAGGGCACACGATTGGCCCGCGTCGCGCGCGTCTGGGGCCTTGCTGTCGATGTCTGGCAGAACGAAGAGGAAGCGCGCGATTTCTTGTTTCGGCCGCATCCGATGATTGAGGACAAGCGACCGATCGACGTCGTTATTCTGAGCGAGTTCGGCGCCGAAATGGTGGTCGATATCCTCGCAGGTCTGAAGTACGGCAGTGCTGCGTGACGGCGCAGACTCTCGATCGCACGCTATCGTCATTTCGCATCGGCGATCCCGCCGGCACCTACCCGATCTTCGACGCGACCGGCTCGACAATCGCGCCAGGGCGATGGAACACGCCCGGAAGTCCTATCATCTACACCAGCGAGCACTATTCGACGGCCCTGTTGGAAAAGCTGGTGCATGGCAGCGGCAGACTGCCGCCCAACCAGCACTACATCGAAATCACAATCCCGACCGGGCTGAGCTACGAGGTCTTTTCCCAGCCGTCACTGCCCGGCTGGGACACGATGCCTGCGACGGTGAGCAAGGGATTTGGCGAAACCTGGTGTTTAGAACGGCGCAGCGTCATCCTGCTGGTGCCGAGTGTCGTGGCGCGTCTCGATTGCAATGTGCTGATCAATCCGGCGCATCCGGAGTTTTCAAGGATCCAGACAAGTCTGCACCAGCCGGTCTACTGGGACCGGCGGCTGTTTGGCGCGTAACGGGGAGAGGGGAGGGGAGGGGCTTTCTGTCGGCCATAACCCCGAGGCTTTGGTGAGATTGACGCGGAACGGTCACGTCGGCGCTGATATTTGCGTGTCATCTCGGCCGCGGCATGGCCGAGATGCTTTTGCACAGAGCGTTCATCGACCTCGGCCGACGAGGCAAGCCCGGTGCGCAGCGAATGGCCGGAAAACTTTGGCCCGGTTCGCCCTCCGACCGGTCGCCGCGCACGCCGTCGGCAAGCGCGGCTGCCTCGGAACCAATAGTCCTGGAGCTGAGGCCGCAAGCTGTGATGCGTCGGATCGATCTGCGACTCAGACGATGATCCGCGCCGCCCGCCCGAGCGTGCGCTCGGCGTCATTGTAGTAGTTCGACGCCTGTTGCACCGAGCGGTGCTGCGACTGCTGCATGGCTTCGGGAAGCGGAATGCCGCGGCGGGCGGTTTCGGTGAGGTAGCCGGAGCGCAGGCCGTGGGCGGAAAACGCCATCGGATCAAACCCGGCCTCGGCGATGCGGCGCTTGAGGATCAGATTGACCGCCTGCGGCGTCAGGGCTCGCTTCTCCAAATTTCCCCAGCGGTCGATGCCGCGAAACACGGCGCCCTCGCTGATCCCGGCGCGCTCGAGCCAGTCTTTTAGGACCAGCACCGGGCGGCCGACGAGCAGCACAAAAGCGTCGGTGTCGGCCTGTGTCGTCTTGGTGCGGCCAAGCCGGATTTTTAGGCAGGGCAGTTTTGGCCCCTCTGGATCCTTGGGATCGGCGGGCACCGGCTCTTCTTCGATGATCTGCTCGACCCTGAGCGAAGCAATCTCGCTGCGGCGGCGGCCGCCGGAGGCAAAGGCGGTGATGAGAAGGGCGCGGTCGCGCACGTCGACGAGACGGTCGCCGGCGCAGGCTTTTAGGAGCGCGGTCAAAATGTCGGCGGTCACCGCCTTCCTGCTCTTGCGGCCGCGCGGGCGGGCGCTGGCGCGCACCGCCAACTTGATCGCGCTCTGAAGTCCCGGCGCGTTGAATTTTCCTTTAAGACCGCGCCATTTGGTCAGCGTCGACCAGCTGGAGAGACGCCGGCGTACGGTGCTGGGCGCGTGCGGTCCGTCGACGCGCAACAGTTTGGCTGACTTCAGCGCGGCGGTCACGTCTTCCGGCATGCCGTGCGAAATGTCGGTTTCACGCTTTGCAGGATCCCACAGGTGATGGGCGACGAATTTGATCAGCAGTGCCTCCGGCGCCGGCCAGGGCAGCGAAAAACCGGTCGCGGCAAGCGACCAGGCTTCGAGGTAGCCGAGATCCGAGGCCAGCGCCCGCAGCGAATTCTCGCCGATGCCTTCTTTGGCGAGATGGCGCAGCGTTTCTACGTCATCGTCGGTGAGCAGTTCGGCCAAAAAGTCCCTGCGGTCGAACGGCAGCACGGACTCCAGCGCATCGAGCGCCTCCGCACGGCGCAGTTTCTGGTCGGATCCGGGTTTTGGCAGGCGAAGGTCCATGACGGCGCCTCAGAACAGATATTTTCTGTCGGCCCACGCAAGCAGCACGGTGGCGTCACGATCGGCCAGCCGCACGCGCCCGGCGCGCAGGCCGTCGGCGATCGCATCGCCGACGTCCGGATCGACCCAGTGCCCGTGGGTCATCAGAAAGAACCAGGCGAAGGGCAGGCCGATTTCGGTTTCGATCGCCTCGGTCCGCTCCATCAGCCGATGCACCGACACGTCCTCATGGGCGAGCAGCCGCTCGGCCGGAGTCTTCAGCGGCCGCGGAATGAACCCGATCTCGCGTTTTTGGCCGGGACCCTCAAAATCGTGGATGTCGAAGGCCCAGTGGTCAAAGATGCGTACGCTTGCGGCACTTGATCGCGCCCAGTCGGCAAAAAAGCGGTTTTCGCGCGGAAAAAAATCGAACCAGTCCGGATTGGCGTCCAAAAACGCGGTGTCGCGCGTGCCGTCGGAGCCGACCTCGTGGATGACGCGGCTTTCGAGTTCGGGCCGGGTTGCCTCGCGCTGCTCGCGTTCGATGCGGGCCCGGCGCGCCAAGAAACTCCGCATGTGGACGATGCCGCCGCCGGTGCGACCGCGCAGCCGATAGACCGGTCCGGCGAGCTGCCGCGCCGCAACCGCGGACTCGCGAGTAACCCAGGTCGGCTCGAACAGATGGTCGGCACTGTTGGGGCGGTAGTCGCGATCGACCACCGGGCCGACCAGGAACTCGATCTCGCGGCCGAGCGAGAGCTGGACGAAGTCTGCCACGCCCGGCCCGGTCGGCGCAAAGGCGAAGGCGCTGGTGCCGCGCCATTCGGTGAATTTTTCGCCGCTCTCGCGATGCCCATTCCAGAAGGCGGTGAGGTCGCCGCCGACATCGGCCAGCGCGCGCTCGACCCAGGCGCGATGGTCGCCGAGGCGCGTGCCGTCGGCAGCGACGACAGCATGAGGGTTGCACCAGTAGGGGTCGTCGATCCTCGCGACGGTGAAGGCGAAGCCCGGAAAAGCCTTGTTGAGGGCCTGGGCGAGCTCGGCGTCGGCCGACTGCGGCTGCAGAGCTGCGAGCACGGTTTCGACGGAAGCGGGATCGGGCAGGCGGACGGTTTTTTGCTCGGACATGCCGGGTGCTTCTCTATTGGTCTATTGGCCAGAAAAGGCCGCCCAGAACGCCGACCGTACGACGCCGGCGGGTCATCTGCACGATTCTGGCTGATTTGCGGGTCAAAAACAATCACTATCGATAAGAGGTCATTATCGATAGTGATGTTTGTCCGTGAAGAAAGACGACGTAAGTCCAGTGATAGCCTCACTAGCTTGACCAACGCGAATCAGCCATCATGAAAACAATGGCTTACACGCTCGACAAACTGCCCCTGGACACCCTCATCGGGCCAGTTGCCCGCGCGACCGAGGTTTTGGTCCGCCTCGACGAGCGGGTCGCCCGTTCGCCGCTCCGCGACGGCTTCGTCGAGCGCCAGCATTTTGCCGACGCGGCTTCCGCGCTCTGGCTCGGGGGCGAACTCGTCCACCTCGAGGACCTCGTGCTGCACGACGCCCACATGGACATCCGCACCCCGACCCACGAACTCACCCGGGCGCACGCGGTGCTGCGAACCCGCCGGCGGATTTTTGCGCAAAAGCCGGACTGGGCGCTCAGCCGCGACGGTTTTTTGGCGCTGACCGGTCGCGGCGGCGCCATGCCGTCGGCGGGCCAAAAAAGCCGGGACGGGGAGGGGACAGGAACTGCCTCTGTGGAAGCCGACGATCGCGATGACGCCGAGGCCGATCTGCTGGCCGAAGAATTTGCCGAGATCGATGCCGTTCTGGCGCGCTCGTCAAAGATTCTCAGCGGCGCCGACGTGCCGGCGAAAGCGGCGCGCCCGGACGACCGGCCGGATCTGATTTACGATCTCGACTGGAATGAGGAAGAACGGCTGGCCGAATGGCACGCTGTGCTCGCGGAAACGCGGGGGCAACCAGTCGTCCTGCGCGCTGCGGTCCTGCTCGAAGCCTGGTCGGACATCGAGGTGCTGCAGCATGCCACGTGGCTCGGGCCGCTGCTGGTTGCCGCGCTGCTGCGACAGGAAGGACTCGCCGCCCACCATCTCGCTTGCCTTCATCTCGGTGCCAAAAACATTCCGCGGGAGCGGAGGCGGGCGCGCAAGCGCGGCGATCGGCTGCTCGCCTTGCTTGATGCCATTCACGACGCAGCAGTGGCTGGCCTCAAGGAACACGATCGGCTGGTGCTGGCAAAAAGCCAGATGGAGCGGCGGCTCAAACAACGGCGCGCCAGCTCGAAACTGCCCGACTTGGTCGAGCTGGTACTGTCGCGGCCGCTGGTCTCGACGGGCATGATCCAGGAGCGGCTAAAGGTGACAAAACAGGGGGCGCTCAATCTGGTCGGCGAACTTGGCCTGCGCGAGATGACGGGCAGGGGAAGGTTTCGCGCCTGGGGAGTGATCTGAAACGAGCATCGAGAGGTTGCCGCCCTTGTCGTGGGCTATGACAAGAGACTAAGGCACTGATAATGCAACATTATCGTTCGTTTTTTCAACATGACAGGCTGTGCGGAAAATGGTCTATCTGATGGCCGAAAGCGCACAGGCGATTTATCATGATCCGGCGTGATTCGAGCTCCCACCTCGCCTTTTGTCGCCTTGGCTACACCGACTGTGTCCGGCTGGGCGATCCCGCACGGACCAGTCGCGACCGATGCCGCGGCTGCCGTCATGGCAGGCGCGGCCCTCAACGCGCTGGACGTGCTGGTGCGCTCCGATCCGCCAAGGGTGGGCGCCTGGCGACAACGCCTGGCGCTGAGAAACGCAGTCGCGGCGGTGCGGCTCGCTGGCCGCATCGAGGACGAGGCAGCGTTGCGCGACGTCTGGAATTTGCCCCCGCCTGGGGCTGATTTGTCGGCAATCGGTCCCGCAGGTGGTTGGCTGCTTGGCGTCGGCTCGTATCGAGGGTGCCCGAGCTCGATGCCGACATGCTTGCCGGCATCGTCGATTTGTTCGGGTTGCGATGGGGCGAGTTTTTTGCTCTGTTGCCGACCAGGTCGTTCATCTGGTGGTGGACGATGACGGGAGACCGGCGCCGTACTCCGCCGCGGCGATCGTCGCTTACGTTTATCGTGCGCGTCGCGATGCCGAGCCGCTCGGTTGGTGGCTAGCGGACCTGGTGCTGGCGCGAAAGCTGCGTTGGCCAAGGCCGGTTCCGCTTTTGATGGCGCAGGTTTTTACGCCAGCCTTCCAGGCAGAAGGCGGGGCGCGGGATCGCGACGAGAATACGGCCCGGGGAGCAAAACTTTGAGCGGGCTGTGTGCCTGGCGCTGGCGCACGGCGCCACCGAGGCGTGCCGACTGGGAACTGAACTTGGCCGGCGCGCCGATAGGCTGTTGGATCCCAGCAACATCTGAAAGGAGCAGTGACATAAAGGAAAGCCAGCCAATGCTGGTCGACACCGAACTTAAGCATTTGCCGGCGGCGTTGCGATGGCGTGAATGGATGGGTCGCGTCGAAGCGGTGATCTTCGCCGCAAGCGAACCGGTGACGCGAGAGGTCCTGGCGCGCGTCGTCGGCAAGAGCTGCAACATCGATCTGATCATTGACGACATCCGCGACGAATTGCGCGGTCGACCCTACGAACTCGTCTCCGTCGCGGGCGCCTGGCAGCACTGGACGCGGAAAAATTACGCGGACGCCATTCGCGCTGCAACGGGCCAAGGTGCCGGCGGCAGTGCAGGAAGATCCCTGTCGCAGCTGGAAAATCTGGTCCTCATGTGCATTGCCTATTTCCAACCAATCACCCGCGCCGAGCTGTCGTCCTTCTTTGGCAAGGAAGTGAGCCGCGACCTGATCGGTGTGCTGCGTTCGCAAGACTTCATTGCGTCCGGTCCCCGAAGCCCCACCCAAGGGGCACCCTACACCTATGTGACGACCAGGACGTTTATGTCCCACTTCGGGCTCAACACGCTGCGAGACCTGCCGGACTTTGATGCGCTCGAGGATGCCGGATTGCTGTCGAAGGAGAAACTGCTTGCAGGAGAGAGTCCCTTCGGGCTTCTGGGTGCGAGGACCTGTCTGATGGCGAACCTGCCGGGGTTGAGGAAATCGGCCAAACAGAGTGACGGTCTCGGTGGCATTGGCCAGCAGGCCGCTGCCAACGAAGAGTTGTGGGTCGAAGTACCTGGAGTCTAGAAAATGGATGATGGAACCAAACCTCAACAACCCAAATCGGTGAGTGAGGCCACACTGGAGGCGCGTCTTGCGAAGTTCGTCGCCGCGACGTTTCCCGGGCTGGCGATCGACCTTCAGGAAACATTCACAATCCGTCTGGGCCACTCGGATCACGCCATCGGAAGCAAGCAAACCTGGGCCGGGGGGCGGGCCGACATTCTTGTTCGGAACGGCGGCAAGCCTCTCGCGGTCATCGAGCTGAAGGCGCCAGACGAGAGCATCGACAAGGATGCGGTACGCCAGGCGCTGTCCTACGCGCGCTTGGTCGAACCCATGGCTCCGCTGGCAATCGTCACGAACGGTGTCGAGACCTCCATACTGCGAAGCTTCGACGGAGCGGTCGTTGATACCGAAACATTCGACGAGGCGGCGGTTGCGGCAAGGTTCAAAGATGCAAGTCAGCTTGCGGGGGCGATCTACGACGACGCCGTGAGGGACCTGCTGGCCCGTGATGACATCGTCTTTGCCGATCTGCTTCGATCGGCATCGGTGCGCGCTCTTGACCAAATGACCGGCGACGTCAGGGATCTCACGCGGCCTCTATGCAAGGAATTCTCTATACCACGCACGGCCGTTGAGGCCCTTGCAGAATCCGTCCAGGCTGGCAACCGAGTGACGGTGCTTGTCGGTCCGGCGCTTTCCGGGCGCACCAACGTACTCGCTCAGTTGTGCCCGCGCGGCGATCTTACGCCAATCTTTATCGACGCGGTTGCTGCCGACCATGGCCCGATCCGGTTCATGGCAAATGTCATAGCAGCCAAGCTGTTCCGGTCGGCCAGCGAGGACACAGTCCGACACTGGCTTCTGCACCGGCTCCAGCAACCAGCCGCTCATCCAATCGCAATTGTCGTTGACGGCTGGGGCGGTGGATCGGGAGAGCGAACCCGACAGGACGTCTCGGAACTCATTCAACTCTGTGAGGGTAACGGCATTGCAATTGTGACAGCGATTGACGAGGCCTGGTTTGAAAGTCTGGCCATCACCGGGTCGGGGCAGGTATCAGCATTTGGGCGCGAGGCTGTCAGGATCGACCTTGATCCTCTTTCTCAACCCGAGTTCGCCACGGCAGTCCAACTGATGGCCGAGGATTGGAACCTTCATTGCGACCGTGGTTCACAGTTCAACGCAGACTACCGTCAGCCTCGCATTCTCCGTCTCCTGATTGCAAAAAAGCCATTGGGCTCACCGCCAATCATCGACGAGCAACGCATGATGATGACCATTACCCGTGTCCCGACCGTCACTGGCCCAAGCCTTCTTGACGGCGCCTGGGAGAGGATAGCGAATGGCACCATGAGGGATGACTTCCTGCGCTTCGCAAAGGCGTTCATGGAAGACGAATCCGGGCAGCCGGGCGACCCGCGTGCGATCGTGCTCATCAAAGGCCTTGGTGCCATTTCCCTGCAGGGAGCTGAGGCAAAGCTTGGCGAACCAAGGATCAAACGACTCGTCGATAGCGGTTTGGTTTCATACTTGTCGATGCCTGACGGAGACCGTTTTCTGTATCCGCGCGTGCCAGAGATTCTCGCCAAAGCGGCTGCGATTGTCATCGCTCGCGACATTCTAGGGGCCAACATCAACTCGGAGGAAGAAGCGAACGATCTGTACGACATGTTCATAGCGAGCTGCGCTGGCCTGCCACTTCCCGATGTTGTCGGCGCAGCAGTGCTGCGGGAGATTGCTTACCACAATGGCGATCTGCTGCCTTGGTTCATTGAAACAATGCTGGAAGACAGACCAAACGTCACGACAATTGGCGATGGTGCGACGATAATCATTCGAACACCCGATGGCATTTCGGAAGAGTTGGAGGTTCCTTTCGGTGCAGGCGGTCCGGCGATCGGCAATGATCTCCCATTTCTGATCCTGTCTCAGATTCTCGCGCTGCCCATGGCCCGGAATGAAGTTGGAGACATCAATGTCAATCTCGCTCTGGAGATCGGAGCATCCCCAAACTTCCTGCTTCGCGTCGATGAAAGACTTCAGGAATGGCTCGGCCTTGAAACCCATGATTTGCCCGGGGGAGGTTCCGTCATTTGTCCGAACGCTGGCGTGGTCGAGCCAGTGGTGAATTCGATAATCCAATTCGTTCAGGCGCCTCAGCTTCGCAGCAGGGCTCCCATGATGATTGAGCAGATGGCCAACCATGCGGCGGCGGAGCCGCCGCATCCTGCACTCGCCCTGCGCCTATGGACTGCATTCGGGGTGCTTGAAACCTCGATTGAAGAGTCGATCGCAGCTGCCGCAACGAAAGCGCGAGCGGAGTTTTTGAAGCCTTTGTTCGAGAGGCTTGCGTCAGACATCCACCCAAATGATAGGTGACAGCCCCGAAGTATCTGCAGATGTTTCGAGCCGAACGATACTCGATCCCAACTGCAGGCTCGCATCCGTGGCGTCATAGGCAGGGTTGGGAATGGTGTTCTCAAAGCCCAGACGGACTTTGCCAGACTATCGAACCTGACGAGATTTCCCATCATCGACATATTAGTTACAACAGGGGTCCAAACTGGTGACAACAGGCGATTGAGACCATGGTTGTCCCAAAGCGCACGGCAGCTTAGCCACGAGAGAGCGACACCGCCTGGCGCTCGATGGAACCCACTAGCCCGCTGCCTCACCACCAACCTGGGCCGCGACGGCTTCCTCGAAGACGGCAGTCTCCGCTATTGGCGCGGAGACGTTGGCGGCGATGAATATCGAATCGTGCTCCACCGTTATGAGTACTCCGCCGTTCTGGTTATTTTGCTTTGCCTTTGGGTTTCTGGTGATAAAGCCCAAAAGCGGAGGTTTTGTGCCGTCCGCGGGTTTCTCGTGCGAGCGGATCTCGCCATACCCGCCAGCCAGCTTGCTGAGTGGCAGGCCCCTTTGCAGAAGCCGGGGTAAAGTGTCGGTTGTTTTGAGGGCTTTGAGCGGGTCCTTTCCCTTCGGAATGACCTTGTCGTCAGGAATTGCCGCAACCGCGGCCATCAGTTCATCGATAGCGGCTTCAGTCATGACGAGGCGGGCATTCTCGGCATTATCCTCGTCACGTCCGAGGTAGCAGACGGCTCCATCTTGAGCGAGCGTCGGCAGGTTGAGGTTCTGCAGGGTCTTTGTATCGTCGAAATACGAGACGGTGACCGTCACAGGAAACGTCGCCGGCATTTTGGCGGGTAATCCCACCCGACCAAGGCGCGTTAACAGCGATTGTTGCAGGTCGAGCGCATAGTTTTCCCGCATTCGCTGAAACAGGAAATAGGGTCCGTTAGCCGCAAGCAGTTTTCCAATAGCAGCGCGATTCTCGGATCGCAAGTCTTTAGCATCCCATTCCAGTCGAATGGCGCTGCCGTCCTCTAAGCGGCCCAGAGGCGTCGTCAGGGAATTGCCGTAGTCCCACGACGTGTGCGTCAACGGGCTGACGTCGCCGGCAAGCAGCAGAATTCGTTTCGTACCCTCTTCGCGCACGAGATCGCATGCCGGCGTCATCACGATGAATGCGTCGCGAAGGTCTGTTTCCTGGCTGGGCGCGGGATAGTCGCGGCGCAGGAAAACATCGCCGAAAGCAATTGAGGGTTCGAGTTTGTTGGTGGCCACGCCAAGCCGTGCGCGATGCTGCCAGACGGTCTGGTGAACGAGATGCTGGAGGTCACTGGTTCCGGCAATATGGGGAGCGGGATAGAGACTAAGGTCGACCTCCTCGAGTGCGCGGGCCGCCTCGATGGTCGGGCCATCAGCCTCGATCTCAAACTGGAGGGCGCTATCAAACACGTCGACAAGGTAGCTGCCCAGCGGCTGCCCTTCGAAGTTCAAGAGCAACTGACTGATCTCACCATAGTCGGAGAGATCGAGCCGTCTTACGGTCTTGAAGAAACGAGCCGCCGCCTCTTTGAGGCTCCCTTCGTAATTCGATAGGAAAGTTGCGATCTTTACCGCATCAACAAGGTGCGTCGCTAAGCGCTCTAGCGTACGTGGAAGATTGTCCGCCTTAAGCAAATCGTCCTTGCGGTAAAACCTAAACAGGGCGCCAAGGAGCTTCGCTTGGTCCCGGAAGTCGGCTCGCTTGTCATTTAGTAAATGACTGCGTGACATGAGCACCACGGGCGGCGGCGAGGCTTGACGTGCAACCATCAGCTCCTTCACCAGCGTGATTGACTGCGCAATGTCATCAGGCTCCTGCACGCGAATGGGATTTTTGGGCTTGTTGATCTTAAGCAACACGCCATGGCGCGCAAATTGCGCCGCGTGGCCCTCTTGAATGTCGTCGAAGAGCTCTGCGAGATCGAATGTTTCGGAGCGCTGGCGACCGGAAACGCTGAGCTGATCAAGTACGCGAAGCCGCTTGGACACACTTTTCATTTCGGAGCGCAAGGTGTCGAGGCGCGCCTTGAGCTCGGATGGCAGATCTCGGCCTTTTAGGGCCTCCAGAGCTTGTAGTGCGCCCTCGGTTGCGCGCGCGAGCTCATGAGCCACGACCTCGACCATCAGGCCCACGCCGGCCATTTGAATCATTTGCTTGCCATCCGCTTCGACTTCTTCGATGCGTTTCTGAGCTCGTGCTGTGAGATCTTGGAACTCGACGAGTGCATGCTGAAGGTCATCGACGACATCCTGTTCGTCCTTGGGAACCAGCCTCCGAACTCGGGCAACCGCGGCAGAGGCGCGCGATTTCAGCTCGTCGATTTGCGATCTCATGTCGCCGAGCTCAACTGGGGTGAGCTTGTGTCGCCTGTCTACGTCCTTGAAGAAGCCCCAGAGTAGGTCCTTGATGACATGGCCCAGGACTTGAACGAAGGCAGCTTGTTCTGGGTTGACCCGGAGACCTTCGCGATTGGTTTGATCGAGCAGGTGGGGGTTGCCTGCCCGCGTGATCTGAACGTGTCCGACAAACTGGTTTTTGTTCAGGACATATCCGGTGCGGCCGAGCGCGCGCCTGTCTAGTCCGAGCCAGTCATCCTCCTCATCGCCATAGGGAAAAACGCGGAAGCCATCGCGAAAGAGCAGAATTCCACTCCAAGTTTTCTGCAGGTCGCGAACGTCATTGCGAGTACCGATGCCGTCGATTGCGGTGAAGTGACGGCGATTGTACCAGTAACCTTCGAAGTAGAAGGGCCCAACGGAGACAAGCGCAGTCGATGGAATTTCTCCCGAGGTTCCGGTGAGGAGACCCTCAAGATCGGGCTCCGTGAGTGTCAAGACGTCCGACTCTCGCGGATGGGGGTAGCCGAGGTTGACCGCGTCCATTCGGACAAACAGCTCGGGCTTCCCCTCCTTGAGCTCATATCGGCCCGTAAACGAGGCGTGGGCGGCTTCCAGAAGCGTCTTGTCCATAAAGTCGATAGGGATGCGCGTTCCATTCCAGGAAAGGACAATGCGGGGTCGCTTTTTAGGGTCAAGGAAGGGATCAGTAAGTCGCGCGAAGTCGTACCGAGCGAATTGCAGTAGGCGCGCCTCGGTCCAGTCCTCCCGGAGGTCACCAATGGTTAGACGTGTGCCGCTCCAAGCCCCATCCGGCTTAGAGCCGCCAGTACGGGGTTCGAACTTCACGTCCTCGATCATGGCATCAAGATCAGCGAAGGCCTTCCAGTTGATGTCTAGAACGTTGACAGTCCGATCGTCGGATTTCGCAGTCTCAACTCTTAGGCGCTCACCCAGCCGCATGGCGGAAAGACGCCCGATGCCCTTCTCACCCAAATAGGGCGTCGTCGCCCGGCCGGTGGCGATCGAGCTGTCGACCTCGTGTTTGCGCGAAGGGGTTCCGATAGTCAGGTAGTAGCTTTTCAGTTCGTCCATCGACATACCGTCCCCTGTATCGGAGACGGTTATGGTGTTGGCTTCGGCGTAACCGTCATCAAGGTTGGCAATGAAATCTTCGATGGACTTGCTCGCCAGAGCTGGCGCGAATGATGTGCGAGCGTTGGCGGCCGTAGGGTCGAGGCGACTCTCGAGATCGCTGCGAAGGTCACTGAGCGCCTCGGCGCTGCTCGCCTCAAGAGCACGAGCACGGATCTTAAGATAGGAGTTGCGCCGAAGCGGGACATTGAATACCAGCTCCACCCCTTTCCGAGAATGAGCGTCGATGGCATTCTTGATAAGTTCGTAGAAGGCAATGATATCCGAGCTAATTAGCTCGGCGCCCAGCTCCAAGACTGTGCGGGCAGATATTTTGAACAAGTGGCCCCCTCGGTCGGCAATATCCAGGCAGAACTGACTGCTCTAAGTCCCCAGCAGCTTAGCATCAAGCGAAGGTGTCAAGAACCTCCCTCTGACCTCCGGCCCAATGCCGGTGACTTTGCCGTCTACAGCTCTTTTTGGCAGTGGCAATGCAAGGGTTTCCCGGGCGATTACGCGACACCTCGTCACTTGTGGCAGATCACACATCCTGCCGCAGCCTCGTCAATTCCGTAGACGTCATCGATCGTAGGCACAACATTGCCGGCGAGCGGATTCACGCGGCGCCGCGCCAATAGTCGCGCGCGGCGCTGCTCGAACTCCCGCTCGATCTCGTCGACCCGCGCCGGGGCGCTGAGCTCATCTAGGCCCTCTCCCTGGCTCCAGGTGAAGGGTGAGCCGTGATCGCGGGCGGTCTTCTCATATCCCTTGGCCTCGTCGAACGCGTCGGGGTGCTCGCGCATCAATCGCACCCACTCGATTTTTTGCTGGAAGAAACAGAATGTGCAGCCCGAACGAGTCCGCCATCGATAGTACTCGGGTTCGCCTAGGCCGGCGCTCTCGAGCGTTTCGATCACACCGGCCCTACTGATGCCGTCCTCTCTCAGAGGGAAGTGCACCTGCATGTTGCCATGGGTCGCCTGATAGCCCTCGCGACCGGGTTCATCAGCCCGGATGGCCACGTAGGAATGCACGACAACCCCGGCATTGAGGTCCTCACGCAGCCACTGCTCGAGCGGACGGAGCTTGAGCTGCCGCGTGCACCACCGAGTTTTGGGGGAGGGCAGGAAATGATTGTATTCCTTAAGCCAGAAGTCGAAATCCCGGTCCGGATTAAGCCGGGTGATCGGTTTTCCCAGGAACCCCTCAAGCTTGTCGAGGAACGAATACACCTCTTCCAGCTCTTTGCCGGTGTCGGTGAAGAAGTATTCGAGATCGACCTCTGGCCGGGTCTGCCGCATATGGACGGCAAGGGCCGCGCTATCGCGCCCCCCTGATATCCCAAGGATATGACGCTCACGCACCGGAATCGTCATGCTGGCTCCAATCCCTTGCCTTCGGAAAGGCGTTCTACGATGCGCGCGAGAGCGGCAAGCTCTACGGCCGGCCTCATGCCCTTTAGCCGAAGCTGCGCCATCAAGTCGTCTGCCGCTTTGTCTGCAGTCGCAAGCTCCTGTTTCGACACCTGGAAGGTATGGAAGAGTGGCTTCTCCTTGGGGTCCAACCCTACCATGACCGAAATGGCTTGGGAGGTTGGGGAGCGGCCGCGAACCGCGGCGAATGTCTCTGCCTCGCGAAAGCGCAGGCAGAGCTTAGCCATTTCGAACATGGCCTGCTCTTGCTCGCGGTCGGACCAGTTGCGCGGCGGCTTGTGAACGAGCAGGCTCGCCAATCCTTCGATGTCGCCGCTGTTTCCCTCGAAAGCGCCGGCGCGCATGATGAAGGCGTCGACGCGCAACTCTGCTGACACCCCCGACGCCGTAGAGGAGCGCGGCCCAATCCCCTCAAATGTCTTCGTGTCGACCCCAAGATGCTCGGCGAGATTCTTGCGGAGTTCCTCCAGCATTTTCGGATAGGCGGACTCTGCCTTGTTCAGTGCGGCGACCACGCTGACCCCGGGATCGGGTTCTCCCTCAAGCGCGGACGCGAGGTCTGAAAACAGCAGCGCTTCAGGGTCGCTGGCTTTCAACACGATGTCCCTAACGTTACGAACACTTTCGGCCAGCGTCTGAGTGCGCTGCGCCCACAGCGGAAGAGCATGAAAGCGCTGATAGAGCGCCGATGCGACCGGCAACGCCTTCGCTTCAACGGGATTTGCCTCGGTCGAAAGGAGGGCGGCGAGCTGCTGGACGAACGCGTCGTCCCGCTTGGAGCGCGAAATTCGGCGAAACTCGATGGCTGCCGGATCCTGCAGAATGCGGTCGGCGATGATATCGTCGATGGCGGGCTGGAAAGCGCCGTCGACATAAACCGCAACCGCGTTTCTATGCGCCAGCAGATAGGACAATACCAGCACAGGCATGACCCCGCGCTTGATGCCATATGGCCGCGCGGCCCAGGTGTCGAAGAGTTCGGCCAGATTGACCAGCTTCTCACCCAACACCGCCCAGGCAGGCTTGAGTGTCTTGCCCGCCCCGTCATCGGCAGGATCGGCGAAGCGCCACACGCCCTTATCGTCCTGCCGATGCAGCCCCAACGGCCGAACAATCGTCAGATAGAGCCCACGCTCGACCGGGAAGTTCTCAATCCCAAGGTCTGCCACATCCGACTTCGAAACCATGGCATGCATCAAGGTCCTCAGGCCTGCCATGGCGGCAGTCGAGGGCTTGTCCCGATAGAGCAACTCCGATTGGATGGCGGGTGCGCTGCTGAAAGCAGCGCTCGCAAGCGCCGACGCCAAGACGGTCAGTTCCCCGCCATCGAGTTTCTTGCCGGCTGCATCCTTTGCCCTGTCACCGAATGCCCACCACCGGGCCAAAGAGAAGGCCTTCAGCAAGTCGCTGCGAACAATTTCGGCGATCAACGATTTGCGTGCCGACAACTCTCGGCGGGCGATCCGATCACCTTCGAGCTGCGGATGCGTCTCTTCGATGCGGTCTAAGGCATAGAGGTCGCTCGCATGATCCCTTAGCAGATAGACCTGCTCGCTGGCGGCTACACCGGCCAGGACACCCAAGTTTTCCAATTCGAGGCTGAGTTGCTTGGCAGCGACCTTAACCGGCGCCTCGAAGCTTCGCGCATCGGGAAGCAGCATTATGAGAAGACCTGCCGACCGCCGCTTCGTCTTGGCCAGCGACACAGCGGTTCGCTTGGCCCACGCAGCGGGGCTTTGCGGGCTCTCGTCGGCAAACTGAATGACGACATCGAATGTGCGCAGTGCACCGGTCGCGAAGTAGTGGCTCTTGGCTGCGATCGGTCCCACGCCAAGCCGTGAAGGCAAATCAGCCAGGACATCTGCGTCCAGCTTCAGCGCGACCTTGGAGATGGCCTCGTCGAGGTCGAAATCGCTGCCGGCGAAGAGGGCATATCCGCCAAGCCGCGGCTGCCGAATGAGGATAGCCCGGTTGACCAGCTCGTCGATGGCCGCCGCGACGTCGGCCTTCTTCGCTTCTGGTGCGCAAAGGGAAAGGATGTCGTCGGCAACCGCGAGTCCGGAGCCGTTCCTGAACAACTCGACGACCGCTGCGGCCTTGGCGAGCTTGGCAGCCAGCGAGCCGTAGAGTGCAGCCTTCTCCACGGCCTCCATAGCAAGTGTCATCCGATTGCTTTCAGGACCAACAGAAAGCGCGCTGCCGAAATTTGCGACCAGATAGTCCCAAAGCTGATCCGGCCCATACCAAGCGTTTCCGCCGACCTCGGTCCGAGCCAAGTGCGCCTGAAATCCGTTCGGTTCAGATGATGATAGAAAGCCGAAAACGCTTCGCTCGTTTTGTGCGAACCGTTGGCGTGACACGGGCCCCAACAAGAGCGCCGAAACCGGGTGCAATGGCCACGTTTGGGTGAGGATTTCCGTCAGCACCACGACATCGACCGGTCGACGGTGGGAGATCGCCTCCGCCGTCAGTCCAGCGATCGCTTTGGCGCTGGCCGGAGCTTGGTCGCTGCCAATGGCGCGAGCAATGAGCGCCGCGACCTCATCGGCTTGCGCAACGAAGGGCACGTTCTGGTATCGGCCCTGAACCTTTGCCCATTCGTCCCGGCCAGTCCGGCTCAGCCGGTTGGCGTACTGCTCAAACGACTGATGCAGGATGCCGACAACCACCAGCCTACCGTCAGAGCGTGCTGCCCGCTCGGCGAGATCCTGCAAAATATGCACGTCGCCGGCAGAACTCGTCGCATGCTCGAGGAACTTGCCGAGCTCGTCGATGACGATCAGCAAACCGCCCTTTTGACGAGCACGCGCTTCTAATTGGTCGATAAGTGCTCGTTCGTCGCGCGCTGCATCCCGCGCCGCCTGAGTCCACTCGAATTGCTCTGCGGCCGCATCCGCCAACGCGCCCGCCAGGCTCGTGCGCCGGCCGGTCAGTGCAACTACATCCCACGAGCGTCCTCGGCCAGGAAACGCCGAGGAAAACTGCTCCGCCAAATCTTGCCCAACGATCCCTTCGGCGAGAGCACGCTGTTTCTTGTTGCCGGCGACCAGATTAGCAACAAGCAGCGCCGCACAAGATTTGCCGCCGCCATACGGGCCGGTCCACGTGAAGGCGAACTGCGACCCATCGGCGATCCCCGCCAGCATGGCCAATAGCGACTTGCGGACGCTCGCCTGCAACACATACCCGGTGAGCGGCGGTGTTCCATTGAGATCGGTGTCGATCCGAGCGGACAGCGCGAACCGGCGTTCGACCTTGACGATGTCGGCAAGCTTGGTCATGCCGCTCTCCGACCACGGTAACCGGCTTTGACGAGATCGATCTCGTCAATTTCCTCGAGATGGCCAGCCAGAGCGATCTGACGGAGTCCCGCCGTATCGGTCCACACCATTTTCCCGCCGGTGGCGTCCCCGATGCTCATCAGCCGTGCCACTAGGCTATCCTCGTCAAGCTTGAAGACACGCCCGGGAGACCCGGGGTCATACTGCACCTGCTCTACGGAGAGGGTGGGGGACAACGAGTGCTGCCGCTCCCAGAACTGCTTTAACACGAGCGCAAATATGCTGTTGTCCAGTGAAGGCTTCTGCCCACGGACAAATTCGAGTTGGCCTGTCGACCGCTGCTCCCGCAACAGGCCGAGCTCGACTAGCAACGGTTCTGCCGCGTCTTCCCCTGCATCGGAGTGACGGGGCGCATAGCTGCGTACGAACACTTCAACGTCGCGCTTGAGGGTCTCGGCGGTTGCCCTTGCGGTTGCACGGGCTTCGACGATCGCTGCCATGGCCCTAACGAGATCGTCCCTGGTAAAGGCAATCTGATTGAGCAGGTTGAACGCGTAGTAAAATGTCGTTGCGGCGCGCGGCTCACTCACGAGGTGTGCATGCATCAACCACAGAGTGGACGGATGCTCGAGGTATGGGTCGAGCCCGGTGCCGTCGGCGAAGATCAACCGCCCTAGATCAGTGGCGTGAAGATGGGTGGGGCTGTCTCTCAGAATCTTCGTCGCCAACGCCCAATGACGCATGGAGAGCGCCATATTTTTGCCGACGCCGAAGGTGGCGATTGCGTTTTGTTCCTGAAATGTTCTACGATCGACTCCGTCCGGGTCGGATGCGTGGTCGAACGCCTTCTTCAGCCAAAGGAGCCGAAGCGGGAAGGTCTCGTGGCCCGAAACGCGAATCGCGGTCGCCGGATCATGAAGGTCGTTCAACATGGAGGGGATGCTACTGGAGAGTGTCGCCAGTTGGCAATCCCTAGCGCGCCACTATTGCTGATAGCACCGCTGCCGCCTCCATGGCGTCCGCCTCGCTATTGTAGCGAGAGAAGTATAAACGGACAGTTTCGGTAGCCTCTTGGTGAGTAAATTCCATCGCAAGTAGGACGTGCGATGCGGTGATCTGCCCACTCGTGCAAGCTGATCCTTCGGAAATCGAGATACGATCACCGGCCTTCGCTATTATCGACATGGCTTCATTACCGGGAAATCTCAGACTCAAACTTCCGGGTACCCGAATCGGCGCGGAAACATTCTCGATGAATTGCACTTGCCTGCTGCGCAACTCTTCGAGGAACAGAGCCGACAGCCGCCCTGAATGGGCGGCGTCCGCTACGAGCCGTGTCCTGGAGACCTTGGCGGCCGCGCCAAACCCGACCACGAGCGGCGTCGGTACGGTTCCAGGCCGCACGCCAGCCTCCTGACCGCCGCCGAACAACACCGGCAACGGCCGGAGAGAAGCGGCCGATGATATGAACAGCGCACCGATGCCCATTGGGCCGTAAATTTTGTGCGACGAAAGGCTCGCTAAATCGAACTCCGCACAGTCGAGAGGAAGTTTGCCCGCGCCCTGTGCAGCATCGACATGCACGAGCGCCCCCGCCGCACGGGCAATACGAACGACATCGGCAAGCGGTTGGATGGATCCCACCTCGTTGTTGACCGCCATCACCGACACCAAGAGTGTCTCAATGCCGACCAACCGTTCCAGAGCTGAAATATCGATGATGCCGTTCACTTTTACCGGCGCTTCGATGATGCGGAAGCCGGCACTCCGCAGCGAACTCGCGGACGACAGCACACTCTTGTGCTCGATGGCCGATACGACAATGTCACGCCGCCCGATGCCACCTTCAAGCGCGGCGAGAGCAATGCCCCTTATCGCGATGTTGTTTGCCTCGGTCGCCCCCGACGTGAAGACGAGTTCCTGTGGATCCGACCCGAGGAGGGACGCGAGTTCCGAACGCGCAGTTTCAACGGCCTGTGACGCCAGCATCCCACTCAGGTGAGGCGAGTGCGGATTGCCGACCTGAGCATGCCACCAAGGTGCCATTGCTTCCATCGCCTCCGGCGCCAGCGGTGTTGTCGAGTGGCCATCAAGATAGATCGGCATATGCGCATCTGACTCTGTCTTCGGATCAAGCTCAACCTAATCCGGAACGGGGAAAATTCGAAATCGGTTCACGATCGAGGCTCAGCCAATTTGCTGATAGCATGCCTGGGCGAACAGGAGATGCGTATCCCATGACCGAAAGCAACGACGTCAGCGTCAAAGAAATCTACAAGGAGCAATACGCTCACTTCAGAGCGATGAACGACATCCTCTACAAGATTCCCCCGCTGTTCTCAGTGGCAATCGGCGGCTTGTGGTACTTCGCGGCATCCCAACTCAAGAGCGATCGGCTCATCGCCGTCGGCATTTTCCTGTTCGCCGCCGTCGTGAGTGTGGCCAGCGTTTTCATCATGGGTCGCTTCAGCCAGGCTTTCAGCCTCTACATCACCAATTTGAACAAGCTCGACGGCGACTACGCCGTCTCGCTCAAGAACAAGGACAAGAAATGGCCGCCCTCAACGGTAAAGATCATTCAGTTCCTGTTGTGGGTCGCGGCCGCGATGTCGTGCGCCGGGGTCATCTATGCCCTCGTCCTCCTGCTCGGTCCTGCCCCGCCCCCGGTTTTGCCAGCTCAGCCGTCCTGAGCAGCGATAGCCGACACGACGTCTTCTATATCCTCATCGGACAGGAATGGTGCCTGTGCGAAGACGGTCGAGGCCTCGCCGCTCAGCCGCGCGGCCAGGTGCCCGAGGCCGAGCAGGTTTTCTGCGCCCTTCATCCCGAGTGCGATCTCTGAGGTTCCGATGCTCGCGACCTTCAAGATCAGCCGATTACCAAGATTGTCACGCAACTGAACAGGCATGACCCCGGCATCGGGCCGTTGTGCCGCAAAGACGAGGTGAATACCGGCGGCTCGCGCCTTCACCCCCAGCCTCGAAACGATCGAGGTAACGGCACCCTTGTAGTCCTCGGTCAGCATCCATTCTGCGAACTCGTCGTGGATGAGAAACTTCATCGGCAGCCGTGCTTCTGGCGCGGCCTTGATGTTGAACGATCGAATGTCGCGAGCCCCGCTCTGCCTGAACAGCTCGTACCGCCGGTCCATCTCGACGACGAGCCCCTCCATCATTTCGATCGCGGACGCCTGGTCAATGATAATCCCACCCTTCACATGCGGCAACCGCTCGATAGCGGAGTAGTCGACGCCCATTTTCGGATCGATCAGGTGAATGTGTACCAGGGCGCTAGGATTGGTCGCGGCGATGTCGAGGATCAGCGCCTGGATCAGCACCGATTTACCGCTGCCCGTCGCGCCGGCGATGAGCGTGTGCGGGTCGTGTTGTGACACGCCAGCGAACGGCCCACCCAGGTTGAGATAGAGAATTTCGCCGTCGAGCTCGCGCAGACCAAGAAGGAAGCTCGTGTTGAGACCGGCGGCATTGCGGTTCAGGGCACGGCGCTCCCAGAGATCCCACATCGAGACAATCTGCCGCTTTGCTCTTGCCACCCCGACCACGATCTCGCCGGGCAGCGGCGAGATCGAGATCACTCGCAGGCCATGTGTGGTCAGAAGGGCGGACTGTTTAGCTTCGATGTCTTCGACGCGCAGGCGGTCGCTGCCGACAAATCGCACCAGGGCGGCGTTTGGCGTCAATCGCATCCCAGCGATCTTGGCCTGTAGATTGTAACCCATAAGCGCCGTACGCAGCCGGCCGGCCGTCGCTTCGAGCCATTGTTCGTCCTCGCCAGCCGCCGACTGCACCTGCCCCGCTTTTCGAGACACCAAGCCGGCAAAGCTCTCGCTACCCGCTGAGATCGGTTCGGCCCCGTCGTGCTCCTCCCGATCAGGCGCGGCGGGGCGGGCAGTGGCATTAGGCTGAGCCTCGCCGGCATCAGCAACACGCGCTGTTCCCGCGCTCACGTTGGGCTCGGGCGGAAGAGGCATGGGTCTCGGTGGCGGAGGGCTTGGCGGAGCTGCGTCCGGCTCGGGGCCGGCACCACTGGCTGGGCCACTCTTGGTAGTCCACCGAACGCGTGGTGCCGGCGCGCGAAACTCAGATGTTTCCCACGGCCTGCGATCTCCCAGCGCGCTTCTGATCGGCATCAACGGTTCAGAGGCCTCATAGGCCTTGATCAGTAGCCGCAGACCTTCGCGCGTGTAGATCTCCTGCAATCCCCGAACCTCGGTCACTTCGTCCTGATCGCCGGGCGAGCCACCCGCGTGTGCGGGTCCCGAAACGAAAATATGGGAGTAGCCCTTTAGATCGATCTCCACCGTGCCATTTCGGATGCCATTCCTCACCTCCTCGAGCGAAAAGCTCGCGCTTAGAGCCGACGGTTCATCGAGCAGGATGTCGGCAAGACGCGAAAGCCATAGGTCACGGTCAAGCCGCCCCGGATCGCCGAAAAGCGCGTCCTCGATCCGACGCGTTGTCTGTCGCAACTGCTGGCTGGAATGACGTTTGGCTTCCGCCAGACCACTGGCCTCGACATACTTCGCTTCGGTTACAACAGCGCGAAGCCTTGGGTGCCCTTCAGGTCCCGGGTCGACGCTGAGCGCAAGGATGTCGGCAATTCCTTCCTCTCGCTGGCCCAGCCATTGCGCGTAGTCGTCGAGGAGGAACCACGATGCCGGACGCTTCAAAAGCTCCTCAGCAACAAGTGCGCGACTGAGAACCAGGCCTATCAACTCCCCCGCTGATACGCCGCGCTTGGCCGCACGCAATATGACATCGCCAGAGATGGCCGTCGCATCGGCTATCATTCTCTCGGCAAGCGCCGATAGACGGTCGTCGCTAAGCCCGAGGCTGAGTTGATCGAGGCGTCGACGGACAAGCACCGGCAGGACGCGCAGGTCCGAGGTCGAGGACACCACCATGTTGCGGCCGTGAGTGCGTTCGCGCCGATATCGGATGACCTTGATGCCCTGCGCCATGAGCTGCCGCTTGTCGAGGAGGTCGTCATAAGTGGCGACCCACTCCGCCAGGCCGTGAACATCCTTGAACATGGCCTCCAGGCCATGGTCCTGCAGCGAAATCTGACGCGCGGGCAGGTAATGCTCGTTGTCGCGATGCGACTGTTTGCGGATCACGGCCGCTAGTGCGTCGAGATAGGACCAGCCGACCCGAGGTTGGCGGGGCGAAACCAGATAGCTGGTAGCGGTGAGTTGTTCTTCTCCCACGACCCGGCGATACGACCAGCGAGGCGGCACGTGGTCGGCAATTGAAGGGTCCGTGTCGTCGTTGCGCGGGACAGAAAACCAGGCCTCCCTGGCGTGACGCGATACGACATCATGCAGGAACGCGACGTCCACGCTTCGCTCGTCAGGCGCGCGGCGCCCCGTGCTGCCTTCAAGCATCACCCCTATTCTCAGCTTCGACATGAAGTTGAGCGAGGTTTCACTGACGACGATGGCGTCGGGGTCGTTGCCGGATTGATCCAGCAGATCGGTATAGACCTTGTTGAGCTTGGAACGGTCTCGATGGCGGACGAGGACGTTGCAGTGGACCTCTTCTTCGTGGACCGACCCCAACGTGTTGACCGTGGCCAATGGCAGGCCAGCAGCATCGCAGTTGTAGAGCATGATGCTGAGATTGGCGCGCTCATGCGGCTGCAAGTCGAGATAGCGGCCGATCAGCCCGCGGATCTCACGCGCAGCCTCTGCCGGATCCACATCGGTGGACGCTTCCGAGGGATCGCGAACCGGCCGCTCCATGAAGCTGTAGTCGTTGAGCGTGCTCGTCTCCGTCAGGAGAACCGCTTCGCCACCGGTGAAACCCGGTACTGCCTCCGGATAGTAGGGGTGCGCGAGCTCAGATCGGAGATCGGCAAAAAAGAGCCGCTGGTCGCCGAAATTGACTTCCTCCGCCTTGAGCAGGTGATCGATCAGGCCGCAGAGAGATCGCATCTTGACCGCCGTTGCGGCCATTCGCATCGGGTGCCACGGCGCTACGATCGCAGCCGGCGTCGAACCGGCAATCTGAACCGTGCCGATCCTGAGGATCGGTTCCCACAGGTCCCGCCGGTTTAGGTCCCCTGGCGCCGAGCTCCGAAGTTGCTCAAGCAGCCTGGCGTACAACTCGGCCTGTTCCAGCTGGGGTGTTCCCCCCATGCCGTTCGTTCGCCAATCTTCGATGGCAGCCGAGTAGCCCGCGACGAACGCAGTCCATGTCTCTCCAAGGTCCGCACCGGCAGGCGGCATCATGCGACCGCCCGCGACGGCTGCCTTGATGGCCCTGGGCAGGACCTTGCTTAAGTCTTCGACATTGGTTGATCGTGGAACCAACGATCCCGCATCCTGGCGGAACGAGGGCTGCAAAGTGCCTACGTCGGCGAGCGATACCGACTGCATCGCTCCCTTCTTGCTGACCAGCATGCGTGACACTTCGGCAATGCCGAATGGGTTCTTTTCGAGCCGGGCCAAGTCATCGGGCAACGCCAGTCCGATCGCGTTTGGCTCGGCCCGCCAGATCAACTGGACCGTGTTTTTCTCCGCACCTGGGCCGCTTCCCACTGTCAGAGTGAGGTCGAACTTGATCTGAATGTTTGCGCGCGACGTCGAGACGTTCTCGCGGAATTTGCGGCTCTTGCTTGCGGCATCGAGCAGCGCCTCAAACTCGAAAATGTGCGGCGTGTCCCAGCTAACCGCCTGTGGGAGAACTTGACGCAGGGCATTGTATTTGAGGCTGAAGGCGCGGGCCACGTCCGCATTCATGTCCAGCCATTGCGTCTTGGTCCGGCGTGAAGATCGGATCTCGATCCGCCGAGGCATCTTGAGCGTGCCGAGCTGGGCAAAAAGCCGCTCAATGCTGCGGACCAAGCCATCGAGGAAATCCGTGCACTCGATAGGGCGTCCGTAGACGAACTTCTCCCATTTGGCGCGCAACTGTCTGTTGGCCGCCAAATCCTCCCGATGAGCTTCGAAGAACTCGCGATCGTCCTCTCGGGATTCCTTGAGGGATCGACCCTTGAGATCGCCGAGATACGCCTTGTCCGGATCGCTCAGGCGATCGGGACGCTCGTAGTCGAAAAACTGAGCGGTCTCTTCCGGAAGCTTCAGCTTCTTGAGCTTGAGGCCCGAGAAGATCAGAAGAATATTGTCCTGCTCCCACTCGAGGTCAGCGAGCTTTTCGGTCGCTTCGCGCCACCCGGCTGGCGAATCGACGAACGCCTCGATCACCGAGTGCAGCTCGGCGGCGATCTCTTCTCGAACCATCTCGAACTGATCCCGCAGCTCGTCGGCTTCGATCGGCTGGCGATTGGGCCGCTGCTTGGAAAGCAGCGGTCTACGGTCAGTGATGAGTTTGTCGTAAAGGCGTCGCCAGCGGCTTTGCTGCTGCAGATCCTTTGGCCGCTGCGATCGGAAGTATCCTGTGTCGCGCGGCAATTGCAGTGCCGGCAGCGCCCAGCCAAGTGCGTCCGCGACGGGCAGTGACATGCCGTCGATCGCCGCGCGTGTCATGGCAACATAGTTGCTGAGCTGCGCGAGTGGCCAGTCATCGACACTGGACAAGGCCTTGAGGGCTATGTGCCATGGTTCGATGTGCTCTTCCGGAAGCCCGAGTCCATCGGATGCAGGGAGCACCCAATAGGCGGGTCCCTCTTTGAGTTCCTTGGCACCGATCAACGCCACATCGTGCAACGATGCGCCCTGATCATCGTCGGTGTTCGCGATAAGGAGCGCAGGACGGTCGCACTCGGCATGCCGCCACGCCACGGTCCTCTCATCGGTGATCACGGAGTCGGGCAGACCCTGGCCGTCGACAAGCGCGCGGGGCACAGCAATCTTGACCTGGGACTGAATCGAAACGTCGGAAACCAGCTGCCTGACGATCGCGGCAACCTGCGGTCCGGTGAGGCGATCGAGCATGAAACGAGCGGTTCCGCTGTCGGCCCCGAGGCCCTGCAGACGCTCCTGGAGCGCCGCAGCGCCTGCTGTGCCGATCAGATCGAGGGCGTTCATGCTCGCACCTCGCGGCGAAACGGATTTTCCACATAGGCGGCCGAGTCCGACAGCCGGTTGAGGAGGCCGAGGCTAATCAGCCGTTCCTCCAGCCGCCGCGCATTGTCGGAAAAGTCTTCCTGATCGGCTTTTCCGGCGCCGATGATGCTCGCGGCCTGTTGATCTCCGATCACAAAGCCATAGCAGTCGTGTAGCGCGGCGAGGAAGTCCTTGAACTCCATACGCTCGCTCACGCAGCAAACAACCAGCGTCTTGAGCAGCCGGTCGGTCGGTGCGTAGCGCACGCGGCGGCTTGACCGACGCGAGCTCAACCCGATCTGCCGCGCCCAGGTCGAATGCACCTTGCCTACATGTTGCGCGTGTCTGGTTTTCGCCCTGCCGACGAGTTCTTCGATCAGGTCGCCGGGATTGCTCATCCCGGTCGGTAGGTCGTCGGGGTCCGGCCAGTCGAACTGGCGTCCCAATACCTCCGCGGCGCTGAGAACGGCATCGTCCGATTTAACGGCGTGCTGCCACTCATGAGAACATTCGGCACTGCGGACGTAATGCTCAATGGCAAGACCCGGCAGCGCATTGTTCGCCTGAAAGGAGTCCGCCGCAAGGTCACGGATCACGGTCTTTCGTGGCGATACGATCTCGCAGATCATCGTGATGGGCACCGAGTCCAGGAGTTCTCGCGCCCGGTCAAGCTGGTACCGAACAAGATTGAGCCCGGTGATGGTTACGATGTGTGGCAGAGCGTCGAACACCGAAATCGGGCTATCCAGAATAGCGATCCAATCCTCGGCAAGTTGATCGAAGATCGGGTGGGTCGAGCAGGGCAAGTATGAACCCGGCCGATCACGCTCGGCAAGTTGTGGCTCCCCTTGCAGCGCAGCGACCAACCGATCGTAGACGGTTGGTTGCTCAAAGAGCTTTGCGACCAGCCGTTCTTTGAGCTCGGCGGCTCGCTTGGACCGGCAAAGCATCAGGTAGAGAACTTCGCCGGTTCGAGCGAAGAAACGTCTGTCAGTCGAAACACCAGACGCCGTCACAGCGGCATCCTCGTAAAGCGCGCTGGGACCGAAGGGGAAGACGAACTTTGAACTCCAGCGTTTATTGCTGGTGCCTTCGATGGCGGAAGACTGCAAGAACCCCACCACAGAGGCGAAGTCATCGAAGCTGTCGAAGCGGCCACGGAGGTAACTGAAGTCGCGGCTCTCAAGGCCGCCGGCGTTCTGTTCCATCAACTCCAGCCATTTGGTCCAGGCTGCATCGTCGGAAAGCTTTTCGGCCCCGATGGTCAGAAGATACGGATTGTTGAAGATCAGATTGCGCAGTCGCAATTGCGTCTGCGGACGATAGGACAGTGCGTTGAACTCCTCTTCCGCCAAGGCGCGGCCGGCAACGTGCTCCGATCGAAGCACGCCAAGGAATTCAAGCAGAATCAGCCAGGGCGTCTGTTCGTCATGCAGGCGATGCCCCCAGATCGCTTCATCGACCCAGAACGCGGGTCCAGTGCGATCCTCATGGGAAATTGGGCGTTTCAGGATCTCCATCATTAGAGCCTCACCGTCACGCTACGCGATGATGCACGACCATCGGAATTGAGGTCGATGAACTTGAGGACGATCCCGTCACTGCGATCGTCACCGTCAAGGACCCTCCGCCGTTCGACGGCGCTCAGAAGCCGTGCCTTGAACGCAAGAAGGTCCTCGTGGCACTCGAGCGAAAAACTCGTAGGCAATGCGCCCTCGGCCACGCGGCCCAAGAACTCAAAGCGGGTCGTCGACAGTTGCAGCGTGACTTCAGGCGGATCATCACGCGCAAGCCGAACCACCAGCCTCATGCCTCCATCCCCGTCACCGAGCAGCGCCACCTCCTCACCAGCACGACGGGCGACCGACACAAATTCCTCAAGCAGGGGACTGGTTCTCGACTGCGATTGGCTTCCCGAACTTGCAAGCACCAACTCGTCCTGGTTCTGGATCAGCATGCCGGTGAACACCCGATTTAGCCCGCGCACGAGCATGGGCATCACCTGCCGCGGCAATGCTCGTTTCTCGGCAAACGCGCGACTGGTTTCGAGATAGAGCCCGGCGTACCGAAAGACGGTCAGGTCCCAGAGGTCCAACGTGTCTGCCAGGTCGTCTGAGATGGTAAAGAACAACCGCTGACGCTGCCCGCGAAGGAGCCCGAGAAACCGGGCGACAGCGCTCGGATCCTCGCCCTCGAGGTAGGACTGTTGCGCCCGTTTATAGGCTGGCGTCTCGCCGTAAGCCTGATCGGTTTGCACGAGGGCTCGGTAGGTTTCCACCAACGCCGGATCGTCGGCACCGTAGACCAGCATATTGTCGACTTTGTTGCTCGTTTCCGAGCCGATGCCGAACAGGTTGAGCTTGCGAAAGGGTTCGGTTCTCTCTGCGCGGCTTGGTTTCAAATTCCCGCCGAATACATTGCAGTAGGGACTGGCACGCTCCGCCGTTCCCGCGGCTGCCAATTCGGCGACATCGGTGCACGCCATTAGGCCGTCGCGCGCATCGGGATGGCCAAGAATGATGTTCGTGACAAGGGATAGAACCTGCCGGATGGTAAAGTGACCACCATTCTGTTCGCTGGCTTCGACCAAGTTGCCCAGCCGTCGCCGGAAGAGACCGTTGCCGTCGGTCCCGATCAGCCGTTCACGGTTCTCGCGGATCGGACAGGTTGCCCCATTCAGCGCCGGGCAATCCCCGCAGCCGCTCCAACCGGGGTGCAGCGTCACCGCGTCAATGACCTGATCGATCATCACGGCGGCGGCAGACCGGCTGAGATCCCTCAAATCGAGCTTAATCGCAGAGTTCCCACTGCGGCCAACGACCAGGAGATTCTCGACCATCTCGACCAGAGCGCTTGTCGTCTTGTCGCTGCCGGCGGTCTTCATTTTTTCGAGAAGCTGGCCATGATTGGCTGCCATCAGGTAGACCCTGGGGGAATTGGGGTCTGCGACATCCCACGCCATCTGCTCAATCAGCGGCTTACTCTCGTCGGAGCGAAGCTCACTCAGATCCTTGACGACGATGAGTTGGCGAGACCCCAAGCTGAGGCGCTGGATCTTCTCTCCGGCGTTCCAGTCCTCAATCGTGCCTCCGAGCTCAAGCCACACGCGTCGGCAGTGATAGGTCTTTCCGTCGCCGGCGGTGCCCGTGAGGATGATGGACTGGCACTCGTCCGACCTGAAATTATCGACCAGCCACGCAAGATGCTGGGCGGGCAGCTCAATAGGCTGCATCTTCAAGCGAGCCAACGCCCGCTGAATGGTCTCGTCGTACATATTGTCGTTGGTCGGAATGGGCCCGTAGTTCCGAAGAAACCGGATCCAGTTGTTGGTCGGCATGCGCTATCCCCCCACGACTGCCGCCTTGCGCTGACGACCGTCCTGGAATTCCAGCGCAGCCCCATGAAAATCAGTCAGTTGCACACTACTGTAGAACTCGTGAAACGCAACAATACAACACCGAGGGGTCGGCGAACGCCATCTCCTCACCCCTTCGCGGCAGGGTTCCAAAGATTGGGGCCCCGTTAAACGCAGGGGATAAGACGTCCTTATTCATCTGTGCGACCATGAAACCGGCCAAGCGAAGAACGCGCCGAGTCTCTCAGACCTAAAAGCTAAAACTTGCGATCAACGGGCAATGGTCTGCGATGCCGAGCAGCGGCTCGGGATTGTCTTTGTTGGGATGACGACTCCCCCCGAGTCTTCCAATCGAGGTATGCGTCGCATCACCTCGAGGGACAAGGCCCGGTCCCAGCAAGATGTGGTCGAGCCCGATGGGATTTCGGCACCCAAGATAGTTGTGAAACCTCAAGACATCGACTTCTGGCGTATCAAGTGCCCGCGTCTCACCCATCCCGCACAGAAGCTTCCCAACCTCATTGAGAGGACACAGCTCCTTGAGCATCGTGAAGGCGCTCGATGCAGGCTTGCCGTCGATGACTTCCTCAAACAGGGAGCTCACGCGCACGCCGGCGGGGAGTGGGGTTGTAGGGTCGCTGCCATCACTTCGCACCGCTCGGGAGTCCTCAAGCTCGTGCCAGAGGTTGCGATTGAAGTCGCCCAGCAGGATGGTCTTGTCGGTGACCGCCGTCTCTCGGTCGATCCAGGTCTCTAGGGGGACGATCTGGTCGTGCAGGATCTGGCAAGCGGACGCATCTCCAGCCAGTGGGTTTCCACCGATGGGGGAGACGCAGCTCGATTTCAGATGCACATTGAGGACTTGCAGACGCGTTCCGCCGATATCGATGGCCAAGGACAGCCCTGGCCGGGGCTGATCCTTGGGTGGCCTGACATCTTTGAGCGTCAGAGGGTCTTCGGTCGCGCAAGCGATCTGGCTGCCCAGAGACCTCTTCCATGCGATGGCAAGACGTTGGACCTTGAAGGTCGTGAAGGAGCAGACCTCCCAATCGGCAGCGCCGTTTGGCAAAACCTCAAGAACAGCTTCTTTGCCGCTTACTTCCTGAAAGGCGATGATGTCGGCCGGAACGCTGTTCGCGATGAAATTTTGTATTTGGGTGCGGCGTTGCTCGTACGCGGCGAGTGTGACCCGGACGGTGGCAAATCCGACTCCCTGCTTATTGGCTCCGTAGACATCGCAAACAGGAAAGCGGGCGGCATCCCAACCCTCTATATCGAATGCGTTGATGTCCCATCCGAACTGCGCACCGATCTGTGTCGATGGGCGGTATCTTTTTGTGGCCGGGTCCAACTCGTAAGTTGCGGTGCAGGCTTCGATCCAGTCCGTGACTGTCGCGCGATCCATGTGCCAACCCAGATTCCAGGTGGCAATGCTGATATCACGCGCGGCAGCCGCGCCCGCCAGACTCGAAAACAACAGGCTCAGAAGCACAAATAGGCGACGCATCAATGACCCCCTGAATTGGAATGGGCTAGCACCTACGCACAAGTCGGAACGTCTTGCGGCAAAGCGGCGGCAAGCATAGCTTGCGCAACCACAATCCGTTGGCTTCAATCTTATGCAGTTTCCATGACAAATTGACTAGGGGCCACAATGTATCGCGCGCTAAGTGTTGTCTGCCTGTTTCTGATGTTCCAGACGAACGTGTTCAGCGCTGAGATCGACCCAGCGCCCATTCCCTCCGGTCGCCTGATCGTCTTCGTGAACGGGATCAACTCAGACATCGAGGGCACGTTCAAAAATACGATCACCGGCGCCTTCTGGCCCAGCCTCACACGCGATGATGAGGACAACGTCTTCGACCGTGCCGACATTCTGGTTTATCCAATCGTGACGGATTTCGGCGGGGACAGCCCGCGCATCACGGATATCGCTCACAAGCTCGCCACTGACCTGAACGACACGCTCAAGCCGTACACGAGCGTGCTCTTTGTCGCGCATAGCCTGGGTGGCGTGTCCTGCTTAGATACCTTCTGGTCGAAAGCCGGAAGGAAGGCGGGGGCATCACCTCGGACAACCGCATCAAGGGACTCCTGCTCATGGGGACGCCTATGAACGGCGCTGGCATAGCAAACTTGGGAAGCGGCATATTCGCGAGCAAAACCCTTTGGCAATTGGGCGAGAGCGACGATCCGGATTCCTTTCTCGACACGCTGCGCGACGAGTGGATCGATGAGGGAATGGTGGCCCGCATCCCAACAGAGTGCGGCTATGAGACCGTTGGCGTGACCGTCCCATTCCTATGGTGGGAGGTGAGGACAGGCGTCACAGTGGTCACGCCGGACAGCGCATCAACGCTTTGCACGACCGGTGTCACCGGACTTGCGCAACTAGACCATTTCGGCATCGTGAAGCCCGCTAATTTCGAAGCGCAGCCATATGGGTTGGCCGTCCGGTGGTATCAGGAGCTCTTTGACGATCCTGAGGAGAAAATCACCTCCGGCGACGTGGTCGTCGCCAATTGCGAAGTTGATCGCTATGGCAAATTGCTTTTCGATAAGCTGGCAAAGTTGCTCTATGACAACAGCATCAGCATGCGCGTTTCTCTGCGGCTGCCGCAGGACTGGAGCACTGACACGCCGAATTCGTCGATTTGGACCGGGACTGAGCCAAGACTCCTTGTCATCCACTACTCCTGTTTTCAGGACGAGGACGGGGTCGATGATGATGTGCTGGAGGAACGCCGCGTAGATTTCAACGAGCTGTTCGCAAGCCTGGCAAACACCGACGTGAAAATCCTGATATGTTCTCGCGCATTCTGGGACTATCCGACCTTTGTGCAGGAAAACATCACCAGGGCGAACCGCGAGGCATTCAAAGACGGGCGCCTCTTGATGCTGCCCCTGCGGCATGGCGTTTCCATCGGGCCGGACGACATCAAACGGTTTGAACGGTTGGTCGACCAGGCCCTCGCGAACTAAGCCAAAGGTCCGTTTGGCCCCTACAAGATGGGACTTCTCGCCGACATCGACGCCAAGGGCACTTGCGCCCTTGCTAAGCGCTCTCCTGCCAGAGACGCCGTGAGGCGGCGGCGCCATGATTGTGAAGAGAACGGATGGATCAAGTTCGAATGACGATGTCCGACGGGCGCACCGGCGTCGTTCCCCTATGATCGGGCCACCGTCGAACGCTTCCGGAACAGTTTTCCCCGTGCTCGCTGGAGCTATGAACTCAAGGCCTGGTTTGTCCCGGGAAAGATCGCGGCTCGGCGCTTCAATCGTTGGATGGAGCAAGAACTCGCCGGATCGAGCGTGCATGCTGACAGCAGAGGACGCGACGCCTACGCCTTCGATCCTATCGTTTCCAAGTACCTGCTCGTCCAACAGGATCGGCTGGAGGTGCAAACACCATATTCTCGCTCGGTGGTAAAAGTAATGCGCGAAGTGCCGTTTGCGTCCTGGGATCCCGAAAGGCGGGTTTGGACAGTCCCTTAGCCGCGCAGCCGCTTGCCGTGCAACAGCTCGAGGGCCTCCCGCTCATCGTCGAACACGAATGCTGGACGGTGCGGCCGGTCGTTCCGATCCGCCCCCATCGGCGAACCAGGCAGGCGTGGCCGAACAGCGTTTCCTCGATCGACAGCGCGTAGAAGCGGGGCATGTTCCGGCCCACGTCACGGCGTTCGATATAGAGGCGATACTGCTGCGCGATCATGGCAAGCAGAATCGCGCAGCCGGAATCCGGCGTCCAATGATTGGTTTGAATCACCGGACCCGGATCGATTCATTTCTGTGATGTGTCGGCGCGAACGTCAGCCGTTCAGCGCATCCTTAACCGCCTTCGCCGGTGTAAAGGAGAGCTTCTTGGAGGCCGCAATCTTGATCATGGTGCCGGTCGAAGGATTACGGCCCTCGCGCGCCGGCGTGTCCTTCACCTTGAACTTGCCGAAGCCAGCAATGCTGGTCTCCGCACCCGAACGTCTCTGAAATCTCATTGAACACCCTTTCGACGACCGCCTTGGCCTGCGCCTTGGTCAGGTTCTGCTCGGCGGCGATCTTGTCGGCGATTTCATTTGTTGCCGTGTTAGGTTCGACCTTCTCTGTTGATGGGCGGCGAACCTAGAACACTATTGTCAAGCTGACGATACCGACAATCTGCTTCATCGCCATCGTCGATTTCAATACGAGAATCGAGATTGCATTCGTCAGCCGATGGCTACGAAATGCGCTATCGGCAAATCAGAGTTCGATCTCAGCTGGATCCAGCGAGTCGATCATCGCAGGCGGGTCGAATCCCTCCGAAAAAACGGCGATCTCGGAAAGCGTGATCTTGTGGGCGGCAAGGGTCGCGAGCGGGCTAATGCTAGCGGCATGCCTTGTATTCCTCCAACGCCGTCTGAGGCCCGCGGGACAGGTAATGCGTTTCGATGCTCCTGAGCCACTCGTGGTAGGAAGCCCATTTGGGTGTCCGATAGCGATGGAATATCTCGTCTGGACCGACGTGGGTGATCCGCACCCACGCGCTCCATTCTCGAGATGCCGGATAAAGGCCAGAGCCGCCTCAACGTGGCCCTCCGCGACTCTTTTAAAATCTTCGGCTACGCCGCTCGAGGCTATCTGAGCCCACCGAGTTCGAGGAGAAAGCCATGCTAGCTTAATTTAACAGCGTGTCCGAGAAACCGGCAGCAGGCCACTATTCGCAGAAATGATCCAGTTCAAACTGGTAATCGCCAAGCTGCTTGCGCGCGGCCAGGACCGCATCGAGACGCCAGAAACCGGGACCCTCCACGATACGAGCGTCTTTTAGCCCGTCGAGCTTCGTTGCGATCGACAGGGCGCGTAGGAGAACTGCCCGTGCCTGTGTATCCGATTTCGAGTCCTGGAGCGAACGCGCGAGGTCAAGGCCGGTTGGATCGTCCATCTGTCGCAGCTTGTGCGCCAGCGCGCGATAGACGATGTCAAGGCCCGCATAGGAAAAGTGGTTGGACGCGTACCTTTTGAGCAGGTCGATTGTCGCCGACGTGCTGCCGTGATCGCTCTTCAGCGACGCGGACAGCGCCTGCGCTACGGAGACGTCGGTGACTTCGATGATTTGTACGCCTGTCAGTGGATCGGCAGCGCGCGGCGGCGCTATCTGTACGTCGTAGGCGACGCCTCTTTCCAGACCTGAGACCCAGCGATCGGGCATGGGCGCCCAGCATGCAAGGTCGATCATTTCGGATGCATACGCCGCGATATCGCGCTCATCCTTGATGCTATCGTCGAGTCGCGAGACCAGTCGGGCCAATGCCGCGGTGCTGAGGAAGCGACCCTGCGCGGCAAGCACGCGTGCAGCTAAACCAGAATCGAGAGGGAGGCAGCGCGGGTCTTTGCCTGTTGTGTCAAGCGCACAGTTCCACAGCGCAGTGGTCCACTCTTTGCTGAGGGGAACCACGCGCGCAAATCTCGGCAACCAGATGGCGTCTGGATAGAACATCTCGTCATTAAGGACGAACAAGCCAAAACGCCGAATGATCAGGTCGAGGTCTCGTTCGTCGAGTTCGCCGCGGCGAGCAAGCAACAGGAGGGGCGGGAGCGACCATGAACGAGTGGCGTCCCCTTCCGCCGCCTGTCTCTCAGAGTCTTTCGCCATCAGCCACATCATCAAGCCTGCCGCGCTGCCCATGCCGGAGGCTTCCGGGCCCGCGGCAAAATATTCGACAATTTTCATCGACAGTTCACACCAACTCATTCCGCACTTGGCCAGACGCGGAAACACTGCGGTGTTAGGTGCGACGGCAAGCTTGGGGCTTCGTGCCATCTCCTCGACGAATCGCAATAAGGCAAGCCAATCCGCCGATTTGACCGCTCCGCGTTCAGCGCGAACGGAGATCAACAATACTGCCGCTTCCAGTGAGCGTCGCCTCGTGTCCTCATCCCCGAGCTCACGATAGGCCAAGGCAAGGCCCGCCAAATAAGTCCGTATTGCCTGGTCGGAAAGCCCCGAAAGCCCGTAGTCGGCGATCGTCTGCACGTCTTCGACGGCGTAGAGGTCGACGATCTCGGGGCCATTCAAAAGAAAATAAGTAGGGGGGCAGGACCGTGCCCGATCGAGCAACGCAGCTTCGAGTGCAAACTGATATTCGCGGATTCGATCGCGCCGAATGTTTGTCGCCTCGCAGATACTGGTCATGTCAATGCGTGACGAGACGAAATCCATTCGGCGGGCAGCTTCCTTGGATAATTCGGATGTCAGCCGAAACTCCCAGTTTTCTTGATCACCTACCGGGTGATTGACCAGCCCGCCTATGCCGCCGCGCATCAGGGCGGTTCGGGCGTTGATCCGCTCCTCGTCCCAGCGAGGCGAAGCGGGCTCAAGATCGTCGACTGCGACTGCCAACTGGACACCCGATCCTACCGCAACGGGAAGCAACGAGGACATCCAGGCCGGGCCGGGCCGCAACTCGATCCAGCCGTTCGGCTGAACAGCGATGTGGTACTGCAGGAAGTAAAGCAACAGGCCGATTGTAGCGGCGATCGTTACACCCCAGCCAAACACACGTCTGATTCTGCCGGCCAGCGCTCGTCGCGGTTCCGGTGCAGAAGGAGGACCGATTGTTGCATCAGACCAGGAAAGCTCAAGATGGCCAGCGCCATGCAGCTCCGGCGTCTGCATGCAACCGCCCGCAAATAGATAGGCGAGCTGTTCGGTGCGCTCCCTTGCGAACACAAAAAGCCGCGACAGGTCACTCGATAGCGATACGTCAAACGGCGTTGCTATTGTGGATTTGCGCAGTCCGGCGAGCGCGAACAGTCTCTTGTCGACGAGTGCCTCGTGCAGCGCGATCGTGAACAAACCCCTGCCAAGGGCAGGGTGCTCGTAGGCCAGTTGCCGCGTGGATGCGCCAGCAAGGATCAGGACATTTTCGTGGCCAATTTGTTTTGACAAGGACGCCTGAAAATCTTGCGCGACGCCGCCGGCATGGCAGAAGTCAAGTACCGCCGATACCTTGGCCGGTCTGGCAAGCATGACCAGATCGGCAAGATCGCTGCCCGCCAGGTCAATCCCATCAGGACGAGCGTCATAGGTACAGAACCAAGTCTCTTCCCCAGTCTGGTCACCATGACCCGAGAGCACCAGAATGAGTTCGCATGCTTGCTGCCCCTCCCTGGACCCTATGTCTCGAAACATGGTCTCCAGCGACTTGCGCGTAAGATCCTCATCATGGAGACCGGTGGGCGGATCGCTGGAAGAGAGAACGGCAATTGCATTGGCCAAGGAAAAGGCTCCCTCCACAGAATAACGCAGCCGAGACCGCGAACTCATGTAGATGGGACTGGAAAAGCGATCGGCAGCTATACTACAAACATATCTGGACTGGTTGGCAGTCGAACTGGAGGATTGGACATGAGTGGCGGAGTAGCGTTGACCACTGCGCTGAGCGTTTTCCTGGTTGGCCTTTTTGGGGGCTTCGTCGCCGAGCTTGTTCATTGGTATGGCCTGAAGACAAATCCACGGTTTCCAGAGTATCTAAAAAGTGCACCGTACTGGATTATCACAGCGCTGATGATATTTGTCTCGGGTGCTTTTACTTGGTTGAATTTTGGAAGCCAAGCGCAGGCATTGACGGCATTCCAAATTGGACTCTTGACCCCTCTCATACTACAGAAAGTAATCTCTGGCGCTGCCGGCGCGGAGACCGCGCGCTCACCACGGGCCAATCTGATGGATTTCTTTCGCGGTTGAAAGACCCGCCTAGCGGCAAAGCTCAATGTAAGCCGAGGCGGCCCCCCGCTTCTTGCCGATCCATAGTCGACGATCACAGCGAGCGGGAAGCCGCAGGCAGGTGGCCACCAAGTGTTGCGGTTCGTGGAGAGTAAGCTCCGTGAGCTCTGAACTCCGTAACATATCCAGGCGTATCAGCGTAGACGGACTGGCCCACCGGGACTTAGGAAGCATGGGTTTCACTTCGCTGCGGAAGGCTGGCCGAGCTTTTGGTCGAGGGACTGCCTGAATTCTCGCTTTTGTATGTTGGAGCCAGTCGGCCTACGCTTCGCGAGATCCTTGGCTATCTTGGTTACGGAACCATCGAGCACTCGATGCAGCGTTGACAGTAATGTCCCTTCGTCGTTATCGAAATCGCCGTGGTGCCTTGCTTTAGAGGCTTGACCCGGAGCTAAATTCCACTGCTTGGTTGTTCCGTCGAATAGCGTCCCCAGCGCATCTTTGGCAAATCTTTCCATGCCGAGGATAGGGACTCCGTCCTTTAGAGCAGGGATGTGAGGTGTTGTTTCAAACGCGTTGCTGACAAGATAAAGCAGCGACTTATGATAGATGCCGGCGCAATCGTCGTCCTGCTCCGTTGGGTCGTCAAGCGTATAAAGATCGAATTTCTCGATCATTCCCTTCTTGAGCGCTGGCAAATAGGTCTCATTGAAGAGCGCGACTGTGCACGCAGGCGCCCAAAGACTGACAGTTTTTAAGGGGACTTTGGCCTTGGCGAATTTCGAAACGACCGGGGCATGAAATATCGATCCGGCGCTATGTCCGACGAGATGGACCTCATCAATCTCACCGTCCTTGTGGAGCTTGATGAGATGGTCGGTTACCAAGTTCGCCGAGCCAAGTTTCTCTTCCGTCGCCATCCGCGCGTTTTCTTTCATCTCGTCCCACAGCGCTTTACCTCCGAGGTTTCGCGCGCCGACCTCCAGAGTGTCGTCTAGCCTGTCGAGCATGAAATCTTTGGCTTTGTCCAGGAGGCCTTCGTCCCGCCGACGCCCAATTGCGTCCCTCAATATGTTTGACAAAGTCGTCCAAACGTCCGAGCGCCAGATGAATGAGAGAGGATAGACCTGCGATTGAAGCAACGGCGCGAGATTGCTTGAAACCGTTTGCACCGCAGCGTCCTGACCGACCAAACCGCCGTGAGCATAGAGCAGCACACGCTTAGTTTGCCATGAAGACATGGCGCGCGGCATCCGCTCAGTTATCAGAGTTTTCAACCCAGCAGGGGTTAAGCCATAGGTGCCCTTGTCGTCCAAGACACCATTGTTCTTTGATGTGATGATGTATGGACGAAGGTCTGCATAAACCTGGCTTTGGTAGCTGCGCGGAGCGTCCGCTCTCATGTTTGCGGTAGCAAGCGACGAGGTCAGGTCGACGGGTGCGCCGAGTGACGCGACCCATACGTCTGTGCCGTTCGCGAGCCAGTCCGTGTAGGACAGGTTTGCCAGCCCTTTTGCGCCCCACTTTTCCCCCCAGCTGTTTTGAACCCAGAAGCCTCGGCGATTGTAACCTACGATCGCAAAGGCGTGCCCGCCAATCTGCCCGGGACGATATTCAATATTCTCCTGTTCCGGCTTGACCGACTGCCATCCGTCGTGAACGCGCGCCGTGGCATACAAAATGCCGGTTTCGTTAATCGCCGCGTGCATGCCGACGAGGTCTTTGTGATTCACGCGAAAATAAGCGCCGAGCGGACGAGCAAGCGCGTCCGCCGACCGCTTTTCCTCAACAGTGGGATCGGGATCGCGTTCCTTCCAGAGCGCATAAGCGCAAAGACCGTGCTTGAACCATCCCTTCATGGCTCCCCTCGCACTGGATCCCTCGTAATTTTGCCCGGGCCACTCATCATAACGCTTGGCCATCGCGTAAAGCATCCAGGCACTTACTTCGTCGGCCGCCGGATTCCTTTCTCGGACCCTCAGGAGATAGTTTGCGACCGTCGCCAAACCGAAGCCGGTGCATGCGCCTTCTCGGCCCTGATCCAGGACGGGTATGCCAAGGCCATAATAGGCGCTGATATCACTTTCGGGTGCGACACGGATAAGTGTCGGCGTAAAGATTGCATCTCGGAAGTCAATCGTGTCAGGCAGTGCGTCGAAGGTTCTCTTTGTAGCTGCAGCCCTTGCCATTTCCCCACCCATGATCCCGGAACGTAAGTGTGCGTCAGTCGCCGGTCGGCTCCGCAATATTCGGTGAATGCATTGACATTTTCCACATAGATCTGCGCCCGAGGGCCACTCCCGTTGTAGGGGGTAGAATTTTTGGAGGCAGATATCAAAGTCGCACCACTGGCGGTCCCGAGAGAACTGCTCGTCTGGCTTCACTCCTTGCAAGTCGTACTTAAACCTTCTGTAGCCGTTGTAGACCCCGCGGACTATCCGAATGACGCTGAAGCCTACGCGTTTTTATTCGCTTCTTCGATAGGCATCGCAGTGAAATCAGGTCCGAATGCTTGGGTGTTTCTTGGGAAGGCGGTCCGCGGTGCGCCGCAGTAATCGCCGCCTGCGTGAAAAAAACATTAACGTTAGACGATCTCGTGGACCGACATCTCGTCAATCCAGCTAAGCATCTCCTGGCATACGATCGCGCATAAATGCTCGACCCCGTAAGCCTTGCGGTCCGCCACAATACTCACGCCAAACGCAAGGTCTGAACGCAGTTTATTCTGCAGAAAACGTAGCCCTCGAACATAACTAAAGAACGAGTCCCAATGAAAATCAAGACCCAAGCCATCTATGACAACATGAAGACGGTGGTATGGACAGTCGTCGTCGGCAAGGACCGCAACACAACAGCCGCTTCCGAATCCGAGACGGCCTCCACCCGCCTGAGCGTCTGCAGACACGCCGGCTTCAGCTGTTCTCGCGCTACTCCCGGACGTTTGGAGCTCGCTCATCATACATGTCGATTTCAGAGAAAACCCTCGATGACGCTCATTCGCAAATTCATATGGGGTCTTAACTGAATCTAGTGCGCTGATTTGTTCAAGGTGCACCCGCCAACTTCGACATTACGACAAATAGGAGTCGACTCGCCAAGCTTTATTGCTAATATAAGGAAGCGGAAATGAATGGGTGGGGGGCGTCGATGGGTATCAATCTAGATATCCCTGGCATCTGGACGTACCGTAGCTTTCTGAATGTGCCGGGGAATGTTGGCGATTTTGGCAAACTGACAGTCTGGGAAGCCGAACTATCCCTCGAAGTTAGCGAGGACGGGCACATCTATGGTTTATTGGGGGAGCGCCCAGATCTTTGTGTAGGTACCGAACCCTACTTACTCGTTGAAGGCACCGTTATACCTGGCAACCCTGCGGTGATCAGCTGGCGTGCCAAGGGCAAGCCTCAATCCGAGTATGACGGCTGGATCTACGACTACCGGGGCTACCTATCCCCCGAGTGGCCGGACGCACCGCGCAATCGCCCAACGATCGTAGGGACCGTGACGCGCACCGTGGCCCATAATGGAGCGCCGGCGGGTTCAGTGTTCTCTTTTGTCGCGGTCAAGTCGGATTTCCTTGAACCACGCAAAACGATACCCCTAGCGAAAAGCATCATCGACATGATGAGCTCGGCAGAGCATCGCTACCATCATGCGCTTTGGCACGCCTCGCGCGACACATGGGACAACCTGAGCGACCCCAAGAAGGAGGCTGTGCGCGCAACCGGTTGGCAGCCTGGCCCAAAAACCAAAGAGCGAGCAAGTCTGGCGGCCGATCGACTTGCCAACGGTTCGGGCGAAGATTTTTTCTACATGCACCGGCGCATGGTGAAGGAGGTTCGAGCTATGGATCCCTCTGTCGGGACCTGGCGACGTCTGCCGCAGCAGCAGTTCCCCTCGTCGTTTGCGCCCGAAACGAAGGCGTCGCAGATTGGCAATCTCGACGGATACTCCCTGCCGCCAGCGTGGGTCGTGCCGGGTGACCCTGACACGACGAATTGGCTGTTCGAATTGAGGAAAACCTCAACGCTTTATGGCCGATTCCAGGCATGGGAGGCGCTTTATACCTCCGCGGACTACCTCGCCTCCCTGTCGCTCGGCGAGCTTGGTTCACGGATTGAGTTCACCATCCACAATTGGATGCATATGCGGTGGACCTCGGTGACCCGCGACCCTACCGGTGATGTGGCCAGGCGCGGTTTGCCGCTTCCCAACGGCCGCGACGCACTGGACTTCGATGAAAAATGGCTGGATCCCGAGTACGACTATCTAGGCGAGACTTTTTCATCGCATATTAATCCGATTTTTTGGCGGCTGCACGGGTGGGTCGATGACCGCATCAACGACTGGTATCGCGCCCACGAAGCTGTGCGACCTGGAGTGGTCAAGCCAATGACCCTTGACGGTGTGGAATGGTTCGCGGTCGACGGGACTTGGGTGAAGAACGACGAGCCGTGGGAGGGAGCGCGTGCGTCATCATCCCCAACCCATCACGCTGGGCACAATCATGCTGGTCACTCGGGACGGGTCTTGGATGTGCCGACGATGCAAGCGGCCTTAAGGATTATTTACGGCCCCGAACCGGACGCTGCGCCTTCAGCAATGGAAGACCACGGGCAGGCTTTGCCCGGGACGCGGGCAAGCTGGTTTAAGAATGTCCCAGCGTAAAAGGGTTTAGCGGGGCGCTGCAAGTCGGGAACCCGGCAGACCAAGATCGCCGAATGCGTTTCATCACGGATGGGGAGAAACTTTCATATGGCACGGACAAAAGAAAAGACACTATCGCCCGCGAAGTCCACCAAAGCCAGCGTTTCGCCGGAACTCCGGGACGATAAAGCCGCCGAGCGCAATACCAAGCCCCTTGTCCACGTCATCCGCGAGGGTGTCCGCTGCGACACCGAAGAACGCGGGCACAAGACCCCAAAGGGCAAATCCCCGTTAGAAATCGTCGTCGACGCCTCAGAAGGCTTTATTCCTTTGTGGGCAAAAGGAACAACGCTGCGCTGGAAGTTCCGTGAGAGCTCCGTGCAATCGTTTGCAGATCCCGCCAAAGTCAAGGCTCAAGTTGAGGATTTGTTCGCGAAGGCCATTCTTGGTTGGGGCGATGCAGCGCCAATCAAGTTCGCGCAGCGAGACGACGCCTGGGATTTCGAGATTGTGGTGAAACACAGCGACGACTGCGACGTCAACGGTTGCGTACTGGCCAGCGCGTTCTTCCCCGACGGCGGGCGGCACGTCGTGACTATCTATCCCAAGATATTCGAACAAGACCCGACAGAGCAGATTGAGACCTTAGTTCACGAAATCGGTCACATTTTTGGACTTAGGCATTTTTTCGCGCAGGTCAGTGAGACCGCTTGGCCCTCCATCATTTTTGGGACGCATAAGAAGTTCAGCATCATGAACTACGGCGCGGACAGTAAGTTGACCGCAGACGACACTGCCGACCTGAAGAAGCTCTATTCACTGGCTTGGAGCGGCCAGTTAACAGAAATCAACGGAACCCCGATCAAATTTATGACGCCGTTCCACACGAGTGGCGAGCCGACAGAAATCATCTCGGCCATGGAACCTGCGCAAACCTTAGCCAGGGTACAGCAGCTTTTGTCGCCCTGAGATTGATACGGCCAACTTCTATCATTTCGAGAACCTGCGGCCTTAGGTGGATAGGAGCAGTAATATGATTTCGCTCGTCGTCTTTGTCGCATCGGTCGCTTTGGCGGTTGTGATTTTGACGCTCTCACCGATGAAGGTCTTGCAAAAGGCCGTCACAGTCGGAGCGGTGATCTTATTTCTCGGAAATATGTTACCTCCCTGGTGGCGCTTTCGTCAGTCCCTTCGCGCTTCCCTCGAATGAAGCTATCGGTGTGACCAGCGATGTCATCAATCTGGTAGCTGTTCTGATTGGGACCATAGGAGCGGTATCTGGGGAGCGTCTATTTTAAAGGCGGTGGCACCGCAAGATTACCGTTGCGAGTTTCCTGCCTCCGCTTTGCTGCGCCCCGCTAACCCTGATTCCAATTCTTAAACTGATTAGCGGGAAGGACGACTTGACGTTCCTCGGTGTAACGACGCTTGCTGTAACTGCTTATCAAGCGCGATTCTTCTGGGAACGCTTGCTAAAAGATCAGGGAGAGATGGGCGAGGCACCATGATACTGCGGGCAACTGTCCAGTTTTCTGAGGAAGCTCCTGCGCGCGACATTCGACCCTGCGGCCCAACCTCTTCGTATCGTGCTTATTGCAGGGGATAGATCATTGCCCGAATTTTTCGGACGGACAGCAATCGCTTGAGCCAGCTGCGCATGACTTCGTCTTGCTGACGAGTCTATATAAGGACGCGCGGATGGGCTCGATCCCGACACCGGCAATCCGATTGATTCGCCTCTCATTTCCGCCATGCACAGTTCCGTCTGTGAGAGTCTGGCTGGGGGCCCAGGCGAAAAATCTGATTCAGATCGATAGTGTTGAAGAAGTCGGCGATGAAGCCGTGGATCCACTCGCACCGAAGCGTCTTGATTAAGGTCGACGCGACCTCCTCGCCTTAAGTGGCTCGGACGTTTGTTCCGAGGGTGCAAATCTCTTCGTCAATGAGCTGCGCTCGATAAGGGTGACGCCGCACGTGGCGCAGAATATGGGCGTCCGCAGTTCCGCGATCGACGGGCGCACGACGCGGCATGGCGGCTATGCCGTCAGCCAGCGCGTCGCATCGAAGAGGCATTCGGTTGGATCAAGGTCGTGGCCGGCCAGCAATGAAATGCGGACGATCGAAAATGTCGTCAGGGCGATTCTGCGGGAGGCCGGCATCAAGCTCGGCATTCCAGGCCGCGCAGCTTTCGCCCATCGCGTGCGCGAACTGATTGGCGCAGATACGGTTGTCATGCCTCTGGTCGAGCCACTGCTGGTGATCCTGGCCACCATGCTGCGCGAGTTCGGGCGACTGACGAAGCAGGTCCTCATTATCGCCCGCCAGGAGCAAGTCTGCCGGCGACTCATGAGCGTTCCAGGTGTGGGACTCATCACCGCGCTCGCCTTTCGTGCCACGATCGATCAGCCGGACCGCTTTCGTCGCTCGAGGGATGTCGGCGCGCATCTGGGTCTGACCCCGGCACGCTACCAATCTGGCGAAACGGACATTCAGGGTAAGGTGAGCCGATGCGGTGACGAACTCGCCCGCACGGCCCTCTATGAGGCGCTCATTCGCTGCTCGTGCTGAGCAAGAAATGGTCGAGCCTCAGAGCGTGGGGCATGAACGTCGCCAAACGGCGCGGTATGGCTCGAGCCCGAGTTGCTGTTGCCCGCAAGCTCGCTGCCATTCTGCATCGCATGTGGAGTGATGCAACAGAATTCCGCTTCGGCAAGGCACCCGGCCGCGTATCAGCATGAAATGAGGATAACGGACCAACGAAGGAGGAGTTGATTCCGCCCGAAAGGGCGTGATCCGGATCGTTCCCGTGGGGACGATGAGCAAGGTGATCTCGTTAGCAGGCACGATCCTGGGACGAACTTTCCCAAGGTCGTTCAACAGATTGAGACGCCTCGCTCTACTGACCCCATCATGCGGCGGCCTCACGTCGACCGCGAAGAGAAGCGAGTGACCCGCGGGGCGATATGGTTCGGAAAAATATCAGGAGGAGCTTGACCTCAACGACCCCAATCAGAGAGGCCTGCTAGTTTACTTCCCTGCCGAAAACTTCCCTACCTTGGTACATACGGAAAATGAGATCGTCGCCTACCGCGACTAGTCGAGGGAGGCATCGACCCCAAGAATATATCTCAGCACAGTTCGGACAGTCTGGTGAGCGCTATGCGTCCAGCGGATCAGAACGGAATGGCACGGATCGGGTTGGCGCAGGAACTCTGCTCTCCTCTTCGGACTATCGCCGTTGCTCCAAGCTGATCGGCCGGGGCGAGGTGAAGACTGCTTTCATTCTTAGCTAGCCTGTGGAGCCTCAGCAGGTTGTCCCGATCGAAGCCGACGCGGCTGATGGATGGTTTTGATTGTAAGCTGCCATGTGGCCTGTGCCAATTGTAGCGATGAATCCACCATGGCAGTTCGGCGGCGCGTTCATGAGAAGTGTTGTAGGCTCGGGCGTAAGCCCATTCACGCAGGCTCGTCTGGATGAAGCGTGCCTTGCCAAGCCTCTGGACCGCAGCCGAATGATCCCTTCTGGCGCGAAGTTCAAGGCGGTGAGAAACCAGACTTCTATGCGCCAATGTTCACGCTTCGTGCCTCAAAAGTCGCATAAAAGGGCAGTCTGGAAGTTGAAAGTTCAGGACCCAAAAGGCCTCATTTCATTCCATTGAACCGGCCTTGGCCGGATAACCTTTGCGACGTAGCTAAGAAGGCGGCTTCATAGCCGAGCGCGATGGCGAGGATGCGCTAGTCTAAGTCTAGCATGCATCTGTGAATTTTTGCATGCGCATCGCTGCCGACACCGCCTGGCATGATTGTCGTGCTCGAAAACGGCTGCGGCGATCGCGGCAAAGCGATCGCCGCGATGATGGGGATCAACGCCTGGGCGTTGCATCGATGCGCGATACAGAGGCCTCCGCCTGGCATCGAGCAACATGCACGGAGGTACGCAAAGCGCAAATGCATCAAGTATTTGAAAGCTAGAAGCGCGCCGGCAGCCTGGGCGGGGGGCTTGGGGTTAGACTGCCGGCGCACGCCACTCATGAAGAGCGGCCCCTTTTCGCGGTTCGGACACCCATAGTCAACCCGGCAGCGTCTGGATGCCCGCTGTGCTCTTTTCAGAGCGGCGCGCGATGCCGGCCATGTCGGCCGATCCTGCCTAGGATGGTGGGCCACTCTCGTCGGCCGAGTTGATGCTCCAGCCAGTATCGCCTCGCCGACCGGCATGAGTTCGCCGTTAGCAATCCTTCGTCGCGAGCTGATGCTATCGTGCACATGTCGCAGCACTCCGGGCGGCTATATCACCTAAGACAGCATGAAGAAGCGTTCCAAGTTCCTGTTCGGCGAGCCCGTGTGGTGACTCGGACAGTGGACGAATTCTCTTGGCGGTACTGCGCCGGAAGGCACTCGCGTCCAACGGAATCAAGCCTCGAATATAGTCCCAAACTACACATCACAAGAGCGGTCTTCCACCCGTTTGCAGATTATCCGACTGATCAGGCGGCGTTTGATATGTCCGACCCTGCCTCAAGCATTCCCACAGGTATGGACAGCGATCTCGCTATTGGTCGCAACGTGCTTGGGATCAAGACTTGATTCATAGTTTCTCGAAGGCGATGACAAGGACGTCACGATATGAGAACGGCATTTTCGGATTTTCGGTCACGATCGGTGATACATCATGAAACGTCTTGCGATCGTTGCAAATCACGAAATCATTTGGAAGGTTCATTTCGACATCGCCGAGGAACCGCTGCGAGGCATCAGTAATCGTGCTCATACCGCCGGTCACGTTAACCCGCCCGATCATGTAAGAAACGATGAAATCCACCCCGTCCTGATGAAGGCCCTCGGGTGCTGGTTTGCCGTTTACACCGTCGCGTGCAACAATCCGGTAGGGATGAAGCTTAATATTCCAACGATCATGTCCTGTGGTTTCACAAAGAATTCTGCAGAAACCTGTCAGAATCTTGTTTAAGACAGTATGATCTATAAAGGATTGTTCAAAGGGCTCGAAGTAGCGCTTGAAGCCGCCATTCAAGTGGTTGATGGCTTTCGATTGCTCGTAAGGGGCATGCGGCAGGAGCCGAAAAATTCCGTCAACTGCGTCATATTCAAACGCACCATAGCGCCGGTAGCGATAGGTCCCGCCGTCACGCATGTATTCATCGAGAAGCAGTCGATTCCAGTGGTCAGCAAAGTTCTTCCAGCCAGCATCAATTTCGATGCCGAAGCCGGCTTCGGTGCGCTCACCTCTCGAAAACCACCATCCATTCGTCACCAGATGATCAGTGCATTCTTGACTGAGGCTGCATAGCGCCTGGGGTGCGACCTTTTTCATGGGTGTCTCCCGTCTTGGTAATTTGGCGAGGGGGAAGTTTTAAAGGACGCTTGGTGGCTCGCGGCTTGGTGTTCCCAAAGGTGGCGGTCCGTAATGTATTTCGGCGTGCTGGCTATGATGGACCGAGGTAAAAAGCGCGTATTATCGACTATGTAGCTGACGCTCCCGCTGACGCCCTCGAGCGCGGACGCTATGGCCCGTTCGCACATCTTGTGAATAGTACTGCCCCATGCACCTGAAACCGCCTCCTGGGACCAGGCTTGCTCAAGCCCTTCCTTCAACACGATTGATCCGACGCCAAGGGAAGCGGTTTCGAGGTGCCGCAGCGCGTCCATTATGATGGCCGCTGCGGGGGCCTCGCGGACTTCGAGAACCTTTTCACCGGTTGAGATGTGTTCGAGCCCGACAAAGCGGCCGTGTCCGAATTTGCCAACTGTTTTATTCAGGAGCGGAATTGTGTCGGTCAGTGCAACATCACGGTCATCAATTGACACGAGATTTCCGTCGATAAACCCGAGTTTGATCTCTACCGGCTGCTCTGCGGCAGTGTTGCGCGTCCAATCAAATGCCTCTTCCGGGATAGAAAAGTTCTCGGGATCTTCCAAAGGTCCAGACTCGAATTCCCGGCACCAGAGGTTTTCGTCTCCGCTCCAGGTGCGGTCCGTCACAAAAGTCAGCCCGAACTTAGAGAGGGCGGCGGCCTTCTGCTGCCGGGAAATCACCGAGCATTCATACGGACTGCCGAAGTTGCCGGAAAATCCCGAGCGCTTGATGCTATTGTTAAGGCGCGGAAGACTATTTTGCGAAAGACTTGCTGTATGAAGAAGCAGCCGTGAGCCGATTGATGTCGCATGATCAACAATCAACGAGGCGATTACGGGACGGCTCAAGGAACTGCTTAACGGATAGTTACCAAGGTACTTGGCGTGGGCCCGAATGGCGGGTTTCACGCCTTGTTCGACAAAAGCTTCCCGCCCTTCGAGACAGACAAAGCGCGCGCCGAACCCGGCTACCGTCTGTTCCAGCAAAGGCTTATCGATGGAAGTTCCGACATCCACCGCGACAGCTTCAATATTCGCAAAGCCAAGGCTTTGCAGCTTGTAGAGAAGGTAGGTGCTGTCGAGACCACCGCTGAACATGGTTACAACTGGTGCGTTTCGGTCCGGAAAAGCCTCCAGATCTTCGAAACTCAAAATGCCGCCGGTAGATGGTTTGATCGAAGTTGAGACGGGGTTCATTTGTCAGGTCCTGCTCTCAAAAAAGATGCCGGCAAAGGTTCCGGCGAGGATGAGGCCGACACCTGTCAAGCCCGTTGCGGTCAAAGATTCTGTCAGGAGAAGGTGCGCGAGGACGAAACCAAAAAAGGGTTCTGTTCCCATCAGCAAGCCAACCCGTGTCGGCGTGGATTTTCTGACCGCGGCGTTTTGAATGTAGAATGCAGCGATCGTGCAGAAGAGTGAAAGGAAGGCGACGGCGCCCCAAAACTGAAGGGGGGCCTTCACAATAAGGCCGTAGATTCCGAATTGACCCACGGCTAAAACGAAAGTGAGTGTTGCCACCGCCGATCCCTGGATGGCCGTCAGTGCCGCAGACGAAATCTGCCGGCCGGCCAGAAGGCGTTTGGTGGAAACGACCATAATTGCTCGCAGAATCGCAGCCCCCAGCACAAGCGCGTCACCCGGACTGAACTTGCCGATCCCGCCAGTGAGAAGGCCGACACCGATGCAGGATATGGCGGCACTTGCCAATATGCCCGGAGGTGGAAGTCGCCTCGATAGCCCAGAGTCAATGATCGGGGTGAAAATTACACAAAGAGAAATGATCAAGGCCGTATTCATTGCGCTTGTTGATGCAACACCGTAAGTTTCAGCAATAAAAAGTGAAAAAAGTATTGTCCCCAATACGAGGCCACGGATGCAATCGCCCCAAGAGATCGACGCGATCTCATGTCTTGCCACCACTGCCATAAAGATCGTGGTAATCAGGAAACGATAAAGAATGAGGATCAAAACCGGCGCATAGAATAGTGCGCTTTTCGCGACCGGATAGCTCGCGCCCCAAACGAATGCGACACCCAGTACGGCCAGGTCGGCCGAGAAGGATGAGGTCAGTGACCTCCTCGCAGGTATTGAAGCACGTTGGAAAACGTCCACGTTCAAGTATCCTTTGTGCTAGCCATCCATGCTACTGTGCAGAACGAGTCAAAAAAGATTAAGCCGTCCCTGTAACGTTGGTATCGCGGAACTGTCCGGCCTTCCGCGAGGCGCTCATCGATGTCCCACCGCTGGACTTCATTAAGCGGCGGACGATCGAGCGGCTTTTGTCCAGTCGTCGCCCGCGTCGCGAGATTTTGGCGTCCCCACATGCAGTAGGGGGAGTGTTTGGTTACAAGCTCGGCCCATTCCGATTGCAACCGGAGGCGGATTCGCATGCACAAATCTTGCTGTAGTGACTGCCTGAGGCTGTTCATGGAGGAACTCCTGCAGGTTCGTGCCTATTTGTGATTCAGCAAAGCAAATGCCGTGCCAATCCAGAAAACCATTTTTAGACAACATGATCGTTTTGATAGTGCAGTGTTTCATACCCAACATTGTCAGAAGGCCGACAATGAGTCCGACTGCCGGGCATGCCTGACAGGTTTCCCGCTGCAGCCCGGCTTGGCAATTCATCAGGGCCTGTCGCAAATGAGAAGTCGAAGGGCAAGGCGGCTTCGGGCTCGCAGAGCGGTCCGAACGACCTCGGCGCGGTCTCTAAGCCTCGCCCCGATGCAGCTGGGCCTACATACCGACGATCTCGTTGACTACGCCGCGCGCAAGGAAACGCGGCACGCTAGCACCTTGCCGTAGTTGCGGACGCTGTACAGCTTCGTACTTTCTCCGGGCGGTGCGCGCGAACTGAAGGAATGGCTGTTTCGGGAAACCGACTTGCAGTGTCGAACGAGGATATTGTCCGTCGCTTCGTGGCCGACTGCCGTCGCACCCGCACGGTTCCCCGGTATCGGTCCGGTAGGGGTTCTAGCATTGGCTGCATCCGTTGCCGATCCGGGGCAGTTCCGCTCGGGTCGGGAGTTCGCCGCCTGGCTCGGGCCGACACCTTCGCAAAACTCGAGGGACGGCAGCGGATCCTCGGCTTGTCGCGTTGCTCGCCAGGAAACCCGTGCGCTTGGCGAGTGTGGCCATGGCGAACAAAATGGCCCGTGTGGTCTGGGCGATCATGGTACGCGCGAGACCTCAAGCTCGTCATGCCGCGAACCTTGCGGTGTAAGGTTGCGAACAAGATAAATTTTAGGACAGAGAACAGGCGGGCCGATCGATCGGCTACCAGTAGGTTGTGAGAGCGACGCGATGTGATGGCGAGACTGGTCAGGCCGGGAACAGGGACAACCCGTCGAATGTCCGAGCACCATAGCCTGATAGGCAGATTGAGCTCCAGTTCGCCGGTCCCATCAGGGCCAGCAGTCTCGGATGGCTGCATCAACAGGCCGGACAGAAGACACTGCACCCGCCCAACGCGCCGTTACGTCCAATTACCTCTTGCATCGCGGGAGCCATCCACAGAGGACGTTTCTCGGAGAAGGCGACGGCGCTGCATGCGGAGTACCACCGACCGGCGATCTGCCGACCGCCCGCGCTCGTGTCGGTAATGTCGAGGCTTCCTTCAGCGAATAGCGACCAACAGGAGAACTTTGACCGATCGCGGGTGCGAAGCCGCATTGGCATGTGAGCGCCCAAATAGACTGCCAAGCCACGCTCGAGACAGCGTGCAGATCTTTGCCCAATGGCCGAGGTGATGGGCTGCCAAACCGTGACTCTCAAGCTCCCCTCCGAAGACTGCACCAGAGGACGTGAACCGTCATCGCTCTGACAACACATTCTGCAATGCTCGGCGGATGTCGATGAGGCGGCTCATCACGCAAAGTAGGTATTCAGCAGGTCGGGAGGAATGAATGAACCCTGATGCTTTCCGCAGCCCAGTTTTCGTTAAGCGTGCAACGTACATCGTGCAAGAAATTGCCAGCCTGGCCGACGCCATCGATTTCCTCAACGAGTGGCCAGGAGACCGCAGAGACTTGATCCACGAAGCCGCCCTCAAGGCGTGCTATGATGCACATGACGGGCGAATACCTGCAAGCGCAGCGCGCAATGCCTTTTTCGGCTTTGCGAAACGGGCCGCTATATTGCAAGATGCAACCGCCCCGATGCAGTAGCTCGCTGCCTGCAAGTCGGCAGTAGAAAAGTGCAAGTATAGGCGTAGGCGAAATGTGCGAGGCTGGCGCGGGCAGCACGCCTAGAGCGGGATGACTTGAGGCTGAATCGGCGTGGGATTCCCTTGGGCGGGCAAATCTGATTCAACCTTCTTGCTGGGCAAGGAG
>NZ_JAMYME010000030.1:0-77999 GCF_040318345.1 Mesorhizobium sp. M1169 | reverse complement strand
CGAGCGGACGAACCGGCGTCGGGATGTAGGCATCGACCGCAGCCATCAGTTCGCGGATGGCGTCCTCGCCGATCTTCTTGTCGCTGTCTTCAAGTGCGGCAAGCGCCGAACCCTTGACGATCGGAATGTCGTCGCCGGGGAACTCGTTCTTGGTCAAAAGCTCACGCACCTCGAGCTCGACCAGCTCGAGCAGCTCGGCGTCGTCGACCTGGTCGACCTTGTTCAAGAACACCACGATCGAGGGCACGCCGACCTGGCGGGCGAGCAGGATGTGCTCGCGCGTCTGCGGCATCGGGCCGTCGGCGGCCGACACCACCAGGATCGCGCCGTCCATCTGCGCGGCACCGGTGATCATGTTCTTCACATAGTCGGCGTGGCCGGGGCAGTCGACATGGGCATAGTGGCGGTTGGCGGTCTCGTATTCGACGTGGGCCGTCGAAATGGTGATGCCGCGCGCCTTCTCTTCGGGCGCCGCATCGATCTGGTCGTAGCGCTTGTATTCGCCAAAATACTTGGTGATCGCCGCCGTCAGCGACGTCTTGCCATGATCGACGTGACCAATCGTGCCAATGTTCACATGAGGCTTAGTGCGCTCGAATTTACCTTTTGCCATAGTCTCTTTCCTTGGACGGCCTGGGGATGGCCTGGACCTTCAGTTCAGTCGAATGCGGGGCGATTAGCGACTAAGGCCGAAAAACACAAGTGCCTTGTCGCCGAGCGCGCTCGCCCGCCCGAACGCGTGATCCGGTTTCGGAGAATGTGGCGCGGATATAGGAACGAACAAGGGCAAATGGAATGGTTACGGCGGCGGCTGACAGCTTTGACGGATTTACAGCCGGATCTGGCCCATTGCCGCCCTGGCGCCGGTCTGATTTCGTGGGCCGATGCATTTCATCCCGACTGCCATACGAGGCCCACTGTTCATGGTCGTTTCGACCGGGTCCTACATCGTCAACGACACGATGATGAAGCTAGCAACCGCGGGACTGCCGCCCTATGAGGTGCTATTCCTGCGCGGCGCTGCGGCAACATTGTGGGGCATTCCGCTGCTGTTCATGCTGGGCTACGGCAAGCAGATCCCGCTGATCCTCGACGCCAAGGTTTTGCGCAGGAACATGCTCGAACTGGGTGCGATCCTTTGCTACGTGGTGGCGCTCGCCAACATGCAGATCGCCGATTCGACCGCGCTCGGGCAGATCACGCCCTTGCTGATGCTGGTCGGCTCCTCGATGCTGTTTGGCGAACGGATCGGCGGGGTGCGCCTGGCGCTGATCGGGCTCGGCTTTATCGGCGCGGTGATGGTGGCACAACCGACGATGCAGGGGGTTTCCGTCTACGCCCTGCTGGCGCTAGGCAATGCAGCCCTGTCCGCGGCGCGCGATCTGGCCGGACGCAAGGTCGCCGCCGACGTGCCGGGAATGGTCGTAGCTATTTCCGCGGTGATTGTCGTGCTCGCGGGCGCCGGCGTTGCGCATCTGGTTTCCGAGCAGTGGGTGGTGCCTGAAATCCGTCACCTGCTGCTGATGGGCGGCGCCGGACTGTTCCTGATCTTCGGCCACTTCTTCATCTTCATGGCCTATCGCGTCGGGCCGACCAGTGTGGTGGCGCCGTTCTACTATTGCTTTACCGTCTGGGCGGTGATTTCAGGCGTGGTGGTATTCCGGCAACTCCCGAATGCGCTGGCCATCTGCGGCATCCTGCTGGTGGTCGCCAGCGGGTTGACCATCGTCTCGCTCGACGAGCGCAAGCGCCGGTTGACCGTCGTCGCTTGAAACTGAAATCGGCCTGCACAATAGGAGGAGCGCGTGGCAAGCCCGGATGACAACCAGAATTCACGCAACCGCAGGCTTATCGGAAAGTGCCTGTGCGGCGCCGTTCAGTACGCGGTGGCGGACGCGTTCGTCTACGCCGCGAACTGCCACTGCTCGAACTGCCGGCGCACCACCGGCTCGGCGTTCAAGCCATTCGCCGGCATCGAGCGCGACAGGCTGAGCCTGACCAAGGGCGAGGACAATCTCACGATCTTCGGCGATGAAACCGGCCATGACGCGCACTGCAAGACCTGCGGCTCGTTGCTCTATTCGGTGGTCCGCGACGGTGCCTTCGTGCATGTCGCCATGGGAACCCTGGTCGACGAGCCGACCATCCGCCCGACGCAGCACATCTTCGTCGGCTCCAAGGCGAAGTGGTTCACGATCACCGACGATCTGCCGCAATACAGAGAACACGCGGTCGCCGGAGATGCCGGCGAATAGCTGACCGTTAGAAAACGCTCAACCAAATTATCGTTTCGTTTTCGCGTCCGCCGCCAAGGAAACTATACTGTGCTCCGTCACTGAACTTATGTCGCGGGGATTTCTGTGGCATTGCCGCCCGACTGGTTGCCCAATGTTGCGATGAGGCGCGTCATTTGCCACTGGACGGCCGGCTCGCATTCGGCCGGCGATACCGACAGGGATGCGTATCACATACTGGTCGAGGGGAATGGCCGCCTGGTCAGGGGCCGGCCTTCGATCGCGCTCAATTCAGGCCGGGTAAAACCGGGACATGCCGCGCACACGCTCAACTGCAACGGCGGCTCGATCGGGGTTTCGCTCTGCTGCATGGCCGGGGCGGAGGAAAGGCCGTTCGATGCCGGCCGCTATCCGATGACCAGGGCGCAGTGGGGCGCGATGGCCGCCGTCGTCGCCGAACTCTGCAAATACTACCGCATCAAGGTCACGCCCAAAACGGTGCTGTCGCATGCCGAAGTCGAGAGCAATCTCGGCATCGAGCAGCGCGGAAAATGGGATTTCACCCGGCTGCCCTTCGATCCGACGATCAGCGGCGCAAGCGCCTGTGGCGAGCGGCTGCGCCGCGACGTGACGGCGGCAATGGGCGCGATGCCAAATCTGCCGGTGAGGATTGGGCGCGATGCCGCATGGCAGCGACTGCTCGAGGAATTATGGCCGATCATGGTGAGAGGGCTGGAAGCCGGCCTCAACACGCTGATCCGCGAAATCCTCAAAAGGATCAGATAGGGGGTCGGCATTCACCCGAATGCCGACGCAACTGCCGGACGGCTTCTACAGTGCCCTCTTGCCGCTGAACTGATGATAGGCCCACAGGACAACCACGGCACCGACCACGGCGACGATCAGGCTATAGATGTTGAGCCCGGTAACGCCCGACGCGCCAAAGGCGCTGAAGATGAGCCCGCCGACGATGGCGCCGACAATCCCGAGCACGATGTCGAGCACCAGGCCTTGCCCGCTTTTATTGACGATCTTGCTGCCTATGAAGCCGGCGATGACGCCGAGAATAATCCAGCTTAATATTGACATTTTTCCTCTCCGTTCCCCGCACCCGATTACTTCCACATTATTAAGCAAAGCTCAAGCCAACTTGAAAATCATGATTACGGAAAGCTCAAACCGGCTTGAAATTCGCCATGGATGCGTCATTGTTGGAGACGGACGGGCAATTTGACATGGAGATCCACAATGGGACTGTTTGACAATGCCGTTCCCGGCGGCAACGTCGCCAAGCCGCTGATGATCGCGCTCGGCGCACTTTTGGTGGGAAAAATGCTGAGCGGTGGAAGTTCCGCCCAGCCGGAGGCGGCGCGGAGCCCTGCCCCCGTCCCGCCTGATACAACCGCATCCGCCGATGGCGGACTGCTCGGCGGTCTAGGCGGACTGCTCGACAAACTGAAGGACGCCGGCCACGGCAACGTTGCCAATTCGTGGGTCGGCACCGGTCAGAACCAGCCGATCAACCCCAGCGATCTGGGCAGTGCCCTCGGCCCGCAGATCATTCAGGAGATCGCGCAAAGGACGGGCCTGAACCAACAGGACCTGCTCAAGCAACTGTCGGCGGCCTTGCCAGGGCTTGTCGACCAGCTGACGCCGAACGGGCAAGTGCCGCAGCAGAACCAACTCGCGTCCATATTCAGCAAATTCGCGAGCTGACGCCTGTCGCCCCACACCGCCTGCGGTTCGGGACAACGATAACACAGATTAAGGTGCGCGTCCGTCTGGACGCGCAACGAATACTTTGAACTATCGGCAAAACGCTTCGCTTGGCGGTGCCTGCTTCGGAATCGTGCGCGAGGTGCGCCGCGGCTTGGGGGAAATCTGGAGCGGGTAGCGGGAATCGAACCCGCATATTCAGCTTGGAAGGCTGCTGCTCTACCACTGAGCTATACCCGCGCCTTTCAGTCAAGCATCGGATCCGCTCCGACGCTCGCTCTGCGTTTCAGGGCTTCCGGGCCGGCAGTGGTGGAGAGGGTTGGATTTGAACCAACGTAGGCATAGCCAACGGATTTACAGTCCGTCCCCTTTAACCACTCGGGCACCTCTCCAGTCTGCCGCCGGAGCCATGCAACGAGGCATCGACGCGTCGCGGCTGCCAAAGCAGCCCTTCCGCGAAGCGCCTTATGGCGGCAGCGCCCAAAACTGTCAACCGCAACCGTCCGGCAAAAAGCGCTGAATCTCACGCCTCGCCCGACAAGCAGCTTATGCAGCTGTATCCATGGCCGGACGACACGGCTATAGAAGCCGGCCATGAGCAACGACAACAAATCCAAGACCCCTAAAGACACCCACTACGCCAAGCTGCGCCGCGCGCATCGCGACGAGAAGAGCGGCGGCGAGCCGGCGTTCAGGCCGCGCCAGCCGGTGCCGCCCGGCGAGAACCCGGCGGATGGGCTGGTGCGGCTCTACGGGCTGCACACGGTGCGGGCCGCACTCGACAATCCGCGCCGCAAAATCAGGAAGATGCTGGTGACGCGCAACGCTGCCGAGCGGCTGGCAATCGCCGACCTTGGCGCTTTGCCCTTCAACGCGGAGTTGGTCGAACCCAGGGACATCGACAAGATCACCGGCTCGGATGCCGTGCACCAGGGCGTGCTGATCGAGGCCGAGCCGCTGAAACCGAAACGCCTCGATGCGCTCGGCGACACCAGGCTGGTGCTGGTGCTCGACCAGATCACCGATCCGCACAATGTCGGTGCGATCCTGCGCTCGGCGGTGGCTTTCGGCGCCGGTGCATTGATCACCACGGCGCGCCACAGCCCGCAGGAATCCGGCGTGCTGGCGAAATCGGCCTCCGGCGCGCTCGAGCATATTGATCAGATCGAGGTGAAGAACCTCGCCGATGCGCTGGAGCAGCTGCACGAGGCCGGTTTCCAGACGATCGGGCTGGATTCGGACGGGCCGGCGGAGCTCGAAACGAGCTTTGCCGGAGACAAGATCGCATTGGTGCTGGGCGCCGAGGGCAAAGGCCTGCGCCAGAAGACACGCGAGACGGTGACGACGCTCGCCCGGCTCGACATGCCCGGCGCCATCCGTTCGCTCAACGTGTCGAATGCCGCGGCGGTGGCGCTTTATGCGGCGAGGCGGTGGTTCGCGCGCGGCAAATAGGGCGCAATGCATGTCATTGGATTTTGCCGTTCTCAATCCAGATGGGCATATCGATCGATGCGTATCGGTAGGTCCCTCTGCGCATCATGAAATCGTGTCAATCGCAAACCAAAACGCGTTTGAACTCATACTGAAATTCGAAGATTTCTATGAGGACGTCACTCTTCCGATCGAATCCCTACCTTCCTTGACCAAGCAAGTTGAGGCACTTGTGCGAACTGAAGGAATGTCGGAGGAATCCAAAGATTTTCTGAAACGTTTTGCCGATCTCATACGCTATGCGGTCGAAAGAAGTCGGCCCATCGAAGGTATTGCAGACTAATTCACCTCACTCTCACCCAACCTCGTGGCCAGCCATCCGCTCCAGCGCCCTGACCAGTGCCGAATGGTCTTCCTTTGCTCCACCGTTCGCCACGCAAGAGTTGAACAATTGCTGCGTCATCGAGGTGTTGGGTAGTGCTACGCCCAGCGCCTTTGCCCCTTCCAGCGCCAGGTTAAGATCCTTCTGGTGGAGTTCGATGCGGAAGCCGGGCGCGAAAGTGCGCTTGATCATGCGCTCGCCATGCACTTCCAGGATGCGCGAGTTTGCGAGCCCGCCCAGCAGCGCCTGCCTGACCTTGGCCGGGTTGGCGCCGGCTTTCGATGCAAAAACAAGCGCTTCGGCGATGGCCTCGATGGTCAGCGCAACGACGATCTGGTTGGCAACCTTGGTGATCTGGCCGACGCCGTTGGGTCCGACCAGAGTGATGTTCTTGCCTATCTTCTCGAAGATAGGCCTGGCGCGTTCGTAGGCATTTTTTTCGCCGCCGACCATGATGGTCAGCGATGCCGCTTTGGCCCCGACCTCGCCGCCCGACACCGGCGCATCGAGATAGTCGCAGCCGACATCGTTGATCTTTTTTGCGAATTCCTTGGTCTCGATCGGCGAGATCGAGCTCATGTCGATGACCAGCTTGCCTTTAGTGAGGCCTGACGCGACGCCATTCTCAGCGAACAGCACATCGGCCACCTGCGGCGTATCCGGAACCATGGTGATGACGATGTCGGCCGCGCGGGCAACGGCATCATGGCCGGTGACGGCCTTCAGGCCCTTGGCGACGAGATCGGCCGGCGGCTTCGAGCGGTGGTCGCTGGCGACGACCTGATAACCGGCGTCTAGCAGATGCCCCGCCATCGGCGCGCCCATGATGCCGAGGCCGATGAAGCCGATGGTTTCCATGTCCTTCTCCGTTTCTTGTTAAGGGGGCGCGCAGGAACGCGACGTGCGACACGTTGCGTCTATGCCGCCGCACTCCCCTGCCCGGCCGCGTCCCGAAACCAGCCAAGCCCGGCATCCGTCCCCGCCTTCGGCTTGTACTCCGCCCCCACCCAGCCGGAATAGCCGATGCGGTCGATGTGGTTGTACAGGAAGGGAAAATTGATCTCGCCCGTCCCCGGCTCATGACGGCCGGGATTATCCGCAAGCTGGATATGCGCGATGCGGTTGAGGTTTGCCTCAATGGTACGGGCGAGATCCCCCTCCATGATCTGCATGTGGTAGATGTCGTATTGCAGGAACAGGTTCTTCGAGCCGACGCGGTCGATCAGGGCCAGAGCCTGGTCCGAGTAATTCAGGAAGAAGCCCGGAATGTCGCGGGTGTTGATCGGCTCGATCAGCAGCCTGATGCCGGCCTGCTCCAGCTTTTCGGCCGCGAAAGCCAGATTTTCGGCGAAGACGTCTTCCAGCACGGAGCGGTCGACGCCTTGCGGCGCGATGCCGGCGAGGCAGTTGACCTGCTCGCAGCCCAATGCGTGCGCATAGGTGACGACCTTGGCAATGCCTTGCCGGAACTCCGGCACGCGGTCGGGCAGGATCGCGATGCCGCGCTCGCCCTTGGCCCAGTCGCCGGCAGGCAGGTTGAACAGGACCTGCGTCAGCCCGTTCTTCTTCAACCTGGCTGCGACGACATCCGGCGCATGGTCATAGGGGCCGATATACTCGACGCCCTTGAAGCCGGCGCGGGCGGCGGCATCGAAGCGGTCGAGGAAGTCATGCTCGCCAAAGAGCATCGAAAGATTGGCTGAAAACCGTGGCATGGCAGTAGTTCCTCACATGCGGCTTAGTCGAGCATGACGATCGCCGTGGGGGCATCTTCATGGCGTTCGGCAAGCTCCTCGAATTCGGTGATCTTGTCGATTTCCGTGCCCATCGAAACGTTGGTGACGCGCTCGAGGATGAATTCGAGCACCACCGGAACCTGGTGCTCGTCCATCAGGCGCATTGCCTCTTCGAAGGCACCGGCGAATTCCTCCGGCCGGCGCACCCGGACCGCCTTGCAGCCCATCGCCTCGGCAACGGCGACGTGGTCGACGCCGTAGCCCGCCTCAGGCTCGTCTTTCCGGTTGACGTTCTCGAAGGCCAGGCTGACTTCGAAATCCATCGAAAAGCCGCGCTGCGCCTGGCGGATCAGCCCGAGATAGGCGTTGTTCACGACGACATGGATGTAGGGCAATTTGTGCTGTGCGCCGGCCGCCAGTTCCTCGATCATGAACTGGAAATCATAATCGCCGGACAATGCCACAATTGTGCGGTCCGGATCGGCGGCGCGAACACCGAGGGCCGCCGGCAATGTCCAGCCGAGCGGGCCGGCCTGGCCGCAATTGATCCAGTTGCGTGGCTTGTAGACGTGCAGGAACTGCGCCCCGGCGATCTGGGACAGGCCGATCGTGGTGACATAGGTGGTGTCGCGGCCGAACGCCTTGTTCATCTCCTCGTAGACGCGCTGCGGCTTCAGCGGCACCTGGTCGAAATGCGTCTTGCGCTTCATTGTCTTCTTGCGCTGCCGGCATTCGCCGGCCCAGCCCGACCAGTCGCGCAATTTCCCGGCCGTCCTCCACTCCGTGGCGACGTCGAGCAGCATTTTCAGCGCCGCACCGGCGTCCGAGACGACGCCGAGGTCCGGCGCGAAGACGCGGCCGATCTGCGTCGGCTCGATGTCGACGTGGATGAACGTCTTGCCCTTGGTGTAGACGTCGACCGAACCGGTGTGGCGGTTGGCCCAGCGGTTGCCGATGCCGAAAACGAAATCGGCTTCGAGCATCGTGGCATTGCCATAGCGGTGCGAGGTCTGCAGCCCGCACATGCCGGCCATCAGGCGGTGGTCGTCGGGGATCGCGCCCCAGCCCATCAGCGTCGGGATGACGGGCACGCCGGTGACTTCGGCGAATTCGATCAGCAGATCGGACGCATCGGCGTTGATGATGCCGCCGCCGGCGATGATGACAGGCTTTTCCGCCCCGTTCAGCATCGTCAACGCCTTCTCGGCCTGAGCGCGCGACATTGCCGGCTTGAACGGCACCAGCGGCTCGTAGGCATCGATGTCGAACTCGATCTCGGTCAGTTGCACATCGACAGGCAAATCGATCAGCACCGGCCCCGGCCGCGACGAGCGCATCAGATGAAACGCTTTCTGCAACGCCATCGGCACCAGATAGGGTTCCATCACCGTAACCGCCCATTTGGCGACGGGTGCGGCGATCGCCGCAATGTCGACGGCCTGAAAATCCTCCTTGTTGAGACGCGCCCGCGGCGCCTGCCCGGTGATGCAGAGGATGGGAATTGAATCGGCAGCGGCCGAATAGAGGCCGGTGATCATGTCGGTTCCGGCGGGACCCGAAGTGCCGATGCACAGACCGATATTGCCCGATCTGGCGCGGGTAAACCCTTCGGCCATATGCGAAGCCGCCTCGACGTGCCGCGCAAGGATGTGGCGGATACTGCCCCTCGCCTTCAGCGCCGAATAGAGCGGGTTGATCGCAGCACCCGGCACGCCGAAGGCACAGGAGATGCCTTCCTTTTCGAGAACGAGAACCGCTGCGTCGACTGCGCGCATCTTGGCCATGTCAGCCTCCACGGAATTGTTGATAGCCGATGATGCCAGCGCACCAATGATTTTTCAATTTTTTCAGAATATATTTTCATTTCTAGAAAACGGCTCTTGTAGATTGAATTGATTTGACTTTCTGTTTTCCACGAATTCGCTTCGCAAATCGATGAAAAACTTTTTCATTGCCTTGCTGGGCGAACAGAGCGAAGAATGGCCCGATGGAAACCACCGAAAAACGCCAGCGCGGCCGGCCGCGCGCCTTCAACGGGCCGGCCGAGGCTGCTTCGGTGCAGTCGCTGGACCGGGCGCTGCGCATCCTGGCAATCGTTGCCGATGGCAGCGGCCTGTCGCTGAGCGAGATCGCCGCCAGTTCCGGTCTGCCGGCATCCACCGCCTACCGCATGCTGACGACGCTGGAGAACCACGGCATGGTCGAGTTCGACGGTACCGACCAGCTGTGGTCGATCGGCGTCGAGACCTATCGCATGGGCGCGGCGTTCCTGCGCCGCCGCAAGCTGGTCGACCGCGCCCGTATCGTCATGCAGGAATTGATGGAGAAGACCGGCGAGACCGCCAATCTCGGCGTCGCCGAGGACGATTGCGTCGTCTTTGTCAGTCAGGTCGAGACGCATCAGGCGATCCGCGCCTTCTTCCGGCCGGGGACGCGCAGCTCCTTCCATGCCTCGGGCATCGGCAAGGCAGTGCTGGCGCATCTCGAGCCGGAACGCGTCGCCACCATCCTGCGCCGGGCCGGGCTGGAGCGCTTCACCGAAAACACGCTGTCCGATATCCCGGCGCTCGCCCGCGACCTGGTGACGATCAAGCTGCGCGGCTGGTCGGTAGACGACGAGGAGCGGCATCCGGGCATGCGCTGCGTTGCCGCCGCCATCTTCAATGAGTTCGGCGAGCCGATCGGCGGCGTTTCGGTTTCCGGGCCGACGGTGCGGGTAACGCCGGAACGGCTGGCCGAGATCGGCCCGCTTGTGCACGATGCGGCGGCGAAGGTGACAAGGATGATCGGCGGGCTGCCGACCCCTCCCGGCCTTCGCAGCGAACCGAGCGCATGGCTGCGCTGACCAGCGTCGAATGGTGCGACATCTGCCAGGATGGCCAAAGCTAGGCCCCGGGCACCGCGCTCTTGGTCGATAGGTCGTAGAAATCAAGCAGCATCGCCAGCCCAACTCCGCAGGCGGTGAAGATTAGGCCGGCAATGAAGATACGATTGGCGCGTTCATAAACGCGCCGTTGTAGAGACGTTAAGTCGAGCAGCAACCGCAGCGCTCGTATCTGCAGGGCAATGCCGATCAAAATCGGCGCGACGGCGGCCAGGTGATAGATTTCCCATGGTATCGGGTTGGCGGCCCAATGCGTGATGAAGCCCAGCGAGAACGCCAGCAGGATGCCGACGGTGGTGATCGTGCCGTTGCGGAAAATTGTCTCGATCGGCTCTTCGTTCGGATCTTGCTCGCCCAAGCGCCCTCTCCCTGTTTCGCTATCGGTGCAGACTAGGCTGTTGGGAAATCGCTGTATACTGCCGGGTTCCTGGTGAAATCAGAGACAAATGATAGCTAAATTGCTTGGAGACTGAAGCTGGCGCTGCCCCTCATTGGCCTACCGGGCATTTCTCCCCGTATAGTGACGGGGAGAAAGAAGCTGACCGCGACCTTGGCGCCCTCTTGCAGCGCTGGAGACTGGCGAAATCATCGCCGAGAGCGTCCCTTCTCCCTGTCACTATACGGGGAGAAGATGCCGGCAGGCAGATGAGGGGCAGCGCCGACACTGATAGTCAGTCGATTTCGACAGGAAGCCTATCGCCGAACAACAGAAAAAGGGCCAGTGGGGCGCCCTTCCGGTTGCATGAAACGGTCACGTCCTCCCAAGCTGGCATCGTGGCCCTCAAAGCCAGCAGCGATGGCGATAGCCGTCGTAGCCGACATAGGTGTCCGAGTACGGGTCGTAGCTCTGGTAGCGATTGAGGCAGCGCCGGACGTGCCAGGAGCCGCCGTCTTCCTCGATATAGACGGTGCGCGGCTGGGCCAGCGCGCTGCCGAGCAGGAAGCCGCCGACACCTGCGGCAATGCCGATGCCGAGGTGCTTGTGCTTGTGATGGGCGGCCGACGGCTGAACGGTGCCGACCAGCATGGCGGCGGCGACGGTGGTGGCGACGAGGCCGGAAACGATGGTGTGCTTGAACATGACGATCTCCTTGTTGTGGGAGGCGATCCAACCGCCTCTTGACCGTCAGTCGTCGCGGCGGAGAAAAAGGTTCAAACATTTTTCGGGTCTCTTCGGCCGACGGCAATGATCCCTGGCCCATGACGCAAAAAGGGCGGCCGAAGCCGCCCTTTCGCCAGGTGGATCATCTAATCAAAGGAAGATGATCACCTTGCCATGGTGATGATGATGGTGTCACCACCACCAGTTATGCCAATGGTGATGACGGTGGTGATGATGCATGCCGTGGGTCGACGACGACTGGACGGTGCTGGCCAGGGCGCCAGTGGCGATGAAGACGGTCGCGCGTCGCGGCCAAGTCCCCACTCGGCGAGGCTTTGGCCTACATCGCCAAATACCGGGATGGCCTGAAGCTCTTCCTGATCGCCGGCCGCGTCGAAATCGACAATAACAGTGTCGAGCGAACCATCCGACCGATAGCCCTCAATCGCAAGAACGCACTCTTCGCAGGGCACGACGCTGGGGCCGAGAACTGGGCGACCATCGCCTCGCTCATTGAAACTTGCAAACTCAATACTTTTGATCCGCTGGCCTATCTGACGAGCACGCTCACCGCCATCGTCAGCGGCCATAAACAATGCCGGATCGATGAGCTGGTTCCTTGGAGATATCCCGCCTTACAAAGGAATTCCTACCCATGATCGCAGTCGGCCCGAACCAGTCATTGCACAAATGCGTTGCCTCGGATCGGGTTTACTGGCCCATTTGATTTGACGGCCCAAAGTTGCCTCCTCTCCGGTGCTCGCGAAGCGGGTTATGAGGTCGGACGTCGATCCTGCGATCACAGTGGTAAGCCTTGCCGAGATCAGACACGATTTCAACCTCGCAAAGAGCATTCGTCGGACCCACCATGGAAAATCTGATGTAGGCATCCGCAAACCAGCTATGCGGCATCTCATTCGCATCCATAAGCCGCAACACCGCTCCTTGATAGTAGGTAGCCGAGGCGCCAAATTTGGAGCACTCAGACAACGTTGATCCCCTCTGCAACTGTAGCCGCAACTCCCGTTGACCGGATTCCGTCAGAAAGGTTGCGTATTGCCCCAAGGCCCAGTAGCCATCCAGGTCGTTGTATCTACTGACAAAGCTTTCAAGAATATCGTGGCAAATTCCCCTAAATTGCTTTCTTCTCGGCATTGAAAATCCAACACAGGCGCTGCGCGACAATCTTATGGCTTGAAGGGAAGCATATCGAAATGTTTCGCAGTATCAACGGCCTCAAATCGTCGCCACTGACTGGTAGTGACGCACGTTGCCATAAGGTTCAGCGGCCAATGGCATCTGACACCGAGCGGCCGAATTATCCGAGCAATGTGTGAGGAGCACATCGCTTACAGTAAGACTGCGCTTGGACATGATGATCTCCTCGATCTTTGAATGAGGCGATCATTCGCCTCTGGAGATCAGTCGCGGCGCGGCAGCGAAAGGTTCGGAGGTTCTGAGAATTCTTAGTGAGCGGTTCTTAGTGATTTTCGTGTTGATTGGTGAGTAGTGAGAATTCGCGGTTTCACTACTCACTCTCTCGCTCAGCCCATGCCGGTGATATGGCGAAGCCAGAAGGCGAGCGCGATGAAGCCGACGATGGTGGTGACGCCGGTCCAGTCGATATTGGCGTGCTTCAGGTCCTTGATGAGCTTCACCAGGAGAACCCAGGCCACGACGACGAGCGGGAGAATGATGACAAACCTGATCATGCGACTGCCTCGCTGATGCGATTTCACCTCCCATCAATATAGGAAGCGAATTGGCCGTTTTCAGGACGCCCCGGCGGCAGAACCGGCGCGTTCGCCGGGAACCGAAAAACGGAGTTTTGTCTTTACTGGCGCATCAAATATGGTAACCGAAGCGCCGTGCCCTTGTAGCTCAGCTGGTAGAGCAGCGGTTTTGTAAACCGAAGGTCGGCGGTTCGATCCCGTCCGGGGGCACCAGCAAGCAAGGATTGCTTGCGAGGACTTCCCAACGCGCATCGATATCTGGTCATCCCCGATTTCCACAGGGTCGGGCCGTCAAGAGCGGTGGCACATCAATTCAAACGCATATAACTGCATCGGAAACCATGGGAGTTTCCGTTGGAGCAGAAACGCACGACCGCCCCCTTCATCAACGGGATGTTTGGCGGCCTTATCGTCTTCGCCTTCGCGTTCGGTTTTCGTTTGCTGACAAGTCCCGACCCCGATCCAACATCAAGAGCAACGACAAGCCTTTCCGTACTGGCCTTCGCCATTTGTTTCGGCGCAGCCTTCCTGCGCGAGCACCGACGCCAGATTGCCGCCGCCAGAGAATATCTTAGCCGCCCAAGAACGTTTTAGGGCCACGCGTTCCGTCCCCGTCGGGGAACCACAGACGTCGCGTGAAATTGCCGGCTTAATCTGACGCCAGATTGCACTTTGGCATCTCATACCAAGAGACGCCGAGCCCATTAGTGCCTAGCCCTTACAGCCATCATTTCGGCCCCTCTCCGGCTCCGGGCCATTTAACAGCATTCGATTAAATTGCCCCTGTGTATATTAGCACTCGCTCAATTAAGCGCGCCGACAATGCCCCGTGTGGCGGGCCAAACCAACGGGTGTTGTCATGCGAAGTGATTTCGCCGCGGCGCGCGAGCTTTTGGAGTGCGCACAAAACCGCCTCTGCGGCGCAGATGAAACGAGCCGACGCGTCAACGAGGTCCTCGACGCGCTGATTGAAGAAATAGCCATCGCGGAATTCCGCAAGGCGCCACTGACGGTCGTGCCGTTTCCGCGTGCGCGGCCTCCCAAGCATGTTCGGTAGAGCGCTGATCGCCCGCGTCGCCGAAGAGCCGGCAGCTGGTGTTTCCGCAATCGCCTGTTCGAGCGTCGTTGAACGATCAATCGGTTGACGATAAAGTTGCTGGACACCGGTGCTCTGAACCCGGAGTTGATCCATGTCACACTGCGGAGATGTCTACGAGAACAAGGTGACCGGCGAATATGCCGTCATCCTGCGTGGCACAGAAGACCGCGGCCAGGGACCTGGCATCGCTCATCTGACCGCCCGGCCGGGAGCCGCAGTGGTGGGCGAGCACTTCCACCCGAACCTGACGGAACGGTTTACCGTCCTCCGTGGCCGTCTCGACGCTTGCATCGCCGGGAAGACTTTGTCCCTGGAGCCTGGCCAATCCGCCACGGTCGAAGCAGGCGTCGCACATGATTGGTGGAACAGCAGCAAAACCGAAGAAGCGCATGTCCTGGTCGAAGTCGACCGGGCGCCAGGTGCGGACAATGTCGACCCGAACCGTTTCGAGCTGCTGATCGGCATGCTCTTCGGCCTGGCCAATGCCGGCAAGGTGGACAGAAAAGGTAGACCTTCGCCGCTTCAGGCAGCAGTCATCGCCAGGGAATTTGCCGACGTGATCGTCTTCACGCACCCGCCACCTGCGATTCAGCGAGTGGCGCTGGCGATCCTGGCGCCACTCGGCCATCTGCTCGGCTATCGCGCGATCGACCCGGACTACTGCAAGCCGCACGGGCATGTCACGCCGGCTCCTGAAATCCTCGCTCGAGCAGGCCTAGTAGCCGGATGATCGGGGTCCATATTGGGCGCCCGGCATTTTTGTCGGCAGGATGCTGCCATGTCGCGAACTCTGATCGTCGTTGGTCTCAGCATAGTTGCCGTAGGCCTGCTGTGGCCTTGGTTGGCCCGGACCGGCCTTGGCAGGCTGCCCGGCGATATCGTGATCGAGCGTGAGAACTTCAGGCTTTATGTCCCTATCACCACGGGGATACTGGTCAGCATCGTGCTCTCGGCCATTCTATGGCTGATCAGCCGGTAGGCGATGCTCCGGCTGCGGCGATTTGTGTTGCAGGCCCAACTCGCCCTTGATCTTCTTACACTCCGATCGCCGCCACCAATATCCTGTTCTGCCTGCGTATCGCCGTGCGCAGTTCGGCAATCCTCGCCTCCTCGCGCTTCACGAATTCGATGAACATCATGTTCATGTTGTTGAAGATGAGTTCGCCGAGTGCCGGCCCGTCGATGTCGCGACGCACCAGGCCGAGCGCCTGCAGGCGGACGATCAGTGCGCGGATCTGCTCGGTCAGCGCGCGGTCCAGCCCGGTATAGGCCTGGCCGAACGGGCTGTCGGGCAGCTGCGTCGAGATTGCCATCGCCTGCCGCCACATCTCCTTGCTGAGATAATGCAGCGAGTGCTCGATATAGATGCCGAGCAGCGTATCGAGAGCGTCGCCGACGTTGGCCGGCGGGTTGGCGACGACGCCGCGCCCGGCATTGAGCACCTCGTTGACCTCCATCGAGACGATGGCGCCGAGGATATCACCCTTGTTCTGGTAGTAATTGTAGATGGTACCGACCGAGACTTCGGCCTGCGCGGCGATGGTCTCGATCTTGGCGCCTTCATAACCCGCATCGCGGAAAAGCGCCGCCGCCGCCTCGATGATGCGGCGGTGCCGATCCGCCTTCTGCCTTGCCCGCAATCCGCTCATAGCGGCTGTTTGCCACAAAAACAGAATTGACTCAATTTTAGAATTGGTTCAATTTTTTCCTACAAGCCAAAAAGGCATGGGAGAACACTCGATGTCCATCAATCCAAAGACCCCCAATCCAACCGTCAGGAATCCGCTTTCCGTTCTGAAGAGCCATCTCCAAGGCGCCTGTGCCGCGGCAGCACTGCTGCTGGCGGCGGGCAGCCTCGCTCAGGCGCAGGATCTCAACGCGCTGATCTGGTGCGATCACGCCGATCCGGCGCTGCTGCAGCCGTTCGAGGAAGCGAACGGCGTCAAGGTCAATGTCAAGGAGTTTGAAGGCACGGGCGCCGGCCTGGCCATCGTCGAACAATCGCAGCCCGGCGACTGGGACGTGATGGTGATCGACAGCATCGACGTACCGCGCGGCGTCGAAAAAGGCCTGTTCGAGCCGCTGCCGGAAGACAAGCTGCCGCTGGCCGACCTGTTTCCGCAGGTGAAGATGGACAGCTCCACCGTCGTTGACGGCAAGCGTTACGGCATCACCGAAAAGTTCGGCTACAACACGATCGGCTACAACAAGACCAAGGTCGACCCGGCCGACATGCAGTCGCTTGCCGCGCTGACCGGCGACAAATACAAGGGCAAGATCGCCATCTACGATTATTACCTGCCGGTCATCGGCATGGCCGCACTGGCGATCGGCAAGAAGACGGCGGACCTGACCGAAGCCGACCTTCCCGCCATCAAGGAAGAGCTGCTCAAAATGAAGGCCAACGCCAAGCTGGTCGGCGAAGTGACCGCCAGCCAGACGGCGCTGGCAACCGGCGAGGTCGACATTCTGGTCGGCGGCGGCGAATGGGTGACGGCGGGGCTGGCCAAGGAAAACCCTGCCCTGGACTTCTCTATCCCGAAAGAAGGCGCCGTGCTGTGGTCGCAGTCGCTGGCAATGTTCAAGGATTCCAAGAATAAGGAGCTGGCGCTTAAATTCATCCAGTACATTATGAGCCCCGAAGGCCAGGCGCGGCTCGCCACCTCGTCCTGCTATTGGGGCATGCCGGCCAACAGCAAGGCGGCGTTGAGCGACGAGCAGAAGAAGATCCTGCGCTTTGACGAGCAGCCGGAATTCCTCGCCCGCGCCCAGTCCTATCCTGCGCCGAACGCCGACCTCGACAAGAAGATGCAGGACGTCTGGACCGAAATGCTGCAAGCGCAATGACCGGATGCCGGTCGTGAACGCCGTCAACAGTGGGCGTGCCCTGCCCTGGGCGCTGGTCACGCCGGCGCTCGGCTGGACGCTGCTGTTTTTTGTGCTGCCCTTCGTCGCCATGGCGGTATCCAGCCTGACGGCACATGAAGGCGGCGGCTTCACGCTGTCCAACTACAGCCAGTTCTTTGCCAATCCGTCCTACTGGCAGGCGATGGTGAACTCGCTGCAGGTCACAGCGATCGTCACCGTGATCTCCGTGCTGCTCGCCTATCCTTTTGCCTGGATCCTGGCCGAACAGGTGCCGGAGCGCTGGCAGCGGCTGGCGCTGATGCTGGCAGTGCTGCCGTTCTGGACCTCCTATGTCGTGCGCTCCTATTCGTGGCTGCTGGTGCTGGCGCAGAACGGCGTCGTCAACCATGCGTTGACCGGCTCCGGCCTGTTCAGCGAACCGCTGCAGCTCGCCAATACGCGGCTGGCCACCGTCACCGGCTTCGTGCATTTCTTCGTCATGCTGTTGACGCTGACGATCTTCGCCAATCTGAAGCAGCTCAGCCCCAGCTATCGCAAGGCCGCCGCCGACCTCGGCGCCGGGCCGGTTCGGACTTTCCTGCATGTCGTTCTGCCGCTGACGCTCCCCGGTATCATGGTCGGCGCCTTCCTCACCTTCGTGCTGTGCATCGGCGACTACATCACGCCGCAGATCCTCGGCGGCAACAACGAGCTTTTGATGCCGCAGCTCGTCATGATGCAGATCGGCCGGCGCGGCGACTTTCCGCTCGCTTCGGCGTTGTCGATCATCCTGATGGCGGTGGTCACCATTGCCTATCTCGCCTGCTCCCGCTGGCTGAAGATCGAGCGGGCCTGACCATGCGCGCGCTCATCCGCCTCGTCTCCGGCCTTTACGCCATCGCAATCTACGGCTTCATCTTTCTACCGGTCATCGTTCTGGTGCTGTTTTCGCTGCAGGCAACGTCGTTTCCGATCCCGCCCTTCACCGGACCGTCGCTGCGCTGGTACGAGGCCGTGCTCGCCGACACGCGGCTGACTTCGGCTCTGGTCAATTCGCTGCTGGTGGCGGTCGTCTCCTCGGCTGCCGCCGTCACGTTGGGCTTTCTCTCCGCCTGGGGTTTTGCGCGCTTCGCTTTGCCGGGCTCGGGCCTGATGCGCGGGCTGATCACCTTGCCCTTGACCGTCAGCTATCTCATCATCGGCATGGGGCTGCTGGTGCTGTTCAACTGGGCCGGCGTGCCGAAGTCGCTCACTGCCGCCGGCATCGGCCACGTCGTGATCAACCTGCCGCTCTGCTTTGCCATCGTCTACAGCCAGATGGGCGACCACCAGATCAACATCGAGCGCGCCGCGCGCGACCTCGGCGCGCCCGAATGGAAGGTGCTGCTGCTGATCACCGTGCCTGTCATGGCACCGGCGATCTTCGCCGGTTTCTTTCTGTCGATGACCTTCTCCTGGGACGAATTCGTCATCTCGTTCCTGTTGACGCGCTTCGATACGACGCTGCCGGTCGAGATCTGGAACCTGCTGCGCTCCGGCCTCAATCCCAAGACCAACGCCGTCGGCTCGCTGGTCTTCGCCGTCTCCATCGTGCTGGTGGTATTGTTCGAGCTGATGCTGTTGCGGAGGAAGCCGGCATGAGTGCGCCACTGGTCGATATAAGCTCCGTCTCGCATCGCTTCGGTCAGCACACCGTGCTGAAGAACGTCTCGCTGACGATCGAGCCTGGCAGCTACACGATCCTGCTCGGGCCGTCCGGGTCCGGCAAGACGACGCTTCTGTCCATCCTCGGCGGCTTCGTCACGCCGAGCGAAGGCAAGGTGCTGATCCGCGGCGAGGACTGCACTGCCGTGCCACCGGCGAAGCGGCCGACGACGACCGTGTTCCAGGACTACGCGCTGTTTCCGCATATGAGCGTCGGCAGCAATGTCGGCTTCGGCCTGCGCATGCGGGGTGTCGATGCCGCAACCCGGGCAGCAAGGGCGCGCGAGGCGCTGGCGCTGGTTGGGCTGGCCACTGCCTTCGACAAGAAGCCGCACCAGCTTTCCGGCGGTCAGCGGCAGCGCGTGGCACTGGCGCGCGCCCTGGTGGTCGAGCCGGCGGTGCTGTTGCTCGACGAGCCGCTCGGCGCGCTCGACCTGAAATTGCGCCGGCAGATGCAGGACGAGTTGAAGGCGATCCAGAAACGCGTCGGCACCGCCTTCATCCACGTCACTCACGATCAGGAAGAGGCGATGGCGCTGGCCGATCATTGCGTGGTGATGAATGACGGGCGCATCGAGGACGAAGGACCGCCCGAGCGCGTCTATGCACGGCCAGCGACGCGCTTTTCCGCGACTTTCATGGGCGAAAGCACACTGTTATCGGGAACGGTGACCGAGGCGAAGAGCGGCAAAATCACCGTCACCACGAAGCTTGGGTCGCTCTCGCTGCCCGGCACATTGCCGCCCGGCTTGGCCGTTGCGCTGGCCATCCGCCCGGAGCATCTTGTTCTCGGCGCTGCAGGCGGTGCTGTGGCGCTTGGCATGGTCAAGGTCAGCGACGTCGTCTTCCAGGGCAGCTTCAAGCGTGTGCTGGGGACCTCCACGACCGACCCGGCGCTGCACTTCATCGCCAAGGTCGCGGCCGCATCGGCCGTCCAGCCGGGCGACGTTGTCGCGGTATCGTGCGATGCTGGCGACATCATCCTGCTTGCGGACCAAACATGAGCACCCTTCCAATCATCGACGCTCCTGACTGGTACGAAACTATCCGCATGGGCGATGGCGTGACGCTGATCCACGAGCCGTGGATCAAGCCGTTCTTCCGCTGCAACATCTGGCATGTGCGCGGCCGCGACCGCGATCTTCTGTTCGATACCGGCCTCGGCCATTTCAGCCTGCGCCGCCACGTGCCGCTGGTCACGCAGCGCAAGCTCACCTGCGTGGCCAGTCACACCCATTTCGATCATATCGGCTGCCATCACGAATTTCCCGACCGCTGCGTGCACCCGGCCGAGGCCGAAATCCTCGCCGATCCACGCAACGAATGGACGGTTGCCGACCGCTATGCCACCGACGAGATGTTCGACGGCATGCCGCAAGGCTGGGACACGAAGCGCTACCGGATCCTGCCCGCACCAGCCGGCCGGTTGCTCGAGCAAGGCGACATCGTCGATCTCGGCGACCGTGCCTTCGAGGTCATCCACACGCCTGGCCATTCACCCGGCGGCATTGCGCTCTACGAAAACAGGACGGGCATCCTGTTTTCCGGCGACATCATCTATGACGGCCCGCTGATCGACGACGTCTATCACTCCGATATCGACGATTATGTCGAAACGCTGCTGCGCATGCGCGATCTCGATGTCTCGGTCGTGCACGGCGGCCATTTCCCGAGCTTCGGCAAAGTCCGCTATCGCCAGCTTGTCGACGAGTATCTCGCGCAAAAGCGCCAGGCCGGCTGCCATCTGTTGCAAGCCCGATAAGCACTGGCGCTGTGGCGTCAAAGCGCCCTTTGCGGACAGGGTGTCCCCGCCGCGTCGCCGCAGCGCGAGGCCGTGGGCTCGGGTCTAAAGCTCTTTTCCTCCGCCTGGCGCACCAGTTCCGCGAAAGCCAGGGCAAAACTTGCCAGCATCAGGAAGACAATAATCAAGCGTGCCAGCGGCAATAGATCGGCCTCGACTGGTTAGCCCCCACGCCGCCCGTCCGCTGCCGGCTAACATGATCGATATGGCTTTACGAGAGTTTAAGGCGAGTCTTAACCATCACATCATTTTGTCCTCCGACATGATGCGCGAGTGCGGCTTGTTTGGTCGCCATCTCCAGGCACCTCCCTCCCTTTGCAGAAATGCCCACCCATGCTAACCCGGCGCTGGCGCGGCCCAGCAACCGGTCGCCGCCAATCGGTCGCCAGACGGTCGTCGCCAATCGGTTGTCGTTGAGAGCCATGAGCAAAACCGCCAGCCGTTTCGCCTTCGTCTCATCCGGTACAGCCGACGCCAATGCAGCGCTGGAAAGCCTCTCTGCGCGTTACGGCCAGGCCTCCGTCGAAGAAGCCGGGATCGTCGTGGCGCTCGGCGGCGACGGCTTTCTGCTGCAGACCCTGCGTGAGACGATGAGCACGGGAAAGAAGGTCTACGGCATGAACCGTGGCACCATCGGTTTTCTGATGAACGAATACCGCGCCAGCGGCTTGACCGGGCGCATCGCGGCGGCCGTTGCCGAAACGATCCGTCCGCTGGAGATGCAGGCGGTGACGGCCGAAGGCGAGACGATTTCGGCGCTCGCGATCAACGAGGTCGCGCTTTGGCGCCAGTCGTACCAGACGGCCAAGATCCGCATCACCGTGGATGGGCAAGAGCGGCTGGAGGAATTGCACTGCGACGGCGTGATGATTGCGACGCCGGCCGGCTCGACCGCATATAATCTGTCGGCGCACGGGCCGATCCTGCCGCTCGACGCTCCGCTGCTGGCGCTGACCCCGGTCAGCCCGTTTCGTCCGCGCCGCTGGCGCGGCGCGCTGCTCTCCAACAAGGCGATCGTGCGTTTCGACATTCTGGAGCCGGAAAAGCGGCCGGTGAATGCCGCCGCCGACCACACCGAGGTCAAGGCGGTGACGACGGTCACGGTGAGGGAATCGCCGACGGCAACGGCGACGCTGCTGTTCGATCCCAACCATTCGTGGAACGAGCGCATTCTCGCCGAACAGTTCCGCTACTGAGCGGGCGCGGCGGCCGCTGCGCAAATTAAGCATCGCGATTAAGCTTACGGCTTCACAATCGCGCCAATGCCGCCCGTTTGTGTTGACAAATCGTGGGCTTGCGCCTACCTGCAATACCGATCTTGCAGGCGCGCGGCGCTTGCCGCGACTGCATATGTTGCGCCCCCGAACCAGCCAAAGACAGCCAAACTTGTCCTCAGACACCCAGATCGCTCAAGAAGCGTTGACCTTCGCAGACCTCGGCCTGTCGCCGAAGGTCCTTTCCGCAGTTACCGATGCCGGCTACACCGAGCCGACGCCGATCCAGGCTGGTGCTATCCCGCACGCCTTGCTCGGCAAGGACGTGCTGGGCATTGCCCAGACCGGCACCGGCAAGACGGCGTCCTTCGTCCTGCCGATGCTCACCCGGTTGGAAAAGGGCCGTGCCCGCGCCCGCATGCCGCGCACGCTGATCCTCGAGCCGACGCGCGAGCTCGCCGCGCAGGTCGAGGAAAACTTCGTCAAATACGGCAAGAACCACAAGCTCAACATCGCACTGCTGATCGGCGGCGTGTCCTTCGACGAGCAGGACAAGAAGCTCGAGCGCGGCGCCGATGTGCTGATCGCGACCCCCGGCCGCTTGCTCGACCATCGCGAGCGCGGCAAGCTCCTGCTCAACGGCGTCGAGATCCTCGTCATCGACGAGGCCGACCGCATGCTCGACATGGGCTTTATCCCCGACATCGAGCGTATCTGCGAGATGATCCCGTTCACCAGGCAGACGCTGTTCTTCTCGGCGACGATGCCGCCGGAAATCACCAAGCTCACCGAGAAATTCCTGCACGCACCGGTGCGCGTCGAAGTGTCGAAGGCAGCATCGGCCGCCACCAACATCATCCAGCGGCTGGTGAAATCCGGCCCGAAACCCTGGGACAAGCGCGAGACGCTGCGCAATCTGATGAAAGCCGAGGATGCCGAGCTGAAGAACGCCATCATCTTCTGCAACCGCAAGATCGAGGTATCGGAGCTGTTCCGCTCGCTGCTGAAATATGACTTCGACGCCGGCGCCCTGCACGGCGACATGGACCAGCGCGCGCGCATGCAGATGCTGGCCAATTTCCGTGACGGCAAGCTGCGCTACCTCGTTGCTTCGGATGTCGCGGCGCGCGGCCTCGACATTCCCGATGTCAGCCATGTCTTCAATTACGACGTGCCGATCCACGCGGAGGATTACGTCCACCGCATCGGCCGTACCGGCCGCGCCGGGCGCTCGGGCAAATCCTTCACTATCGCGACCAAGTCGGACACCAAATACATCGACGCCATCGAGCGGCTGATCGGCACGAAGATCGAGTGGCATGACGGCGATTTGTCGACGGTCGTTGCCAGCGAAGGCGGCGAGGATGAGGCCCCGCGCCGTGGCCGCGGTGCGCCACGCCGTGCCGGCCGCAAGGACGACGCCAAGGACAGGGGCGAGCGCAAACCGCGTGAACGCCACGCCAGGCGCAGCGAAGAAGCAGCGCCGGAAGCAGTTAGCGAAGAACAGCCGGTCGTGGCCGAAGCCACCGTCGCCGACATCGACGAGCGGCGTACCCGCAAAGAGGCGATCCGCTCGGAAAACAGCGAGCGCCAGGCTTCATCTGAACGCAAGGCTTCGCCCGATCGCAACGAACGGCGCGCGCCGGAACGGGGCGACACCAGGCCGCAGCGCGAGCGCCCTGCCCGCCAGCGCCAGGAAGACAATGACGCGACCGTCGGCTTCGGCGACGACATGCCGGCCTTCATGCGGATCGTCGCCAAGGTCTGACACGGCTCGCGCGCGGCCCCGCCGACGCGCGAAGCACCCTCTTTTGAGAAGTACTGCTCTCGGTAATCTTGTGGCGTTGCTGCGAGGCGGTCGATTTTGGTGCTGCCGGCGACCCATATGCCGCTAGGCTCGCTATGTAGCTAAAGATCCCTGAGCTCCAGGCGGGATGCCAGCAGGTCCAGAAAAGCGCGGACTTTGGCCGAGGATGATCTGCCTTCCGGCCACACGGCGTGTATCGGCACCGGCACCGGCTCGAATTCGGTTAGAACCAGTTCCAGGCGGCCATCGTCCACCAGGTGCTTTACCTGCCAAAGCGGCGAGTAGCCCAGACCCAATCCGTGAACCGCGGCCGCATAGATCGATATCATCAAATTCGACCGGAAGGTGCCCGCGACCTTCACCGGCCGGGGCTTGCCTTCAATCTGAAACATCCATTCGCCTGGGCGGCCGTCGACGGTTCGTACGATGCATTGATGCTCACGCAATTCGAGCGGATGGGCCGGTCGGCCGTGTTGCTGGAAGTAGGCAGGTGCGCCGAACACCACGCGCCGCAGCGCGCCCAGGCGCTTCGCACGTAAATTGGAATCCGGCAAATTGCCGATTCTTACCGCCAGATCGAGACCCTCGGCATCGAGATCGACAAATTCATCGGAAAGCTTGAGGTCAACCTCGACCCGGGGATATGTCCGCATATAGTCGGCGATAACCGGCACGAGGAAGTCCGGGCCGAACAGAACCGGGGCACTGACACGCAGGATGCCCGATGGCTCCGACCGTCGATTGGCCGCCTGAAGCCTGGCTTCGTTAATTTCCTCGACGGCGGGTTTGATGCGCTGGAAAAAGGCCGCTCCGGCTTCGCTCGGCGTCGAGCGGCGTGTCGTCCTGTGCAGAAGCTCGACCCCGATTGATTCCTCCAATGTCGCCAGGGACCGGCTGACCGACTGCAGTGAGCGGTTCAGCCGGCGTGCGGCAGCCGTCAGGCTGCCATGCTCGACAATGGCAATGAAGGCTTCGAAATCATCTATCCGGCTCATCGCTCATCGCTCCTTTCTGCCGAAAATCGGGAGAAACTATCGCAACATCGATCAATTGTAACGAAGTTCGCGAGATTTTATCTTCCCTGCACACGCCGAAAGGCAGACTCGAAGGAAAGAGATCGTCATGCGAACACCCAGTCCAACGGTCCTGGTCGTAGGCGCCGCAGGCCGCGTTGCCGGTTTGGTGGTGCCTGAACTCGTCCGCCGCAATGCCAGGGTTCGAGCGCTTGTTCGTGACGCCGCGAGTGCCGAAAAAGCCCGGAAAGCCGGCGCATCCGAAATCGCGATCGGAGATCTGCGCAACCGTCAGAGCCTTGAGCAGGCCGTGGAAGGTATTGACGGTGTCTTTCACATCGGACCGGCCTTTGCTCCCGACGAAGCCGCCATGGGGGTTGCCATGGTTGAGGCGGCGGCGCGAGCAGGCGTTCGAAAGTTCGTCTTTTCGTCGGTGATCCAGCCGACCAATACGAGGCTGGAAAACCATGCAAGCAAGGTACCCGTTGAAGCTGCCCTCTATTCGACGAACATGGAGTACACCATTCTGCACCCGGCCAATTTCATGCAAAATATCGCGCCGGCCTGGCCGTCCGTCGTCGAGCACGGCGTTTTCGCCGAGCCGTTTCCAAGGACGGCGAAGCTCGCCCGCGTCGACTATCGCGATGTGGCTGAAGTGGCGGCAATCGCACTGACCGAAGCGCGTTTGTCCTATGCGACCCTCGAGCTGTGCGCCGACGGTATGCACAGCCGCGAAGAGGTCGTCGCCATGATGAGCGAAGCGCTTGGCCGGCCGGTTTCGGCGGGCGAGCCGACATTTCAGGACTGGGCGGCGAAGGCCCGCCTTCCCTATACCGACCGGCAGTTGCAGATGCTGGCCAAAGTACACAGCCACTACGCCAAATACGGCCTCGGCGGGAACAGCCTGACGTTGCGTGCCGTGCTTGGCCGCGAGCCGCGTTCGCTGCGAAGCTTCATTCGGGAATTGGCGCTGCAGACGGCATATGCCGCCTGATCGTCCTCACAGTAACGCTGACGCACATTTTTTCTGATTGGGAGATTTCGATGCAAGCATCACCGGATCGAGCCTTCAAGTTGAGAAAGCTGCCGCCCTCCTACGGCGCGGTGGTGATGCCGTTGGTTCTTTCGATTCTGATGTCCTCGATTGTCTCGGCGGTTTCGACGGCAATCGGCGCAGGCTGGACAAACGGGTTTATAGCGGCCTGGAGCTATGCATGGGGCGCTTCATGGCTTGTCGCGTTTCCCAGTCTGCTGATTGTGCTTCCGATCGTGCGCCGGATCGTTGCCGCGATTGTCGATCAGCCGGCCCGGTCCTGACATCACGAACGAAGGGCGCCGACGGTCGGTGGCCCGGCATAGCCATTGGAGCGGCCCCTTGCGGGGCCGCTCTCGGTTCATGTGCTTGCCTCAGGTGAGCGGCGACAGCTGGATCTCGACGCGGCGGTTCTGAGCCCGGCCGGCAGCCGTCGCATTGGAGGCGATCGGACGCGTCTTGCCGAAGCCGGTGACGGCGAAGCGGCGGGAATCGACGCCCTGCCCGGACAGATAGTTGGCGACCGCCAGGGCGCGGCGCTGCGACAGGTCGAAATTGTGCTCGTCGCCGCCGGTCGAGTCGGTGTGGCCGAACACGTCGACCGTGGTCTGGCGGAACTTTTTCAGCACAAGGGCCACCGAATTCAGCACCGGATAGAAACCGGCCTTCACCGCGTCCTGGTCGACGTTGAAGGTGATGTCGGACGGCATATTGAGGATAATCTGGTCGCCGGTGCGGGTGACGCTGACGCCTGTGCCCTGAAGCTGTCGGCGCAGTTCGGCCTCGTTCTGGTCCATGGTGGCACCGATGGCACCGCCGGCAAGCGCGCCGATGCCCGCGCCGATCAGCGCGTTGCGGCGGTCGTTACCTCCGGCAAGCATGCCGAGCCCGGCACCCGCCAAAGCACCGAGACCGGCGCCGGCAGCGGTGTTGGAAACCTTCTGTTCCCCGGTGTAGGGATCGGTGGTGCATGCGCTCACGAGCACAGCCGTCGCCACGACGGCGAGCACAATCTTTTTCATATGGTGGTCCCTCTCCATTCCACGGCCGCGCAACGGCGCACCGCATCAGCCCTTCCAGCGACTTGTACCATGAAATGCGGCGAAAAACGGACCAGCAAAAGCCGCTGCCGCGGCTTTCCCCGGCTCAATTCCACACGCCTGCAGCGGCTCGCGCGACCACCCCAATTCAACTGGCTACCAGAGATTCTTGCCGTCGATGACCACCACTTCGACCTTGTCGAGATCGAAATCGTCGAACAGCCGCGAGTTCACGCTGATCTTCGGATTGTCGAAATTCGGCTCGCCTGTCGACCAGTCCGGCGTCTCGGTGAAGGTCCCACAGCCGCAGCTGGCGCAAAAACCGTGTTTTATGGTTTTCGATCCCCACTGGTAGAACGAAACATTCTCCGGCGGGCTGGTGAGCCTGAATTGCGATGGGGTGTAATAGGCCCACAACGAACCGCGTTTTGAACAGAAGGAACAGGTGCATCGCGTCACTGTCTGCGGCGCTTGCGAGACTTCGAACGTCGTCGCCTTGCAGTGGCAGCTTGCCTTGATCGTCATGGATTGGTCCCTCACAATGCCGCCCGTAAGCAAAGGCAGCATAAAGAAACGCTCCTGACAACTGCCTGTCAGCGACCTGCGAGCCTGCGATGCACAGGTTAAAAATGCTGGAGTGCCGATCGAAGGCTCATCGATCCAAAGCCGCCGCACACCCCCCGGGTCAGCCCGTCGGCAAGCTTTCGGGCGTCATGCGCTAATAGGACGATGGCGGCACGAACAGGCAGATGGTCTTTCCGTCATTGGCACCGGCAACGGAGCACCAATGATATTCGCCGTCGGGCGAATTCTTGATCCGCTTGTCGCTATAGGCCACGACTTCCCCGGTTCCTTTGATGACATAGCCCTCGGGACGTTCGCTGATCGATGTCTGAGAGACCTCGCGGCAATCATAGCCCGAGCAGCAGGAGAAGGGATAGCTCCAGCCTTGCGGCATGGCCGCGGTCGGCTTGGCATCATGCGCCAGAGCAGGCGCCGCAAATGGAATGGCGGCAGCTATCAAAACCACTGCCGCGACAAGTGAATTCAGGAGTCGGCGCGCCGTGCGGGCGACTGGGGCCGGTCTGGTTGTGAGAGCAGGCATGAGCGCAGTTCCTATCAACGGTTGTCAAGCATTTCGCTTGCCCGTTCCCGGAACGTGTCTTCCCAGTGGCCGGATCGTCAGGTCGCAGATACGCCGCGTCCGGCCATAAATGCTTTTTTCCTCCCCAGCGCATGAATGCTGGGCTGATTCCTTGGTCGGCGCAAGCAATTGCTGTCGCAACTGAACGCCGACCTCTGCAGCCGGAACCAACCTGCCGTCCTGATTGACGAAACCTGGTCAACCCCGGCAGCGGGATCGCCAATAACGGGATTTGGCTCGCGCTGGTTCCAGGCTTGGCACCGGCAGGCCCGAGGCATCCGCGTCAAAAGCCGAAATCGATTTTGAAAAACTCTACGAAAAACAAAGTTGTAGAACGACAGGTAGGTGCAAATTGAGAGCTCGTCACTCTCGCACGATGGCCGTAACTCTCGCGTGATGAACCCACATTCCTGCCGGATTGGTGCCCGGCGGCCTCAGTCGATATCGGCCACCGTTTCGCCGGCGCCACCCTCGATCCGCTGCGACAGCGAGGCTTCCATGAAATCGTCGAGGTCGCCGTCGAGCACGCTCGACGGGCTGGTGCTCTCGACACCGGTGCGCAGATCTTTCACCAACTGATAGGGCTGCAGCACGTAGGACCGTATCTGGTGGCCCCAGCCGATATCGCTCTTCGACGCTTCCGTGGCGTTCGCCACCGCTTCGCGCTTCTTCAGCTCTTCCTCGTAAAGCCGCGAGCGCAGCATTTCCCAGGCCTTGGCCTTGTTCTTGTGCTGGGAGCGCTCGGCCTGACAGGCGACCGCGATGCCGGTGGCGAGATGGGTGATGCGCACGGCCGAATCGGTGGTGTTGACGTGCTGGCCGCCCGATCCCGAGGAACGATACGTGTCGATACGGACGTCGGATTCGGAAACGTCGATGTCGATCGTATCGTCGATGACGGGATAGACCCAGACGCTGGCGAAGGAGGTGTGGCGGCGCGCATTGCTGTCATACGGCGAAATGCGCACGAGACGATGCACGCCGGATTCCGTCTTCAGCCAGCCGTAGGCGTTGTGGCCCTTGATCAGCAGCGTGGCGGACTTGATGCCGGCCTCTTCGCCGTCATGCACCTCCAGCACCTCGACCTTGAAGCGGCGGCGCTCGGCCCAGCGCGTATACATGCGCAGAAGCATCGAGGCCCAGTCCTGGCTTTCGGTGCCGCCGGCGCCGGCATGAACTTCCAGATAGCTATCGTTGGCGTCCGCCTCGCCCGACAACAGCGTTTCGATCTGGCGCGCCTTGGCCTCGCCGCGCATCGAGCGGATCGCCGCTTCGGCCTCCGCGATGACGCCCTCGTCGCCCTCTTCCTCGCCAAGCTCGATCAGGCCGATATTGTCTTCCAGGGCCTGGGTGAGGCCTTTGACCGCGGCAATGCCTTCCTCGAGGCCCTGACGCTCGCGCATCAGCTTTTGTGCTTCCAGCGGCTCGTTCCAGAGGCTCGAATCCTCGGCACGGACGTTCAGGTACTCAAGCCGCTTTATGGCTTGGTCCCAGTCAAAGATGCCTCCTCAGCAGGGTGATCGCCTGCCTGATCTCGTCGACAATATTTTGCGTTTCCGCGCGCATGGCTGGCTGTTCTGTCCTGTTGCTGGATGGCGGTTTGATGGCGCGATACATAGGGACGGCACGGTCTCCTGTAAAGCGCCGGCCCCTGTAATGTACCGGCCCCTGTAAAGCGGAATGGACCGGCTCGACCATCATCGTCAAGCCGACCCAACCCGATGTAGCGATTGTCAGTAGAGCCCGCCGCCGCCCGACTGGATGGCCTGGTTGGCCTGCGGCGACAGCGCCCCGCCGGTGGCGTTGGAGCCGTCCGCACCCATGCCGATCACCCAATAGCTGTCGGCGGGACCGGTACCCGGCTTGAAGGCTTCGATGATGGTTCCGGCGTCGCCCGCGTTGGCTCGCATGCCGGTCTTGCGATTGATCGCAATCAGCTTCATGCCGTCCGGAACCTTGAAGTCGACATTGGGCGTGCCGTCCAGCGCCACGCGCATGAAATCCTTGAAGATCGGCGCGGCAAGGCCGCCGCCGGTCGCGCCCTTGCCAAGGCCTTTCGGCTGATCGTAGCCCATATAAAGGCCGACAACGAGGTTCGGCGTATAGCCGATGAACCAGGCATCCTTTTCGTCGTTGGTCGTTCCGGTCTTGCCGGCGATGTGACGGCCGAGCTCGTTGATGGTGGCGCCGGTGCCGCGTTGCACGACGCCCTCCATCATCGATGTGATCTGGTAGGCGGTCATCGGATCGAGCACCTGCTCGGAGTTGTCGACCAGCTCCGGCTCTGGCTGGTTCTGCCACTCGGCGGCGTTGCAGTTCGAGCAGCCGCGTTCGTCCTGCCTGAAGACGGTCTTGCCGTAGCGGTCCTGGATGCGGTCGATCAGCGACGGCTTGATCGACTTGCCGCCATTGGCCATGATCGAATAGGCCGACACCATGCGCATCACCGTCGTCTCGCCGGATCCCAGCGCCATCGGCAGATACGGCGCCAGGTGGTCGTAGACACCGAAACGCTCGGCATATTCCACGACCAGCTTCATGCCCATGTCGTTGGCAAGCCGCACCGTCATCAGGTTGCGCGATTTCTCGATGCCGGACCGCAACGTCGCCGGGCCGGCCACCGTTCCGTCGTAATTCTTGGGCGTCCAGGTCGTGTTGCCGCTCTGGATGGTGATCGGCCCGTCCATGATCACGGAGGCGGGCGTATAGCCATTGTCGAGGGCGGCCGAATAGACGATCGGCTTGAACGACGACCCCGGCTGGCGCATGGCCTGCGTCGCCCGGTTGAACTCCGACTGCGCGTAGGAGAAACCGCCGACCATGGCCAGGACGCGTCCGGTATGCGGGTCCATGGCGATCAGGCCGCCTTCCACTTCGGGAACCTGGCGCAAGCTGTAGCTGTTGTCCGAGCCGTCGTTCTTCTGCACGAAAATCACGTCGCCCGGCTTCAGCACGTCGGCCGGCGACTTCGCCTTGACGGTCCTGCCGTCGACGACGTGGCGCATGGCGAAGCTCATGTCTTCCTTGCTGACGGTGCCTTCGACGCGGTCCTTGACGATTTCGCCGGAGATCTGGCGCGTCGGCTGCAGGCCGATGGACAGGCCGGTGGCCGAGCTGTCGAGCACGACGGCGAGCGACCATTCCGGCACGTCCTCCAACCGCTTGACGTTGCCCAGCGGCACGCCCCAGTCGCCGGAAACGTCGATGCTCGTGACCGGCCCGCGGTAGCCGCGCAGCGTGTCGAACTTCATAAGTCCGTTCTGCATGGCCTTGCGGGCAATCAGCTGCATCTTCGGATCCAGTGTCGTGCGGACGGAAAGGCCGCCTTCGTAGAGCGCATTCTCGCCGTAGCGCGCGATGATCTGGCGACGCACTTCCTCGGTGAAATACTCCCCGGCGAAGAGATAGTTGCCGGTGCGGCGCGGCGTGACGCCGAGCGGCTCGGCCTTGGCCTTCTCGCCTTCCTCATGCGTGACGTAGCCGTTCTCGACCATCTGGTCGATGACCCAGTTGCGGCGCTCCAAGGCGCGATCGGCATGCTTGAAGGGATGGTAGTTGTTCGGCCCCTTCGGCAGGGAGGCGAGATAGGCGGCTTCGGCGACGGTGAGCTCGTTCACCGATTTGTCGAAATAGGTGAGCGCAGCACCGGCGACGCCATAGGCGCCGAAGCCGAAGAAAATCTCGTTGAGATAGAGCTCGAGAATGCGATCCTTCGAGTAGGCCTGCTCGATGCGGAAGGCGAGGATCATCTCCTTGATCTTGCGCTCGTAGGTCTGGTCTGAAGACAACAGGAAGTTCTTCGCCACCTGCTGGGTAATCGTCGAGGCGCCGACCTGGCGCTTTCCCGAACCAACATTCTGCAGGTTGACGACAATGGCCCGGCCAAGGCCGGTCACGTCGATGCCGGGGTGATTGTAAAAATTCTTGTCCTCGGCCGACAGGAAGGCCGCCTTGACACGATCCGGGATCGCCTGAATCGGCAGATAAAGCCGCCGCTCACGCGCGTATTCGGCCATCAGCGCGCCATCCGACGCGTGGATGCGGGTCGTCACCGGCGGCTCGTATTTGGCCAGCACCTCGTAATCGGGCAGGTCCTTCGACAAATGGCCGATATAGATCGCCACGCCCGCCGCGACCAAAAGGGCCAGCGTCGTGCCGATGCCGAAGAAATAGCCAATGAGACGAATCATACCCGCTCCAGTCCTTGGTTCGGGAATTTCCTAAACGAAGCCGCCCTTCACGCAAGCTTTCGGGACGATCCCAAACCGTAATCGCAAAATCCATGTCGCGACCATGTGGGCAAAATACGGCAGCGCGGGATTTCGGTTTCGAATGCCGGAAATAAAAGCACAGGGTGTTGTCGCCGTGCAACGCTGCTTCAGGTTGTGGGCGCCGGCGGACATTTCAGCCTCCGGCCCCCGTTCCGCTCTTGGCCGAAGCAAACAGGGCAACGGCGTTGGTTATGCTCTGGGTCGCCTTGCTGCGCCAATCGGCGCTGAGCAACTGCGCTTCGTCCTTGGCGTTCGACAGATAGCCGAGTTCGACCAGCACGGATGGAACGTCCGGCGCCTTCAGCACCTTGAAGCCAGCAGAACGCTGCGGGTTGTTGATCAGACCGACGCTGGTGGAAAGCTGGCCGACGAGAGTATGGGCGAAGCTCATCGAAAAATTATGCGTCTCGCGGCGGATCAGGTCGATCAGGATATCGGTCACTTCCTTGCTGTCGTCCTTGATCTCCATGCCGGCGAACTGGTCGGAAAGATTTTCACGGTCGGCAAGCGCCTGCGCCTCGGGATCGGAAGCCTTGTCGGACACGGTGTAGACGGTTGCGCCGCGAATGCCCTTGAGGCTGATCGTGTCCGCATGGATCGAGATGAGCAGGTCGGCCTCATGCTGGCGGGCAATGCGCACGCGGTCGTCGAGCCGCAGGAACTCGTCCGTTTCGCGCGTCAGGAACACGTCGTATTTGCCGCTGGCGGCGAGCTTGTCGCGCAGTTCCATGGCAAAGGCGAGCGTCACGTTCTTTTCGACCGTCCCGTTCAGGCCCTCGGCACCGCCGTCGATGCCGCCATGGCCGGGATCGACGACGACGGTGAAACGATGGCCCGGATTGGAGACCGGCCCGGTACCGACCCTGCCGGCCTTGTCGGCGGAGACCGTCGAACCGGTGGTCAGCGCCTGATTGGCGAGCGCTGCGTCGAATTCCCGCTGCGAGGCCGCCGACATGTCGATGGCGATGCGGTAGCCGTTGCCGTCACCGTTCTTGAGCACGTCGAGATTGTCGACGGCGAACGGTCCCTTGCCGGTGAGAATCAGCCGCGATTTCCCCTCGCCGAGCTCGCCGTAACGCACCGTGCGGACAAGGCCGCGCGGCTTTACATCCCTGGCATTGAGGGCAAATCTGGTGGCCGGCAGATCGATGACCAGGCGATTGGGGCCGCGCAGCAGGAACCATTTGATGTCGGGTTCGCGGTCGAAATTGATGACGATGCGCATCTTGGTGGCATCGCCGGCCATCTTGTAGCTTGTGGCACCAAGCTGTGCGTCGGCAGCACGCGAAAGCGGCGAAAAGACCAGGCAAGCCAGGATCAGCGACAGCAGGCAGGCGGTACGGAAGAACCAGCCTCCATGATGACGGCCCTTGTCTGCGACGCCTGCCAGTCCCATCTTTCTACCAGTCGCTCCCGTTTTGGCGTCATGCCCGATCGCTTGTCGAAGTGCCCTGTCGCTTGTCAAAGTGCCGGCAGACCGCGAACTCGATTAACGATTGGTATCCAGAGAAGGTTAACCAAGCCTTTTCATGGAAGGCTTGGGACCGGGGCTTCCGCTGCGGAACGGCTTTTTGCCGGCATCGGGAATCGGGGTTGCCTTCCAACCCGCCAAATCATAAAAGCGATGGTGGATCACTGCAATCCTGGAACCGTCCTCCTCCGCAGCTTCCTGCTACAGGTCAGACGCAAGACGGCTCCTTTCGCTTCAGGCGAAGAAGGCATCGGTGATCGCGACGATTTTCGCAGGCGTGCTCCCGTGGCGGGGGAATCGCCTGCGTGAGCAAAACGGCCGGGATTGTCCCGTGCCGGCTCTGTATGAGCAAACAAGCTGGTCCGGTTTTTTCCGGGCTTTGGTTCAAAAGGTTCTGCTGGTGACGATGGCTTCAAGCGCAATCATGGAAAGGTCCGCAACAAACCGCGCCACTACGGCTGCGGGCGGCACCGCCATGGCGCTCAGGCAGCGGCCGGCGGACGTTCAATTGTCCGGCACCCATGTTCCAGGTCCACGGCAGCGGGCATTGCCTCGCAAGCTTCGGCCGACGGCTGCCGGGAGGAAACGAAATAATGCCCAACAAAATGCTGATAGACGCCTCCCACCCGGAGGAAACACGCGTTGTCGTCGTTCGCGGTAACCGTATTGAAGAATTCGACTTTGAATCCCAGGACAAGAAGCAGCTCAAAGGAAACATCTATCTCGCCCGCGTAACGCGCGTCGAACCTTCTCTTCAGGCAGCCTTTGTCGAATATGGCGGCAACCGTCACGGTTTCCTCGCCTTCAGTGAAATACACCCCGACTACTACCAGATTCCGGTCGCCGACCGTCAGGCGCTGCTGCGTGCGGAAGCACAGGAAGCCCAGGACGAAGAGGACGAGGAAGCCGCCGAAGGCGAGGACCGCCAGAGCCGCGACCGTGGCAAGCGCGGACGCCGGCGCGGCGGCAAGAGCCGCGACCGCGGCGAGCACAGGCGCGAGGCAGGCGCGGCCGACGGCGAGAATGGCGAGAACGGCGAAGATGCCGTCGCAGAAAAGCTGGATGCCGTTGACGACAACACCATGTCCGACATTGCCGGACAGAGCGAGGGTGCCGCCGGGCAGAGCGATGAAGCCGCCGATCGCGGTGAGACCGAGCCGTCCGAAGGCGGTTCCAGTTCCATCGCTGCCAGCGTCGATGCCGACGTAATCTCGGAAGCCGTCCCGCAAGTCGAGGTAAGCGGGCCCGAGACAAGCGGGACCGAGACAAGCGGCGAAGCAACCTCCGAAGACAATGATCGCGGCATGCTGGAAGAGGTGCAATCCTCGCATCCGGACGATCACGAGGTCGAATCGGTCGGTGCCGAGGACGCGCTGGAAGAAGTGCGCAACCGCCGCAAGCCGGTCCGTCGCCAGTACAAGATCCAGGAAGTGATCAAGCGCCGGCAGATCCTGCTGGTGCAGGTCGTCAAGGAAGAGCGCGGCAACAAGGGTGCAGCGCTGACCACCTACCTGTCGTTGGCCGGCCGCTATTCGGTGCTGATGCCGAACACGGCCCGCGGCGGCGGTATTTCGCGCAAGATCACCAATGCGCAGGACCGCAAGCGGCTGAAGGAAGTGGTCGCCGATCTCGAAGTGCCGCAAGGCATGGGTGTCATCCTGCGTACGGCAGGCGAAAGCCGCACCAAGGCAGAGATCAAGCGCGACTACGAATATTTGATGCGGCTTTGGGAAAACGTCCGCAATCTGACGCTGCAATCCACGGCCCCTGCCCTGGTTTACGAGGAAGGCAGCCTGATCAAGCGCTCGGTGCGCGACCTTTACAACAAGGATATCGACGAGATCCTGGTTTCCGGCGAAGAAGGCTACCGCGAGGCCAAGGACTTCATGCGCATGCTGATGCCGAGCCACGCCAAGGTGGTTCAGCCGTTCCGCGACACGACGCCGATCTTTGTGCGCAACGGCATCGAAGCGCAGCTCGACCGCATGCTGCAGCCGCAGGTGACGCTGAAGAGCGGCGGCTACATCATTATCAACCAGACGGAAGCGCTGGTCGCCATCGACGTCAATTCGGGCCGTTCCACCAAGGAGCACTCGATCGAGGACACCGCACTTCACACCAATCTGGAAGCCGCCGAGGAAGTCGCCCGGCAATTGAGGCTGCGCGATCTCGCCGGCCTCATCGTCATCGACTTCATCGATATGGAGGAGAACCGCAACAACCGCTCCGTCGAGAAGCGGCTGAAGGATCACCTCAAGAACGATCGTGCCCGCATCCAGGTCGGCCGCATCTCGCATTTCGGCCTGATGGAGATGTCGCGCCAGCGCATCCGCGCCAGCGTGCTGGAATCGACCATGAAGCCTTGCCCGCATTGCGGCGGCACCGGCCATGTGCGCTCCGATTCGTCGGTCGCGCTGATGGTGGTGCGGGCAATCGAGGAATTCCTGCTCAAGGATTCGCGCAGCCACATCACGGTGCGGACGCCGGCGGCGACCGCGCTCTATGTGCTCAATCACAAGCGCGGCACGCTGGTGGAATTCGAGCATCGCTTCGGCGTGACCATCACCATCGAAGCCGATGACGCGGTCGGTGCACAACACTATGCCATCTTCCGCGGCGCGCTGGCCGAAAAGCCGGAAGGCTTTGTCGAGGCGCGCACGTTCCCGGCCTATGTCGAGCCGGAAGAACCCGAGGACGAGATCGTCATCGAAGAGGAAGACGAGGAACCGGTGCAGGCCGAGCAGCCACGCCCTGCCCAGCAGCCGCAGCAGCCAAGGTCCGGCGAGGACGGCGAAGGCCGCGATCGCAAGCGCCGCAAGCGCCGCAGACGGCGCGGCGGCAAGGATCGTGAACATGGGGATCGTGAACACGGGGATCGTGAGCACGGGGAACGCGAACATGGCGATCGCGAGCATGGCGCTGCTGTGGAAGGTGCTTCCGTTTCGGCGCCGATAGACGATGCCTTCGTCGCCGCCGGCGATCAAGGTGCCGAAGCGGAACGTGAAGCGCCGGCCGGTGTTGCCGAAACGCCGGAAGCGGCGGACGACGGTCACGGCAAGAAGCGCCGGCGCGGCAAGCGCGGCGGCAAGCGCAATCGCCGCGAAGAGGGCGAAGGCGAGATCGAAGCCAGCGCCGGCGAGCCGGCCGCCATGACGGAAGGTGCCGTGTCGGAAGCAGAGCCCGTGACCGGCGAGCCGGAGGGTGCGCCGCCGGCCGAAGAGCTTGCGGTGCGTGCTCCGGCGAACGACGACACGCCGAGCGCCGAAAAGCCGAAGAAGCCGCGCCGTACCGCCAAGCCGAAGAAAGTTGCGGCGGAAGCAGTTGCCGAGATTGCGGGCGCCGAGACATCGGCTGCCGGGGCCGCCTCCGTGGCTTCCGGCGAGACCGCTGCGCCGGCTTCGCAGGAGACTGAAGTGGCGGCTGCCGAGGAAACGCCGAAGGTCCGGCCGTCGCGGCGCAAGCCGGTACCGGTGGATGCTCCGGTCGTGCCGGTCGTCTCCTCGATCGTCCCGGACGAGGCAAAGACCGAGGAAGCAAAGACCGAGGAAGCAAAGGCCGAGGACAAGCCGAAGCGTGCCGGCTGGTGGCAACGGAAGGGCTTTTTCTAAGCCTTTCCGCGCATTAGCCAGACTTTCTGATTAAAAAAAATCCCGCGTCGCCGATCGGCTGCGCGGGATTTTTTTGCCCCAATTCAGGCGACAACACTATGGTGACTATGGCGCGAAGATCGACCAGTTCATCGTCTTCGCCAGTTTTTCCAGCGCGATCGAACCCAGCCTGGAATTGCCGTTGGCGTTGAGGCCTGGCGACCATACGGCAAGCGAGGCGACCCCCGGCACGATCCCCAATATGCCGCCGCCAACGCCGCTCTTGCCGGGAATGCCGACGCGGAAAGCGAAGTCGCCGGAGCCGTCATAGTGGCCGCAGGTCAGCATCATCGCGCCGATGCGGCGGGCGCGCTCTGCTGAGACGACGGAATGCCCGGTCGCCGGGTTCTTGCCGCCATTGGCGAGGAAGCGGCCGGCCAGGGCCAGTTGCCGGCAGCTCATGGCGATAGCGCAATGGTGGAAATAGACGCCCAGCGCCAGTTCCGGCGCATGGTGGAGATTGCCGAACGATTTCATGTAATTGGCAAGCGCGAAATTGCGAAAGCCGGTGGCGCGTTCGGACGCCGCGACCTCGCGGTCGATGATGATGGTGTCGTCATCGGCCAGGAACTGGATGAAGCGCAGGATCTCGCCGATCGCCTCGCGCGGCTGATGGCCGGCAAGCAGGATGTCGGAGACGACGATGGCGCCGGCATTGATGAATGGATTGCGCGGAATGCCGTTCTCGTGCTCGAGCTGGACGATCGAGTTGAACGGATTGCCCGAAGGTTCGCGCCCAACCCGCTGCCACAGCGCGTCGCCGACATTGCCGAGCGCCAGCGTCAGCGTGAACACCTTTGAGATGCTCTGGATCGAAAACGCCTCGTCGGCGTCGCCCGCGGTCAGCACGCGGCCGTCATTGGTCACCGCGGAAATGCCGAATTTTTTCGAATCGATCTTGCCGAGCTGGGGAATATAGCTGGCGACGTCGCCGCGATCGGTACGCTCCGCCATTTCGGCGGCGACCTCGCGCAACGCCTGTTCAAATTGAGGCGCCTGTTCAAGCTCCGGCATCGTCGCCCCCGCTACTTCAGCCAGCGTTCGATACGCGCCATCGCCTCGACCATGTCGTCGTGGCTGCCGGCATAGGAAAAGCGCATCGTGCGATGGCCTTGCAGCGGGTCGAAATCGCGGCCCGGCGTCGCCGCCACATGCGCCTCGGCAAGCATCCGGCGCGCAAACGCCATGCTGTCATTGGTGTGCCTGGTGACGTCGCAGAAGGCGTAGAACGCGCCGTCCATAGGCGCGGCCAAAGCAAAGCCGAGCTCCGGCAGGCGTTGCATCAGGAGCTCGCGGTTCCAGGCATAGCGCGCCTTCACCGCTTCCAGCTCTGGCGTCGCCTTGAACGCCTCGATCGCGGCAATCTGGGACAGTTCGGGCGGCGAGATGTAGAGGCTCTGGGCGATGCGCTCGACCGGCCGCACCAGTTCCTGCGGCAGCACCATCCAGCCGATGCGCCAGCCGGTCATGCAATAATATTTCGAGAAGGAATTGATCACCGTCACATCCGCGCCGAAAGCAAGCGCCGTCGTGTCGGGCGCCGCATAGGCCAGCCGGTGATAGATTTCGTCCGAGATGACGGCGATGCCGAGCTCTTGCGCCGTCTCGACCAGCGCCTCGAGATCGCCGGCGGGAATGACCGCGCCGGTCGGGTTGGCCGGGCTGGCGAACAGCACGCCGTTCAGCGGTTTTTCACGATGCGCGGCTTGCAGGTGCTCGGCATGCAGATAGGCGGCGCCGTCCAACTCGATCTCGGCGATGTCGATGTCGAGCGCGGCCATGATGTTGCGATAGGCAGGATAGCCGGGCGCTGCGATGGCGACGCGGTCGCCTGGATCGAACATTGCCAGGAAAGCGAGGTTGAAGGCAGCCGACGATCCGGTGGTGACGGCTATCCGCTCGGGCGAAACGTCAAGCCCGTAGTGCTCGCCATAATGCGCCGCGATCGCCTTGCGCAGACCGGCGAGGCCCAGCGCGTCGGTATAGCCGATGCGGCCTGCTTTCAATGCATTGGCCGCCGCTTCGCGAACCCCGGCCGGCGCCGGATCGGAAGGCTGGCCGACGGCCATGGAAACGACCGGCAGGCCCTTGGCTTTCAGCCGATTCGCCTCGGCCAGGATGTCCATGGCATGGAACGGTTCGACCGCGCCGCGGCGCGAAAGCGAAACAACCATTTTTCAATCCACCACACTTGTCCGCACGTGCCGGCCATGCTGGCCGCGCCGCACAAATGCCCGATTGGTGTGGGGATCACAAGTTCGGTAAGTTTAGGCTGCCGACTTTTCATCCTTCGCCCACTCGTCTACCAGTGGACCTGCCATGTTGAGCCGACCCAAATCGACGATCGCCAGGACAGCGCGCGCCCTCGCGACGCTTTTGCTTGCCGCGGTGGTCGCCATGGCCGGCTCGGTCAATGCCTTTGCGCAGAATGTGCCGGTTGTGCGCGATGCCGAGATCGAGGCGCTGGTGCGCGATTACGCGCGGCCGATCTTCAAGGCGGCGGGCTTGTCGGGCGACGCCATCAGCATCGTGCTGGTCAACGACCAGAGCTTCAACGCCTTTGTTGCCGGCCGCCGGCTGTTCATCAACACCGGCGCGCTGATGACGGCCGAAACGCCCAACGAGATCATTGGCGTCATTGCCCACGAGGCCGGCCATATCGCCGGCGGACACCAGCAGAAATTGCGAGAACAGCTCGAGCGCGCCAAGACGATGGCGATCCTGGCGACGCTGCTTGGCGCCGGCGCCATGGTGGCCGGCGCCACCAGCAACAGCCGCGGTCTCGCCGGCGCCGGCATGGGCGTGGTGGCCGGCGGCGGCGAGATGGCGCAACGCAGTATCCTCGCTTATCAGCGCACCGAAGAGATGACCGCCGACCGTTCGGCGATCACCTATCTCAATGCAACCGGCCAGTCCGGCATGGGCATGCTGAAGACGTTTGGCCGCTTCCAGAACGCATTGTCGCTCTCGGGCGCGCAAGTCGATCCCTACAGGATCAGCCATCCGATGCCGCAGGAGCGTATCGCCAATCTCGAAGTGCTGGTGAAGCAGAGCCCTTACGTCGACAAGGTGGACCCGCCGGCACTGCAGCAGCGCCACGACATGATGCGCATAAAGATCGCCGCCTACATGCAGGGCCAGGCGGCGGCGTCGCGATTGATGCGCAAGAACCCCGGCAGCGTCGCCTCACGCTATGGCGACGCGCAGATGACCTATCTGTTCGGCAATCTGGCGTCGGCGCTCACCAAGACCAACGCGTTGATCAAGGAACAGCCGAAAAATCCCTATTTCCAGGAATTACGCGGCGACATCCTGATGAAGGCGAACCGGCCGAAGGATGCGGCGGACGCCTATGCCAAGTCGGTCAGCCTCGATCCGGCGCGATCGGGGCTGCTGCCGGTCTGTTACGGCCAGGCGCTGATGGCGATCGGCACGCAGGATTCGCTGAAGAAGGCGGTGGCGCAGATCAACACCGGCCTCGGACGGGATCGCGAAAACGCCGCCGGATACCGCTATCTGGCACAGGCTTACGGGGAACTCGGCAACATCCCGGCCGCCGAGCTTGCAACCGCCGAAGGGCATTTCTATTCCGGCGACTACAAGAATGCGAAAATCTTCGCCATGCGGGCGCAGCAGAGCATGAAGCGGGGCGAGCCGGGCTGGCTTCGCGCGCAGGACATTATAAACTACGCACCATCAGGTAAGAAGAAGTGAACCTTTCGGACGCAGGCTGCGACACAGCCAAACCGGGCGGACCCGAACACAGGCAAGAGGATCGAGGATCATGACCAAGGCAATTCTGCTGGGCACTACCGGAGTGGCAGCGGCTCTCGCCATGCTGGCGTTCGGCTTCGTCGCCGGCAATCCGCAGACGGCGAAGGCCGGCACGGCACAGCTTGCCCAGACGACGTCCTCAGGTACCAAGCTCGACCGTGCCGAAGTCGAAGGCATCGTCCGCGACTATCTGCTGAAGAACCCGGAAGTGCTTCTGGAAGCCCAGCAGGCACTCGAGGCCAAGCAGAAGGAAGAACAGCGCGTCGCCAGTCTCGGCGTCATCAAAGACGCCAAGGACCAGATCTTCAATTCCTCATTCGACGGTGTTGTCGGCAATCCGAACGGCAAGGTCACCATCGTCGAATTCTATGATTATAATTGCGGCTACTGCAAACGCGCCATCGACGACATGCGCGCGCTGACCAAGGCCGATCCGGACCTGCGCTTCGTACTCAAGGAGTTCCCGATCCTCGGCCCGGATTCGCAGAAGGCGAGCGTCGTCTCGATGGCCTTCCATTTGATGAAGCCGGAGAAATACGGCGAATTCCACAATGCGCTGCTCGGCGGCCAGGGGCGCGCCACCGAGGCGGCGGCGATCAAGGTGGCGCTGTCGCTCGGCGCCGACGAGGCGGCGCTGCGCGAAAAGATGAAGGACCCGAGCATCACCGAGGCCTTCTCCAAGACCTATGACCTCGCCACCAAGCTCGCCATCACCGGAACGCCGTCCTATGTCGTCGGCAACGAGGTGGTGTTCGGCGCGCTTGGCCAGGAAGTGCTGGCCGAAAAGATCGAGGCGGCGAAGGCCGCGCTCTGATCAGCGTTCGGGTTTCGATTAGGCTGCGGGTTTCCGGCACGGGCCGTTTTCCGGCTGTTGTGGACGGCGAAAGAACGCACTTGCGCTCTTTTCGCCAGCGTCTATGCCCATTATAGAGGGTCCGGCGCGCCGGCTTAGCCGCGCCGGGAAAGGTCGGCATTTTTTGAAAACGGTTTTCGTCCTGAACGGCCCCAATCTCAACGCGCTCGGCAAGCGCGAGCCGGGCATCTATGGCGGCAAGACGCTTGCCGCGATCGCCGACGACTGCAAGCAGGCAGGTGCCGCACTTGGGCTGGAGATCGATTTCCGCCAGTCGAACCATGAGGGCGACCTCGTCGACTGGATCCACGAGGCCGCCGACAAGGCCGCCGCAATCGTCATCAATCCGGGCGCCTACGGCCATACCTCGATCGCCATTCACGATGCCATCCGCGCCGTCGCGCCGCTGCCGGTGGCTGAGGTGCATCTCTCCAACATCCACGCGCGGGAACCATTCCGCCACGTCTCCATGGTCGCGCCGGTCGCCGTCGGCATGATCTGCGGGTTCGGGCCGCTCGGCTACACGCTGGCGCTGCAGGCGCTGGCTGCACGCCTATGACCGGCCAACAAACAGAAGGCTCGAAAATGTCGATAAAGAAGAACGGTGTTGACCAGCAGCTGATCCGCGATCTGGCGGGCATACTGAACGACACCAACCTGACCGAGATCGAGGTCGAGCTGGGCGATCTGAAGGTGCGCGTCTCGCGGCAGGCGCCGGCCGTCCATGCGGTCGCCGCAGCTCAGCCGGCCTATGCCCCGGCAGCCGCGCAGCCCGCGGCAGCGGCCGCCCCGGCGACGCCCGACGTGTCGAAGAACGCCGTCGCCTCGCCGATGGTCGGCACCGCCTATCTGGCACCGTCGCCGGACGCCAGGCCGTTCATCGAAATCGGCCAGAAGGTCAAGGAAGGCCAGACGCTGCTGATCATCGAAGCAATGAAGACGATGAACCAGATCCCCTCGCCGCGCGCCGGCACGGTGACGGCGATCCTGTTCGAAGATGCGCAGCCGGTCGAATATGGCATGCCGCTCGTCGTGATCGAGTAGAGCCGGGAACAGGCGAAAGATGTTCCAGAAAATCCTCATCGCCAATCGCGGCGAAATCGCCCTCAGGGTGCTGCGCGCCTGCAAGGAGCTCGGCATCCAGACGGTGGTGGTGCATTCGACCGCCGACGCCGACGCCATGCATGTGCGTCTCGCCGACGAGAGCGTCTGCATCGGCCCGCCGCCGTCGCGCGACAGCTATCTCAACATCCACCAGATCGTCGCCGCCTGCGAGATCACCGGCGCCGACGCGGTGCATCCCGGCTACGGTTTTCTGTCGGAGAACGCCAAGTTCGCCGACATCCTCGCCGCGCACAACATCACCTTCATCGGCCCGACCGGCGACCATATCCGCATCATGGGTGACAAGATCGAGGCCAAGCGTACCGCAAAACGCCTCGGTATTCCCGTGGTGCCCGGCTCCGACGGCGCGGTCACCGAGGACAAGGAAGCCAAGCGCATTGCCGCCGCGATCGGCTACCCCGTGATCATCAAGGCATCGGCCGGCGGCGGCGGGCGCGGCATGAAAGTGGCGCGTAGCGAGGCCGATCTCGAGGTGGCGCTGCAGACGGCACGCTCGGAGGCGGGTGCGGCCTTCGGCGACGACGCAGTCTATATCGAGAAATATCTGCAGAAGCCGCGCCATATCGAAGTGCAGGTGTTCGGCGACGGCGCCGGGCGCGGCGTGCATTTCGGCGAGCGCGACTGCTCGCTGCAGCGCCGCCACCAGAAGGTCTGGGAAGAAGCGCCCTCGCCGGCGCTCAATGCCGAGGAGCGCGCGCATATTGGCGGCGTCTGCGCCAGGGCGATCGCCGATCTCGGCTATTCCGGCGCCGGCACCATCGAATTCCTCTATGAGGACGGCGAGTTCTATTTCATCGAGATGAACACGCGCCTGCAGGTCGAACATCCGGTGACCGAGGCGATCACCGGCATCGACCTCGTGCACGAGCAGATCCGCGTCGCCTCGGGCGGCGGGCTTTCGGTGCGCCAGGAGGATATCCGCTTCCACGGCCATGCCATCGAATGCCGCATCAATGCCGAGGATCCGCGCACCTTTACGCCCTCGCCGGGCACCATCACCCATTTCCACACGCCGGGCGGCCTCGGTATCCGCGTCGATTCCGGCGTCTATTCGGGCTACAAGATCCCGCCCTACTACGACAGCCTGATCGGCAAGCTGATCGTGCACGGCCGCAACCGCGTCGAATGCATGATGCGGCTGCGGCGCGCGCTCGACGAATTCGTCGTCGACGGCATCAAGACGACGCTGCCACTGTTTCGCGACCTCGTTGGCAACGCCGACATCGCCAATGGCGACTACGACATCCATTGGCTGGAAAAATACCTGGCCGAAGGCGAGTGATACAGGGCGAAGCGATGACCCGTCCCTACGCACCCGGTTATCGCATCCCGACCGACCTTTTGCTCAAAGCCTATGCCTCCGGCGTCTTCCCGATGGCCGAAAGCGCCAATGACCCCGAAGTATTCTGGGTGCGGCCGGAGACGCGCGGCATCATTCCGCTCGACGGGTTCCACATACCGAAAAGCCTGAGAAAGACGATCCGCAAGAACCTGTTCGAGTTCCGCATCGATTTCGATTTTGAGGCGACGATCGAGGCCTGCGCTGAAAGGCGCGAGGAACGTCGGTCGACGTGGATCAACGCGCCGATCCGCGAAGCCTATATCGAGCTGCATCGGATGGGCCATTGCCATTCGGTCGAGGCCTGGCACAACGACCGATTGGTCGGGGGGCTCTACGGCGTATCGCTCGGCCGCGTGTTCTTCGGCGAGAGCATGTTCGCCAGGGAGACCGACGCGTCAAAGGCCTGCCTGGTTCACCTCGTCGAACGCCTGAGGGCGCGTGGCTTTGCACTGCTCGATACGCAGTTCACCACCGAGCATCTCAAACGCTTCGGTGCAATCGACGTGCCGCGCGGCAAGTACGAGAAGATGCTGGCCGAGGCGCTGAAGGGCGAGGCTGTGTTTTTTCCATAACCTGGAATGGCTCATCGTTTCACAGAAACGCAATTCGGGACGGAAAGCCGTTCACACTTCCTGGAATTGCTTGTCTTATGACTTTCGCTGCCGAATGGGTCAGAAAGGAACGCTGAGAGAGGGTAGCCGCCCTCCCTCAGCGGCGAGGGTCGGATCGGTGGAATTGCTGACCGTTTGACGGGTCGAGCTAGAGTCGGATCGCCCTCGTCTTTCCCTTGAGGCCTGAACGGATACCCGGAGTTCGGCTCCGAATGACAAGCACAGGACAAGTGAAAGATGACCAACGATACCATCGGGATCGACATATCGAAAGACCATCTCGACGCCCACAGGCTGAGCGACGGCGCGAGCCGGCGTTTTGCCAACGACAGCCGCGGCCACAAGGCGTTCATGAGCTGGTTGAGCCCGAGCCGGTTGGACCCGCCCGGCGTACGCATCGTCTATGAGCCGACAGGTCCATATCACCGGGCCTTTGAGCGGAAGCTGGCGGCGGCTGGCCTTGCGCTGGTCAAGGTCAACCCACGCCAAGCCCGGCGCTTCGCCGAGGCCACCGGCAGGATCGCCAAGACCGACCGGCTGGACGCCGCCATGCTGGCGCGCATGGGCGCTCTTCTCGATCTCGAAGCACGACCGGTGCGCAGCCCGATCCTCAATGACCTCAAGGACCTGCACATGGCGCGCGAGGCGCTGGTGAAGAACCGGACGGCGGCGAGGAACAGGGCCAAGGCGCTAACCCTTCCCATCCTCAAGCGCCACAATGCCCAGCAGCTCAGGCAGATCGAACGTCAAATGGCTGCTGTCGAAAAGGAGATCACGGCGCTCATCCAGTCCGATCCCGATCTCTCCCGTCGCTTCGCTATCCTCGTCTCGATCCCGGGCGTCTCGGCAATCACCGCCTTCGCGCTTCTCATCGAAATGCCCGAACTCGGTACGCTCGGTCAGGGTCAGGCTGCTTCCCTCGCAGGCCTCGCTCCCGTCGCACGACAGTCCGGCAACTGGATCGGCCGCGCCTTCATCCGCGGCGGGCGAGCCAATGTCCGACAGGCACTCTACATGCCCGCCCTCGTCGCCATGCGCTTCAATCCCGATCTAAAGGCAAAATACCACCAGCTCACGGCCGACGGCAAAGCCTCAAAACTCGCCATCACAGCCATCATGCGAAAGCTCATCATCCTCGCAAACGCACTACTCAGGGACAATCGGACCTGGACACCATCTCTCCCTTGACCAACACGGATACTCTTGCGGCCGGTCAGCCTTTTGCTGCCGTCACCAGCGGCGTCTGTGCGTGGAACATCATCTTCCAGCCATTGACGCGGTGGACATAGCCGGTGCTGACCAGCGCCGCATAGGCTTCGCCATCTTGCCGCGTCGCACGCGCCTCGTAGGTCAGCATGACGATGTCGCTGCCCGGCTCGATGATGCCCTTGAGGTCGATGTCGAGATCGCGCCAGCGGTTCGGGTCCGTGACAGTTGCGGCCAGATCGGTATTGCTCATCACCCGCGCCATCTGCGGGAAGGCCACCAGGCAGTCGGTATCGGCATTGGCCTTGAAATAGTCGGCACCGCCGCTCCAGAATCCCCTTTCGATGTCGAGAAGTTCGTTCTTGTTGGCCATCATCATGGCAACCTCCTCCGTAGAGAGGCACCAACGCTCGGGCAACGCGGCGGTTCCGCAGGGCGCGGTATCCGCCGCGCACTGACAGGTTCTAGTTGGTTTTGGGGGCGGCGGGTGCCGGCACATCGGACTTCTGCTTGCAGCCCTTCAGCCAGATATCATAGACGGCATGCTCGACGGCGTTGATCCCGGGGCTTTCGGCAAACATCCAGCCGGTGAAGATACGGCGTATTTTCCGGTCGAGCGTGATCTCGTCGACCTCGACGAACGAATCCGTCTTCGGCTCTTCGTTTTCGGGCCGCGAATAGCAGATGCGCGGCGTCACCTGCAAAGCGCCGAACTGAACCGTCTCGTCGATATAAACATCGAAGGTGATGATACGGCCGGTGATCTTGTCGATGCCGGCGAATTCAGCGACTGGATTGGTGATGCGCTCGGATACTGCCGGTGCTGCAGGCGCCACCGACGCGTCCGGCGCAGGCGGCGCCAATTCCTGCGCAGTAGCAAGCGCCACCATAGAAGCGAGAACGACCGCGGTTAATCCGCCCGTCAAAATTCGGCTGAACATGCTCATGCAAGGTCCGGTGGTTTGCGCCCGGGGTGATTCTCTTAACGCCAAGGCTAGTTGCTGCTGTCGGATCAGCAAACAGCTAAACAGCAATTGTGGCGACAAAGGACCGCCCCCGTGGGGACCGCGCCCTTGGGGACCGCGCGCGTGTCGCGGCGATCGATCACGAACCAGGCGTCCAGGCGTCGTAGTCGCCCGTCACCTGCGGACGATGCTGGTTGGTCAGCACCGAGCCTTTCGGGCGATAGGCCGCGGGGCTGCCGGTGAGGTTCGGCACATGCGGCTTTTGCCAGTCGCGTGGCTTGTAGTCTTCGCTTGGCGGCGCAACGTCGACACGATGATGGATCCAGCCATGCCAGCCGGGCGGAATCGCCGAGGCTTCCGAATAGTCGCGGTAGATAACCCAGCGACGGGTGCGGCCTTCCGAATCGACGCCGCCCTCATAGTAGACGTTGCCGACCTCGTCCTGCCCGACCTTCTTGCCGTGCCGCCAGGTGTGGAAGCGCGTTCCCAATGTCTGGCTGTTCCACCAGGTGAAAAACTGCAGAAGGAAAGTTTTCATCCAAATCCTCGTGGCAAGTCCTCGCGGCGGCTGCGGCGCCTGTTCCTGCTTATGGCGTCACGGCATTGCGAAGGCAAGGGTCTTGCCGCAACCAGCGAGCAAATGGCTGACGGGAAAGCGAAACGATCATGTTATTTTCGCGGCCGTCCGAAGCAGATGAAATAGGTTGTTGGCAACCTTACGTAGCGTTATTCTAGCAGTTGATGCTTCGTTGCCTCAAGGACGGCAAATGAGAGGGGCTCATGTCATCGCTGGCGGGCACGGCCGGTCGCGCATTGCCGCAGGTCGTTGAGGCGATCTACGATTCGATTGCCGACGTCGACCGCTGGCAGGCGACACTCGAGGCCATCTGCAATCTGGCGGAAGGCCAGCTTGCCATGCTCGCCGTCATCGACATGATCAGCAGCTCCGCGCGATTTTCGGTGTCCTGCGGCGATCCCGCAGTTCTTGAGCCGTTGAAGCATGACTACGGCTCGCAAGTGCCGTTCTATGCGGCGGTTCCCAAGATGGAGATCGACGTGCCGTTCACCGTCGATTCGATCTACGCTTTGCAAGGCCCGGATACGCGACAGAGATGGCTCGAAAGCCGCATCGTGCGCGAATGGGTGCAACCCAACCGCCTGGACGATTTCTTCTGGGTGGCGTTGATGAAGCGGCCGACCCGGATCGGCACGTTGATGGTGGTGACCGACAAGGACAGGCGCCAGATTTCCCGCGAGGATCTCGAGCTTGTCAGCCTGCTGGCACCGCATGTGCGGCGCGCGGTGACCATCGGCGACCTGTTCGAAGCCGAGCGGCGCAAGGCCGAAATCTTCCGTTCCATCATCGAAAGCCTCGACCATCCGGTGCTGATCGTGGCCGAAGACATGACCATCATCTTCGCCAACCCGTCAGCCGAAGCGCTGCTCGCCGAAAACATCTCGGTCGCTTGCGTGCGCGGACAGCTTTCCTTCACCTATGCCAACGCCAACGCCGCGATCGGCCGTGCCGTCCAGCTCGGCACGCGCGACGAATTCGCGCTCGGGCCTTGTGGCATCAACATTCCCCTGGCCAGGACGGTCGTTCCGGCAGTGGCCCATGTCATGCCGCTGGCGCGGCGTGAAATCTCGGCGCGCATCTCGCAACGCGCCGCCGCAGCGATCTTCATCGCCGCGGCCGGTTCGACACCGACCCCGGCGCTGGACGCCATTGCGGCGCTGTTCGGACTGACCGCGGCAGAAAGGCGAGTCGCCGGTCACGTTGCCGCCGGCCTGACGCGAAAGGAAATCGCCGCGGCCGGCGGCGTCTCGGCCGGCACCGTCAAGTCGCAGCTGGCGACGATCTTCGACAAGACCGGTACCGGCGATCAGCGCGAGCTCGAACTGTTGATGCGCGAATTGTCACCGCCGTTGCGCTCCAGTTGATTTGCGCAGTTTCCTCGAACCGGCGGTGGTCCAAATGACTCGGCAGGTAAGTTTTTCAAACCTTTGACACCATCGTCCGCAAAATCTGGGAAACGAAACCGGCATCGTTGCAATTCGGCCAAAATCATGGTGCGGTCGTTCGCGGTCCAGAAACGCGGCACTATGCTCGGCTGGAATGAAAATGGTTTCTGGCGCGGATCTCGATCTTTGACACCGACATCTACCGAGCGGCTGCTCCCCTACCTCTTTCTGCTTGGGCTGATCGTAATCGCGGTCGCTTTCCGGCCACTGCTGCCCGTCGACGAAACTCGATATCTCAGCGTCACCTGGGAAATGTATCTGAGCGGACAGATCTTCGTCCCGACGATGAATTTCGCGCCCTATCTGCAGAAGCCGCCACTGCTGTTTTGGCTGATCGACCTTGTCTGGAACATTTTCGGCGCCAGCCGGCCGGCGGCGATGCTGGTCATCTTCGCCGCCTCCTCGCTCGTCATCTGGCTGACGACGGCGTTGGCAAAGACCCTGTTTCCGGGCCGCGACGACATCGCTCGGCGCATCCCCTGGCTGGTTGCCGGAAGCAGCGTGTTCGTCATCTATTCGACGCTGATCCTGTTCGACCTGTTGCTGACGGTCTTTGTGCTCGCCGCGCTGTTGTCGTTGATTGCCTTTGCCCGCAGCGGCAACCGCTGGCAGGCCGTTCTGGCCGGGCTGTTCATCGGCATGGGCGTGCTGACGAAAGGCCCAGTGGTGCTGATCCATATCGGCGCGCCCATCCTGTTCTACCCGTTCTGGCGCGACCGGCGGGCGGGACTGACGACACCGAACTTCCTCGCTGGAGTGGGCCTGGCCCTGCTCGCCGCACTAATTCCGGTGGCGATCTGGCTGGTGCCGGCGACCATCCTGACAAAAGGCAATTTCGTTTATGATCTCGTCTGGAACCAGTCGGCGGGGCGCGTCACCGGCAATTTGCGCAATTCGCATGGCCGGCCGTTCTATTTCTATCTGCTGCTGCTGCCCGTCATGTTCATACCGTGGATCTTCATACCCGAGGTGTGGCGGTTGAAGCTGCGCACGCGGATACGCAACCTGATCGACGCGAAGTCGCCGGATCTGCGCGCCTTGCGCCTGCTGTCATTCTCGTTCGTTGCCGTGTTTCTGGTGTTCAGCGCGATATCCGGCAAGCAGCCTCATTATGTCGTGCCGATGTTGCCGTTCGTGGTCATCCTGTTCGGCTATTTCATGGCGGAGATCCCGCTCGCCAGGCTGAAGAGCTCGGCCATCGTCATGCTTGTCATTTTCGGCATTGGCCACGCGGTGGCATCGGCAACCGCGTTCAAACGCTATGATCTGACGCCGCTCGCCAACTTCATCTACGAGCGAAAGGATGCGGACTGGGCCGTGGCTTTCGACTATCAGGGCGAAGTCGGCTTCCTGGCCCGGTTGCAAAAGCCGTTCGAAAGCACCGACAAACCGGAAGAATGGCTTGGCTCGCATCCCAGCGGCTATGTCATCGACAAGGTTTCCAAGGATCCCGGCACTGCAGGGCAAATCGCGTTCCGGCTTCGCGTCGAACGCGGCTATCTCGTCGTGCTGAAGGGACAGCATTGACGATCGTCACCGGTATGCGAGTTCGTCCCCCGCGCGGGAGATGAAGGCGTTGCTGCTTCGTGGTTCCATCGCTCGATAGAACCGGGAGGTATTCATGCGCAAGCTCATCTCGACTACCCTTTTTGCCGTATCGCTCGCTGTGGCCGGCCTTGCCGCCGATCCGGCATGGAGCTTCAAATGTCAGTCCGGAACGATTGGGCAAGGCAGTTGCTCCTGCTCCGGGACCGCCGACTGCACCGATATGCGGCATTCCAAAATGTGCAAGGGCGACCTGAACTGCGGTTCGGGTAAATGCTCCTGCACGGCCGCATTGGTAGTCGACCCCGGCCCGAAAACCCCCAAGCCCAAAGTCGTCGCGCCGATGGCGACAACCAAAGGCGTCGTGAAGCAGTAGATATCCAATCCGAAAGGACGGCGGCTCGACGTCGCTGAGCCGGCCCGATGTTTCGCGGTTCGTCCCCCATGCGGGCGATGAACCGCTGTCGAAGAAATGGTGTTGTCTAGCCGGAGGGTGGTTTCCAACCGAAAGAGCGAGGATACCATGTTGAAAACCTGCACGATGCTGTTCTTCTGCCTGATGGCGGCCGCCGCGGCCGCCCAGCCGCCGCCGTCGGGGCCGCCAGTTCCCAGTGCGGCACTTGCCCCATGCAACGCCACACAATCGAACAGGCCCTGCAAAGCCGAACTCGGCGTGTTCCTGATCACCAACACCGTCCGCAACTTGGCGCAAGCCAAGGTCGACGCCACCAACGCACAGCTGGCCGCCCAGGGACGATCATCACGCGCATCGATCGAATCGCTGAAGCAATGGCGGCCGTCGCGCTTTGCGACGCAGATGCTGAACCAGCCGAACAGCTGGTTTGTCAAAGTTCCTTACATCCTGACCATCAAAGTCTCGATCCCGGTGACCTCCGACCGCCACATCGGCATTCCCATAGACGTCAACGTCTTCTGCAGCGGCTGGCAGACCGATTCCAGCCAGGTCATCATCCGCTCGCAACCCGGCCCGGCGAGCTTCGAGGGCGGCAACATCCTCGAAGACGTTTTCAACGTCGGCAACTACATCGACGCTCAGGTTCGCAGCTCGTTTTCGGCACCTCTGCCGGTGACGACGCCTGTTCCAAATTCGAAATGCTCGGCAATAGACGGCTCCGACGCCGGCACGCAGGCCACCGGCGATGATCTCATCTTCTGGACGGTGCCGCGGCGCAACCTGGTGGTGACGGACGCCATAGCCAAGCCGACGGTTGAAGTGACCTTCGACAGCCTCACACGCCTGCCAGCCCGCGACTTCCACAACAATGTCGTCTATGCGGAATCCGAGGCCATAAACCTCAACGTCTATGCCAATGAGGATGGCCGTCAGAAGGCGCTGACGATGCGCGAAGGCGACGTGGCTGCGCTGAACGTTCCCGCAGTACGGCTGGACGCGCGAAAATACGATTCGCTGGTCGTCATCGGCAATGTCGACCAGCCGCCGAACGACCCCAGAGACAGCGCCTTCGCAGTAGCGGTCAAGACTGCGGGATTCGGTGCCGGTTCCAAGATCATGCAGATCCCGAAGTGGTATTCGAGGCCGCCGGACCAGTTCAATCCCAAGCCTACATGGATCAGAGTTCCCGGCTATGAGCTGCACTATACGGTACGCTATCTCAACAGCGGCGGGCTGGCCGTCGATGGTGGAACCAGTACGGTCCGGCCTCCAAAAGTCGCCGTTCCGATAAAGACGCTCATCAAGCCGAAAACGCCCTGACGCGGCCGCTCGCGGATGACGGCGGCGGTTCAGACCGCTACCGCCTTCCCCCGCGCGGCAGATGCGCCAGCACCGGCATCATGGCCTGATCTTGCCGGAACAAACGCGCCGCTGCGCCACGAGCGAGCGGCGCCATCGATGGAGACAAACGATGCAGCACCTTCCCCTCACCATGCCCGCCGTCCGGATCATTGCGGCAATCTCGCTGCTTGCCTTCCCGAACTTCCTGCCGCCGGTCACGAGCCCGGCGAACGCGCTGCCGGTCAGCCAATCCTGCCGGATCACCACCTACTACAAGACTGCGGCAAAGGCGACGGAGGTTGGCGTGCGCTCGACGTGCCAGGGCGTCAAAAAATGGGGCGTCACCTCGAAATATTACGAGGTGGAAAAAATCGAAGCCGCCACGCCCCCGCACACGTCGGGCGGCGGCGGCAGCCTGCCGTGCGAGTTTCTCGCTGCCGGCTGCTCCAACCTGCCTGAGAAACGCAACTGAGCGCCAGGCAAACGAGCTAGCCGATCGCCTTCTCCAAAACCAGCGCCGGCAATCCCGAGGCGCCGCCGCAATCGGCCGTGTTGCCGGCGGGCAAGAACCCCCTCGAGCGGTAGAAGGCGACAGCCGGAGCATTTGCTTCCTCGACCTCGACACGCAGCGTCCGGGCCTCCGGAAAGCTGGCCTCGATCTCGTCCAGCAGCGCCTGGCCGATGCCTTGCCTCTGCCAGGCCGGATGCACGTAAAGCTGGTTCAGCATGACGATCCTGGCATCCGTGGTAGCGGCGGCGAAAGCCATGCCGCCGATGTTTTTGCCGTCGTCGGCGACCAGGAACTCCGAGTTCGGCCGCGTCAGCCGTGCCTTGAGCGCGGCGATAGAATGCCATTCATCGGTGATTTCGGTGACCCGCGCCCCGCCGTAAATGGCATCATAGGTGGCATGCCATGTCTCGACCAGCAATGCGCGCACCGCCGCAAGATCGCGCTCGCCGGCGGTGCGGACGAACATCCTACTCGATCCCGAGCCTGGCCTTGACCAGCTCGTTGACCGCCTGCGGGTTGGCCTTGCCGCCGGTCGCCTTCATCACCTGGCCGACGAACCAGCCGGCCATGGTCGGCTTGGCGCGCGCCTGTTCGACCTTGTCCGGGTTGGCCGCGATCACCTCGTCCACCGCCTTTTCGATGGCGCCGGTATCGGTGACCTGCTTCATGCCGCGGCTTTCGACCAGCTGATACGGATCGCCGCCCTCGTTCCAGACGATCTCGAACAGATCCTTGGCGATCTTGCCGGAGATGGTGCCTTCCTTGATCAGGTCGATGACCGCGCCAAGCTGGTCGGGCGAAACAGGAGCATTTTCAATACCCTTGCCGGCCTTGTTCAACGCACCCAGCAGATCGTTGATGACCCAGTTGGCGGCAAGCTTGCCATCGCGACCAGCGGCCACCTTCTCGAAATAGTCGGCGACCGCCTTTTCCGATACCAGAATCGAGGCGTCGTAGGTCGACAGGCCGAGCGAGGTGATCAGCCGCGCCTTTTTCGCGTCGGGAAGTTCCGGCAGGTCCTTTGCCAACTCGTCGATATAGGCCTGGTCGAATTCCAGCGGCAGAAGGTCGGGATCGGGGAAATAGCGGTAGTCGTGCGCTTCTTCCTTGGAACGCATCGAGCGCGTTTCGCCCTTGTTGGGGTCGAACAGCCGCGTTTCCTGGTCGATCTTGCCGCCGTCCTCCAGGATGGCGATCTGGCGGCGCGCCTCGTAGTCGATGGCCTGGCCGATGAAACGGATGGAGTTGACGTTCTTGATCTCGCAGCGCGTACCGAATTCGCCGCCGGGCCGGCGCACCGAGACGTTGACGTCGGCGCGCAGCGAGCCTTCGTCCATATTGCCGTCGCACGTGCCGAGGTAGCGCACGATGGTGCGCAGCTTGGTGACATAGGCCTTGGCTTCATCGGCGGAGCGCATATCCGGCTTGGAGACGATCTCCATCAGCGCCACGCCGGAGCGGTTGAGATCGACATAGGACATCGTCGCATGCTGGTCGTGCATCGACTTGCCGGCGTCCTGCTCCAGGTGCAGGCGCTCGATGCCGACCTCGATGTCCTCGAATTCGCCCTGCCGGTCCGGGCCGACCGAGACGATCACCTTCCCCTCGCCGACGATCGGCTGCTTGAACTGCGAGATCTGGTAGCCCTGCGGCAGGTCGGGATAGAAATAGTTTTTCCTGTCGAAGACCGATTTGTAGTTGATCTCGGCCTTCAGGCCCAGCCCGGTGCGGATCGCCTGCTTGACGCATTCCTCGTTGATGACCGGCAGCATGCCGGGCATCGCCGCGTCGACCAGGCTGACATTGGCGTTGGGCGCCGCGCCGAAAATGGTCGAGGCGCCGGAAAACAGCTTTGCCTGCGAGGTCACCTGCGCGTGGACCTCGAGGCCGATGATGATCTCCCAGTCGCCGGTGGCGCCGGGAACCAGGCGCTTGGCGTCGGGCGTGCGGGTGTCGATAATGCTCATAAGGGCCTGCATACTGAAATTGCGGATATGCGAGAACGCATATTTTGCTGTGCAACTTCGCTAGTGCAAACCGCCAAAAGAGACAAGCGCAAAGCCGCAGGCCACCGACGCGGCACAGGCCCGCACCTGCCGCGATGAACTGCGATAGCAGCTTGAAAAATCGACCTGCCGGCAACCCGGCCGCCGTCACCTATGCCGTGGCGATATAGGCCCTGATCTCCTCGGCCTCGCGCTCGACATCCTCGATGCGCCGCTTGACCACGTCGCCGATCGACACGATGCCGTCGAGCAGCCCGTTCTTTTCCACCGGCAGATGGCGGAAGCGGCCCTTGGTCATGATCTCCATGACCTCGTTGACGGTGTGGTTCTCATTGCAGATCTTCACCTTGGGCGTCATCGCCGAGCGGACGGCAAGGTCGAGCGCCGCCGCCCCCTCTTTGGCGAGAACCCGCACCACATCGCGCTCGGAAAGAATGCCGACGATCTTGTGATCGCCGTTGGTGATGACCAGCGCGCCGATCCTGTGTTCGGAAAGCATGCGGATGGCTTCGCTGAGCTTTTCGTTCGGCCCGAGCGTCACCACGTCGTGGCCTTTTGCCTCGAGAATTGCCTTAACAGTCATGGCGTCCTCCTCTGCATTTCCTGCCGGCTCATGCCCTGGCCGGCTTGCCCTGGGATGAACATGGTGCGCCGCGAACGGTTGCATTTCAAGTGCGGCCGTCTCAGGTCTCCGGCTCGTCCGCCTGCCGGGGCACCTGCTCTCGCCGATCAAAAAACCGCAGGCCGAAAAAGCCGGCAAGAAAGCCGCCAATATGGGCTTCCCAGGCGATCTGGCCGTCAATGCCAGGCGCCAGGCCGAAGAGGCCGGTCGCGAGGTTGATCACCATCCACATGGCGAGAAAGGTGACGACGCCGCGCGAGCGCAGCACCGCGGCCATCGGCAAAGGCTGGCCGGCGAAGGCGGCCTTGCCCGACGATCGGTCGATGCGGAAGCCGTAGCGTGCCGCCGCGCCCATCATGCCGGAAATCGCGCCGGAGGCGCCGACCAGCGGCGCCTCGCCAAGCGGGTGCATGGCCCAGAACAGCGCCACCGCCGCCAGTCCAGTCGCGGCGAAGAACAGGCTGAAGCGCAGCGCGCCGAAGCGGTTGGCCAACGGTGAGCCGAAGGCCGCGAGCCACACCATGTTGATGGCAAGATGGGCAAAGCCGCCATGCAGGAAGGCATAGGTAAAGGGGCTCGAAAACGCGAAGAAATCCAGATCGAAGCGGCCCGAATAGCGGATGGGGACAAAGGCAGCCCGGACAAGCAGTTCGAAATCCTGGTCGTCGGTCAGCCAATAGACCCGGATCAGATGGACCGCGACGCAGATGCCGATCACCGCCAGCACCACGGGCGGCAGGTTGAACACCGGTTCGCGGCGCTCCGGTTCGCGGGCGACAGGCCCGCTCTCGCCCTGCTCGATCTCCGGTGGGCTTTCTGGGTCGCTCATATGGCTTGCACTCAGTCGCTGGATTGGACTTGGCGAGCATGTAGATCACGGCCAACCGAATCACAAACGGCGAATCAGCAGCCCCGAATCAAAAAAGAAGCCGTCCAAGGTTTCCCTTGAACGGCTGGTCGAGCCCCCTTGCTCCCCCTGAACTCTTGACTGAAGTGCTGCCGATCGTCGCAAAACGACCGCTTCTGGAGTGGTTTTGGTGTGCCACAGGCCTGGCCGGCGCGCAACGTAAACCAGTTGTTAACCTTAACCGCCCCGACCCGTGAACAAGTATTAACGATGCTGGCACGCATCCTGCTCCGCAACGCATGTAGGTCTTCGGAGGGCGCCCTTCTGTTCACCGATGGGACATCAGAAGACAGAATGCGCGGAGCAGCATTAGCATGAACCAGACCGGATCGATCACGCTGTTCCATTATTGGAACCGGTTGCGTGACGGACGCCCTGCCCCGAAGCGCTCGGAAGTCGAACCCGCCGACATCAAGTCGCTGCTGGCCGACACGTTCATCCTGGAAAAGGACACGCGCGGCGAAGCGGTGTTCCGGCTGGCCGGCACCAGGCTCTGCGCGGTCTATGGCCGCGAACTCAAGGGGTTTTCATTCCCTTCGCTGTGGCGCGAGAAGGACCAGCGGCTGATCTCGAAGCTGACCGATGGCGTCTTCGACCTGAAATCGGTGGTGCTCATCACCTACGAGGGTTTCAGCCGCAGCGGCCGTTCCAACAGGTTCGAGCTGCTCGCGCTGCCGCTCGACGGCGGTGTCGAGAGCCCGCGTTGCCTCGGTGTTATAAGTGCCGTCGAAAAGCCCTTCTGGCTGGGCGCCGACCCGGTTCTCGACGCGCTGATCGATTCGATCCGCGTCGTCGATCCCGACAAGGAGCCGATGTTCCCGGGGAACCGGCCGGCGATAGAGGTTCCCTCGCTCGCCCCGTCGGAATTCGACCCGCCCGAGACGATTTCGGCGCTCGGCCAGGCCCGCCGCATCCGTCACCTGGTCGTCTTCGACGGCGGACGCGAGGAATGATGCCTAAAGCTTAAAGCAATGGCGCCGGGCTTTCCCCTTTGTTAACCTGCTTTGTTGTAGTTTTCCGCTGAAATTCCCCGCATCCATGCGCGGAATGCCGAACGGGGTATGGCAGTGATGAGGTCAGCGGCGGTCGACCATGCGCCGTCCCAAGCTGAAAGGCGTAACTTTCAGCGCGTCCGCGTGAAAATTTACGGACGCTTCATGCTGGAAGACCGCACCGAACATCCCTGCCAGGTGGTCGACATGTCGCCCGGCAACGTTGCGCTGCGCACCGAGCGCGCCGGCCTGGCTGGCGAAAAGGTCATTGCCTATATCGATCACATCGGCCGCATTGAAGGCGTCATCACCCGCACTTTGCAGGATGGCTTTGCGATGACCGTCATCGCGTCGGAGCGCAAGAGGGACAAGCTCGCCGCGCAACTGACCTGGCTTGCCAACAAGCACGAGCTCGACCTGCCGGAAGACCGCCGCCATGAACGCGTGGCGCCGCGCAACCCGACGAGCGTGCTGCAGCTTGCCGACGGGCGCCAGTACCAGTGCCGCATCATCGACCTGTCGCTGTCTGGCGCGGCGATCGAGATCGACGTCAAGCCGGCCATCGGCGTCCAGGTGACGCTGGGCACCATGCGCGGCCAGATAGTGCGGCATTTCGAAGATGGCGTCGCCATCGAGTTCGCCGTCATCCAGCGGCCGGAAACGCTCGATACCGAATTCAGCTCATCGCGCGGCTGACGCGGAAGCGTTAGCACTATCGGGAAGAGAGGCTGGCGATCCTTCGCGCCCCCTCTGTCCCGCCATCCCAGTTGTTCGAACGGTGCGACGAAGCATGGGAACATGCCCGGCTGGAATCCTTAAACAATTCTATATTCAATTGCGTCAAATTTTATGTTTATTCTATTGGCGTTTTACTTAATGTCTACTTCGCGCTTTTGCGTCAAATAAATCCAGCCGTGTCATTGTCTCCTCAAACGGGGAGACTGAATAATGAACAGGATGAGGGGCAAGCTGTTGCTGGCGGCAATAGCGATGCAGCTTTTCGGTTGGGGGACTGTAAACGCGGCGGAGCCGGCCTTCATGCACACCGGCGGCCGCACCACGCAGCCGGTCGGACACTACGAAATGTGCCAGCAGCTTCCGCAGGAATGCAATCAGAGGACGCCTGGCCGGGCGCCCGTCGAGCTGACCCGCAAGCTGTGGGCGACGATCGTCAAGATCAATAATTCGGTCAACAGCAGGGTCGCGCCGCGCACCGACATGGAAATGTGGGGCAAGGAGGAAGTCTGGTCTTTTCCCAATAGCGGCTTCGGCGACTGCGAGGACTATGCGCTGGAAAAGCGCCGCGAGCTGATGAGCATCGGCGTGCCGGCCGGCGATCTGCTGATGACGGTGGTGCGCCAGCGCAATGGCGACGGCCATGCGGTGCTGACCGTGCGCACCAGCCTTGGCGAGTTCATCCTCGACAATCTCCAGCCCAAGGTGCTGTCCTGGACCAATACCGGCTACACCTACCTGAAGCGCCAGTCCGAGCGGAATTCCGGCGCCTGGGTGACGATCAACGACGGCCGCTCCGACGCGGTCGCCAGCGTCCGCTGAGGACGCCAAGGCATGTCGCCCAAAAGCGCGTAGCGGTTTTGGGATAACGACATGCATAAAGCAGAGGTTAAGTGCGTCGCATGACTTCGCGCTTTAGGAGAAACCCGGTCGAGTCCCCACCCTCCCCGTCCCCAACGACCGGGTTTAAGGAGCCGGCCCCGTCCCCGGGCCGGCTCCACCATTTTTGGCGGAACGCATCTCGATAAAGTTATCTCGGCTTTGCCTCCAACTGCGCTTCGTCATCCAAGCTGTCTCACGATCGTTTGTGGGATACGAGCTGCCGTTTGCCGTCGAAACGCTGTTACTTGCCCCTGATACGGAACGCGTAGACAAAGGCGGAAAACGCCGGAGAGGGATGGCGCCGGCTTGGATAGTACAGGTGGTAACCCTGGAACGTCGGGCACCATTTGGTGAGGACTTCCTGGAGAAGGCCACTCTCAATATGTGGAAGGACGAGTTCACGCGGTAGATAGGCCAAGCCCACTCCGTCAAGCGCAGCCTGGATCGCCGGCCCCATGTTGTTAAGCGTCAGTTGCCCCTCGACCCGAGCACTGAACTCGCGCGCTCCTTCCCGCAATTCCCAGGCATAGACCGATCCTGACGTCGGCAGCCGGTAGTTGATGCAGTTATGGTCGGTCAGTTCCTGCGGCGTCTCCGGCGGTGTCCGGTGGGCGAAGTAATGGGGTGAGCCGACCACAGTGTAGGTCACGTCGGCTCCGATGCGCACGGCTACCATATCCCGGGCAATGGACTCGCCCAGACGCACGCCGGCATCGAACTGGCGCTCGACGATGTTGGTGAAGGCGTTGTCGACCACCAACTCGACATTGATATCGGGGAAGTCGCTCAGGAACTTTGGCAGCCGGGCGCGGAAGACAATGTCGACCGAATCATCGGTACACACCAGGCGAATGTTGCCGGACGGCCTGTCGCGAAGGACGCCGAGAGCGCTGACCTCAGCCGCGATGCCTTCGAAATGCGGTTCGATGCCTTCCTTGAGGCGTTGACCGGCCGCCGTCGGGGCCACGTCGCGCGTGGTGCGAGACAGAAGACGGACGCCAAGCCGCGACTCCAGCGACTTGATGGTGTGGCTAAGGGCCGAAGGAGTGACCCCGAGCTTGGCGGCTGCTCGGGTGAAGCTCCGCGTCCGGGTGATCTCCAGGAACGCGCGCATTTCGGCGAACTCGTCGCGTGGCATTGATGAGCCTCATTCACAACCACATCAAAATTATACCCGCTAGTCGCATTTGGCCAGCCCGACTACTTAGTTCGGGAACGGACAGGAGACTGCCTTATGACCATCGATTTCGTGCTGGACGAGGCCACTGCTGCTGACAGCGGGACGACCCCATGGTCTGCGGTGGTCTGCCTGTCGCTGCTGACCTTCCTTCTGGTCGGACTGGAGTTCCTCCCGGTGAGCCTGCTCACCCCGATCGCTCAGGATCTGGCCGTCTCCGAGGGTCAGGCAGGCCAGGCAATCGCGGTATCCGGATTCTTCGCCGTGGTTACCAGCCTCTTCGGCAACTCGCTGTTGCGAAACGTCGATCGACGGACGGTGGTTCTGGTCTATACGGCAGTGCTGGCCGCATCGAGCCTGGCGGTGGCGCTTGCTCCCAACTTCCTGGTCCTCCTGGCCGGGCGGGCGCTGGTCGGCACCGCGATCGGCGGTTTCTGGTCACTGTCGACGGCCATTCTGGCCCGCCTGGCCGCGGGACCCGACCTGCCCAAGGCCATTGCCTTGCTCCAGGGTGGCACTGCCTTCGCATTGGTGATCGCCGCGCCCGTCGGCAGCTTCCTCGGATCGCTGATCGGATGGCGGGCAACCTTTTTCGTCACTGTCCCCATCGGCCTTGCGGCGCTCGTGTGGCAGTTGGCCGTTCTCCCGAAGATGCCGCCGATAGAGATCGCCTCGGTGTCGAGCATGTTCGGCCTGCTGCGGAATCGCAGATTCGCCATCGGCATGGGCGCGACCGGGCTCGCTTTCATCGGGCAGAACGCGCTCTCGATCTATCTGCGGCCGTTTCTGGAAAACGTGACGGGCCTTGAGGTCAACACCCTCTCACTGGCTCTATTGGGCGTCGGCCTCGGTGGCGTGGCGGGACTGTCGATTGTCGGCTTCGTACTCCGGCGGCACCTCACAGCCGTGCTGATCGGGCTGCCGAGTGCACTCGCGGTCTTCGCTCTACTGCTGATTGCCTTTGGACCGTTTGCACGCGCCACGGCCGGCCTGCTGGTTCTTTGGGGACTGTTCGCGACCCCGATCCCGGTGGCGTGGAACACCTGGATGACCACGCTCATCCCTGAAGACCTGGAGGCCGGGGGCGGACTCCAGGTTGCCCTGATCCAGTTCGCGATCGCAGGCGGCGCTATTGCAGGAGGCCTGCTGTTCGACGTGGCCGGCTGGTGGAGCGCCTTCCTTCTCGCCGCCGTCCTGCTCACGGGATCGGCCTTGCTCGCCGCCTCGGCCGGCCCCCGCACCTGAACTCTTTCAATTCTTGTCTAGGAGAATCTCATGTCCGGAGGAATCGAGAACAAGGTCGTCGTCATCACCGGTGCCAGCAGTGGCCTCGGTGAAGCGACGGCACGCCATCTTGCCGCACGAGGCGCTTCCGTGGTCCTGGGTGCACGGCGGTCACACCGCATCGGCGCCCTTGTCCAGGAACTGACCGCCGCTGGGCACAAAGCCAAGGCCGTTACTGCGGACGTCACCCACGCCGGCCAGGTCCAGAACCTGGTGAACACGGCGGTCCGGGAATTCGGCCGCATCGACGTGATGCTCAACAATGCGGGCCTCATGCCGTTGGCCCCGCTCGAACGGCTCAAGGTCGACGAATGGGACCGGATGATCGACGTCAACATCAAGGGCGTCCTTTACGGCATCGCGGCCGCGCTTCCGTACATGAAGGAGCAGCGATCGGGGCACATTATCAATGTCTCGTCCGTATACGGCCATGTGGTCGACCCGGGTGCGGCGGTCTATTGCGCCACCAAGTTCGCGGTGCGTGCGCTATCCGAGGGTCTGCGGAAAGAGGTGAAACCCTACAATATCCGCACCACGGTGATCTCGCCGGGCGCTGTCAGCACAGAGTTGCTCGAGCATATCAGCGAGAAGGATATCCAGCAGGGGACCAGGGACTTCGTGAGCAAGATCGCCGTGGGGCCAGATACGTTTGCCCGAACGGTCGCCTTCGCGATCAACGAGCCCGACGACGTCGATATCAACGAGATCTTGTTCCGGCCGACCGCCCAGCCGGTTTGACTTGGAAGGGGTTATGCTTCGGTATCTTAAGGCCCGGCTCCGCCATTTCCGGGTCGGCTAGACCTTCTTCAGCCCCGCCCTGAACCGCCTGCCGTTTGCCACATAATGCGCGGCCGAGGCGCGCAGCCTGGCGACTGCGGCCTCGTCGAGCATCCTGACGACGCGCGCGGGTGAGCCGACGATCAGCGAATTGTCGGGGAATTCCTTGCCTTCGGTGACCAGCGCGCCGGCGCCGACCTGCGAGTTGTTGCCGATTTTCGCGCCGTTCAGCACGATGGCGCCCATGCCGATCAGGCTGTTGTCGCCGATCGTGCAGCCATGCAGCAAGGCACGGTGGCCGATCGTGCAGCCTTGGCCGACGGTCAGCGGAAAGCCGGCGTCGGTGTGCATGATTGTGTGCTCCTGCACGTTTGTGTCGGCGCCGATGACGATCGGCTCGTCGTCGCCGCGGACGACGACGCCGAACCAGAAGCCGGCATTGCGGCCGATCCTGATATTGCCGATCAGCGTGGCATCGGGCGCGATCCAGTTGCTGTCGGCGTCCTCGAAGGCGGGCGCTTTTCCGTCAATCGCGTAGATCGGCATTGCTGTCTCCAGATCGTCTCACACCGACAAGCTGCCAGACCCTAGAAGCGAAGCCGCCCAGGACGCAATGGCGATCACCACCATGCCCAGCGCCAGCGCCCAGATGGTCGCCGTACAGCCGCAGGAGATCAGCCCCAGCACCGAGATGCGACGCTCGCGCCAGCCGTCCAGCGCCTCGTTGGCGAACATCAGCGGCCCGGCGCAAGCCGTCGCGGCGAGCGAGCGCAGCATGTGCTTCGACGATACATAGGGCTGGACGAAGGCAAGCCTGCGGCCGGCGATCAGCTCCATCGCCGATCCGGCCAGGCCGCAAGCCGTCAGCCCAGCCATAAAACTGAATATGATTTGTTCGACCGGGCCCATCTTTACCCTCCGTTTACCATGAAATCGCAAAGTCGCCTGCAAAAGCTGCGAAGCAAGAGCCGTGCCGGGCCGAGATGTGCCGCTCAGGCACACCCGATGGACGGTAAACGAGGGTCGCGATGAAGCAGGCAGCCGCCACAGAGGGCCAGCAACTCAGCGTCGTCGATTCGACGCTGATGAAGCGAGTGTTTTATGCGTTCGCGACGCTGGCGCTGCTTTCGGTAGCGATCAGCCTTGGCGGCAAATGGTTCGGCCGCTCGATCGCCATGGCCGGGTACACCGACGAAACCACGGTCCACAAGGTCGTCATCGGCAACAACGTCATCGCCGTGCCGGCCAATGTCATCCGCTTTGCCCAGGCCCGGCGCGACGGCATCGCCTCGCGGCTCGACCTCTATCTGCGCTATCCCGAGATGGACGGCTACAGCGAGGCTGCCCGCAACGACTTCAACCACACCGGACCCAGCAAGGACATCGTCTTCCTGTCGTTCGAGCCGCAGATGATGTCGCGCGACATGAGCGGCCGCTTCGCGCCGATCTACAGCGCGCTGATCGCCAGGCCGGGTACGCCCGGCCCTGGCGGCACCACGCTTTACGCCTTCAGCGAAAAATCAGGCTATCTCAACGAAGTGCTGGCGGTCGCCGATCGCCCCGGAAAGGATCCGTTCGTCGCACGCTGCCTGAGCGGCCCGAGCTCGGACGAATCGCTGGCGCCCTGCGAGCGCGACATCCTGGTCGGCGACAATCTCAGCCTTACCTACCGCTTCCCCCGGGAATTCCTGGGCGACTGGCAGGGGCTCGACGCGGCGATTTCTGCCGAAGCAGCGCGTGTGCTGAAGACCGGGCGGTAAGCAACGAAACGAGCCGTTCCGTAGCGATCCTTCGCGCCCCTCTCTGTCCTACCGGACATCTCCCCCACGAGGGGGGAGATCGGCCGTCATCTTGGCTTTCGCCAATCTCCAATGTTGCAGGAAGAGTGCAGCGCCGAGGCTGCCAATCTCCCCCTTCGTGGGGGAGATGTCCGGTAGGACAGAGAGGGGCGCTGTCCCGCCGCCGTCCTGTAAGGTTCCGTACCGCCGCAGCGCTTGAGGCGTAGCGGCCAGCTAAACTCCCGACTCAGGCCAGGTCGATGTCGAGGATCGCCATCGAGAAATTATAGTCCCCGTCGTCCTCGTCCTTGAAGACGATGCCAAGGAACTCGTCGCCGACATAGACCTCGGCCGAATCTTCCTTGCGCGGCCGCGCCTTCACTTCGAGTTTAGGGTTCTGGAAGGTGCGCTTGAAATAGGCGTCCAGCTTTCTGATTTCGTCCGGCTTCAACAGTCTTCTCCGATCGTCGCTTGCTAAAGTGCGTCGCGTCTGAAGAGACGATGCGACGCGCTTTAAATCTTGCTTCATGCATGTCGCTATCCCAAAAACCGCTGGGCACTTTGGGCGACATGCATTGGTGAGCGCGCTTCTGGCACGTCGACAATGGCCATGTAAAGGCAAGCCGGCATGGGGGGCAGGAATTCAGCCCCTGCCCGAGCACTCAGATGTCGAAGCTGACGACGTGGTCCATCGTCTGCGATGGCAACAGCTGGTCCATCTGCCGCGAAGGCTGGTCGCAGCCGGTCTCGCCGACGACGCGGGCCGGCACGCCGGCAACCGTCTTGTTGTGCGGTACCGGCGACAGCACCACCGAGCCGGCCGCGATCTTCGAGCAATGGCCGATCTCGATGTTGCCGAGGATCTTGGCGCCGGCGCCGATCAGCACGCCGTAGCGGATCTTGGGATGGCGGTCGCCGCCGGCCTTGCCGGTGCCGCCCAGCGTCACGCCGTGCAGGATCGACACGTCGTCCTCGATCACCGCCGTCTGGCCGACGACGAGGCCGGTGGCGTGGTCGAGGAAGATGCCCTTGCCGATGCGGGCAGCCGGATTGATGTCGGTCTGGAACACCGAGGACGACCGGCTCTGCAAATACAGCGCGAAGTCCTGGCGGCCCTGGTTCCACAGCCAATGCGCCAGCCGGTGCGTCTGGATGGCGTGAAAACCCTTGAAGTAGAGCACCGGCATGATGAAGCGGTCGCAGGCCGGATCACGGTCGTAATAGGCCTGGATATCGACGCGCACCGTCGTCGACCAGTCCTTGTCGTCGGCCGCCATCGCCTTGAACGTCTGGCGGATGAGGTCGGAGCCGATGTCCTGATGGGCGAGGCGCTCGGCCAGCCGGTGAATGACCGCTTCTTCCAGGTTTTCCTGATTGAGGATGGTCGAATAGAGGAACGCCGCCAGCAGCGGATCGCGGTTGACCGCTTCCATAGCTTCGTCGCGGATCGAACGCCAGATCGGATCTACCGGCTGCACCCTGGTGGGACGGGAAATCGTAACGCTGTTCATCTGATGTCTCCGGCCATCCAATGTCTCGCCCATCCAATGTCTCGGTTGGCGGCTTGCCTATTCTCCGGCCGCACCTATAAGCCAGATCATAGCACGGGTGAACTCAATTTTCCTTAGTGCTTCGTGAAATGGATTTGGTTGGCGGAATTTCAAGCAGCCATGGAAAACGCAATCTTGATGGACGAGACCCTGAAGCGCGAGCTTTCCGCGCTCTATGGGGCCGAAGATCGCCACTACCACGACCTTGGCCACATTGAGGCGATGCTGGCGCTGGCCAATGATTACAAGGCGTTGTTGCATGATCCTGAAGCAGTCGAGGCAGCGATCTGGTTTCACGACGCGATCTACGACAGCCGCGCCAAGGACAATGAGGCGAGGAGTGCCGCACTTGCCGAGGAAAAGCTCGCCGGTCGCGCCGATGCACAACGCCTCGGTCGCATCGCGGCGATGATCACTGCCACCGCCGGCCACGAATTGCCGCCCCTTGGCGACCAGCATTCAGTTCGCGACGCGGCGCTGTTCCTCGACATGGACCTGGCGATACTGGGTGCTGCGCCCGACGTGTTCGACGCCTACGAGCAGGCGGTCCGCCGCGAATATCAGTGGGTCGAAGAGCCGATGTGGCGGGCCGGCCGTGCCGCAGTGCTAGAGGGCTTCCTCGCGCGTCCGCATATCTTCCACAGCGAGGAATTCCGCCGGCGCTTCGAAACCCAGGCCCGGCATAACATGGCGCGCTCGCTCAGGGCGCTGGGGCACAGCCCGCGCCGATCGTAGCCCGACGCGTCGGCCACTTGCGTCCGGAAGATTTGCCCGAAATCACGTAAACGCGCCTATGGTCGATGCCATGGCCCACAGCATAAACACCCCGGCGGCAAGCGACGCGCCGTTGACCACGATGCCAGCCAGGCCGAGCAAACGATTGTCGTTTGGACGACCCAGCGCCATCAGCCCGAAGACCGCGCCGGTAAGATGCGCCAATGGCCCGATCAGGAAAAATACCGCTATGAAGAAGCCTGTCACACTGTGCTGGATAAGCACGGACGCGTCGCTCGGCATTGCCATCAACGCGGTGATCGCTATCGCGCCTGCCACCAATGCAGCCAGCCCTAGAACAACGGACCATTCGCCGAACCTGCTTTTCGCAACGATGCCCAGCAAAGCGGCGTCGCTTCTTCCCCATTGTGCCATCGTACCCTCTGCCCCCTCGTTCAGCGCGTGGCGGGTTTGAACCGATCCACGCGTCACGCTTAGTTATCCCCGTATCGTTGCAAAACCGCTAAGAACCCCAGCTTCAGGCCCAATGGCCGCTTTTGGGGAGCCATCCGTCAAAACCGATGCTCGGCATAAAACTCCAGCACGCGCTGCTTGAAGGTCTTGTCGCCGACCGCCAGCATATGGTCGCGGCCTTCGATGTGAAAAGCCCTGGCGTTGGGCATCAAAGCGGCGAGTTCATCCGGCGAGCCGCCGATGTCGTCCTTGGTTCCCACCGCAATCAAGGTCGGCTGGGCAATGCGGGCAATGTCGGCCTCGCTCAGCAATTCGCGTGAGGTGGCGATGCAGGCGGCGAGCGCGCGGCGATCGCTGCGGGTCTGATCGGCGAACGCGCGGAACGAGCGGCCGCGCGGATCGCTAGTGCCTGCCGGATCGTCGGCCAGAAGGGCGTCGGCTATCGGATCCCAGTCGCCGACGCCGTCGATCATGCCGATGCCGAGACCGCCGAAGACCAGCGTCGCCACCTTCTCCGGGTCGGAGAGCGCCAGGAAGGCCGATATGCGCGCGCCCATCGAATAACCCATGACATGAGCGCGTTCGATGCCGAGATGGTTCAAAAGCGCTGCCGCGTCCGACGCCATTTTTGCCGGCGTGTAGTCGGCTTCGTCATAGCTCTTCGACGACGAGCCATGGCCGCGATTGTCGAAGGCGATCGCACGATAGCCGGCGTCGTTCAGCGTCTTGAACCAGCCGGGCGACACCCAGTTGACGTAATGGCTCGAGGCAAAGCCGTGGATCATCAGCACCGGATCGCCCTGCCCCGATGCCGGCTGGCGGTCAAGGAAAGCAAGGTCGAAACCGTCATGTGAGAAGAACTGCATCGGCCGAAGATCCTGCCCGCTCAGTCGGAATCGACACTCGGCGCATCGCCCTTGTCGGGCGGCGGCATGGCCGGCCCCGGCGCCGTGCCGATGGCCGGATGGCGCAGCAGGTCGCCGTCCTTAATGCCCTTTTTGGCGGCCGTGCCCGCCTTGAGCTCGAGCACGAAGCGCACCGGTTCGTCCGGCGAGATGATCGCCTCCGACTGCGGCTCGCCTTGCTCGATCGCCCGGATCCGGCCGTCCTGTCCGACGAAGATCAGGTCGAGCGGCATCGGCGTGTTCTTCATCCAGAAACTCACATCCTGCGGCGCGCCGAACACGAACAGCATGCCGTGATTGTCGGCCATGTGCCGGCGGAACATTAGCCCGGCTTCGCGCTCGGCGGGCGTGTCGGCGATTTCCACGGAAAAAGAACGCTCGCCGGCCTTCGTCACCGCGACCAGCGGCGCCGGGTCGACGGGAAGGATCATCGCCTTGCCGTCGGCGGAACTCGGTTGCTGAAAATAGAAGAACGCACTTGCGGCGACGATGAGGAAAATCCCGGCGCAGAGCGCGCCCGCGGTCACCCGGTTCCTGTGAGCCATATGAAATCCTCGGCCGGAACTAATGCGAGATCGGCAAGGTACCCATATCGGGGTGAATTTCGGCAGCCATAAGGCCTTTGTCGCCGCGTCCGAAGCGGACCAGCACCACCTGGCCCGGCCGGAGTTCGGTGATGCCGTAGCGGCGCAGCGTCTCCATGTGGACGAAAATGTCCTCGGTGCCCTCGCCCCGGGTCAGAAAGCCGAACCCCTTGGTGCGGTTGAACCATTTGACCAGCGCCCGTTCGAGGCCGCTTTCCGGCGTCACCGCGACATGGGTGCGCTGCTCCTGCATCTCCGCCGGATGCACCGCCGTGGTGACATCCATCGAGAGCACGCGGAAGGCCTGCAGCCCGCGCTCGCCCTGCTTGACCAGGCAGACGACACGGGCGCCTTCCAGGGCGGTCTGAAAACCGTCCTTTCGAAGGCATGTCACATGGAGGAGGATGTCGCCCGAAGTACCATCATCGGGAAGGATGAAACCGTAGCCCTTGGCCACGTCGAACCATTTGATGGCGCCGGCGATTTCGACGAGATCGGCCGTATCGGCGCTCTCATCCCGCTTCAACGCATCGTTACCGGCCCCGTCCCGCCCCATGAAAGAGGCCTTTTCCCCCATAAGAACGCCCCCTTTTTTCAACAAACACCGCAACTGATTCTTGGTATCAGATTAACACCGCGGCTTCCGGTGTGTGCAAGACCTGACGTGCCTTTTTTCACGGTTCCGTACAGGAATAGCGGATTTGCCGTTTGCCGGCGCCGGCAAGCGTGGCCAATTGCCCTTTGGCCGGGCCGCCCCTATGTTGCGCCGCAACGCAACATAAGGAGGAAATCATGCGCTATCTGCACACCATGGTCCGCGTCGCCGACATCGATGCTTCGCTCGATTTCTACTGCAACAAGCTTGGCCTCAAGGAGGTGCGCCGCCATGAAAACGAGCAAGGCCGCTACACGCTGATCTTCCTCGCCGCCCCCGAAGACGAGCAGAGCGGCATCAGCGAGAAAGCGCCGCTGGTCGAGCTGACCTACAATTGGGACCCGGAAGACTACAAGGGCGGCCGCAATTTCGGCCATCTCGCCTATGAGGTCGACGACATCTACGCCACCTGTCAGCGGCTGATGGACAATGGCGTTACCATCAACCGGCCGCCGCGCGACGGCAACATGGCGTTCGTCAAATCGCCGGACGGCATCTCGATCGAGCTTTTGCAGAAAGGCCCGGCCAAGCCCAAGGCCGAACCGTGGGCCTCGATGCCGAACACCGGCAGCTGGTAACCGATCACGCCATCTTGAACGGACGCAGGCGGGCCCTGGTTCGGTTTTCGCGTCAGCATTCCCAAGGAGAATTCATTCATGCCGGCCAGCCATGTCGACGTCGCCACCGAACATGCCAGCCGCTATCTGCAGCAGCTGTGCAAACATTGGGCGCACAAGTTTCCCGTCGAATTCGACCCGAACCACGGCACCATCGATCTGACGCTCGGCCGCACGGTTCTCGATGCCGACCCGGCTGCGCTGCACATTGCAGTGACGACCGATGAAGCCGGCTCGCTCGAGCGCCTGGAAACGGTCGTCGCCGAGCACATCAAGCGCTTCGCCTTCCGTGAAGAGCTGGCATTCGACTGGAAACGCGCTCCGGCCGCGTAGACGACCTGTCAACCGCCGGCCTGGGCCATGTCCAGCAGCATCAGCACGGTGCGCCAATTGCGCGCCGTGCCCGGCACCTTCAGAACGCGCGGAATGAGATTGGCAAACACCGATTTGCCGAGCCCGTCAGGCGCATGCAGGTAGAGCACGTCGCCCTTGATCTCGAAGCGTTCGGGCCCGGTGCATTTTTCCGCCAGCCGGGCGACCTCCTCGGCGGTCGGCCGGCGCTCCAGCGCATAGGCATGCAGCTTGGTCGGCTCGCCGGCCACTTCCGGATAGGGATTGTCCGACGCCAGCCGCTCGAGCCAGCCGAGATCGCGCACCATGATGCGTGAATGGAACCCCCATTTCTTCTCGAATTCCGCTTCCAACCGCTTGGTCAGCGTCGCCGCATCGCCATCTGGCGACCGGAACACGGCGTTGCCGCTCTGCACATAGGTGGCGACATCGGAGAAGCCGAGCTGCTCGAAAAATGACCTGAGTTCCGCCATCTTGACGATGCGGTTGCCGCCGACATTGATGCCGGAAAACAGCGCGATAAAAACGTTCGCCGGAGCGTTCGGAAGATCGTTGCTGCTCATATGATGAACCCGGCGAGCGTCTCGTTGTCTGTGATGTCCTGGTAATGGACGCTCTCGGCGTCGAAATTCGCCTTGAGCAGGTCGAAATTGCGGCGGTCCTTGGTTTCGATACCGATCAGCACCGAACCGAAATTGCGCGCCGATTTCTTCAGATATTCGAAGCGGGCGATGTCGTCGTCGGGACCCAGCAATTCGAGGAAATCGCGCAGCGCGCCGGGCCGTTGCGGAAAGCGGATGATGAAGTATTTCTTCAAGCCCTCGAAGCGCAGCGCCCGTTCCTTCACATCCGGCAGCCGCTCGAAATCGAAATTGCCGCCCGACACCACGGCGACGATGGTCTTGCCCCTGATTTCCTTCCTGGAAAAATCCTTGAGCGCATCGATCGCCAGCGCGCCGGCCGGCTCGAGCACGACGCCCTCGACATTGAGCATTTCGATCATGGTTGCGCAGAGCCGGTTTTCCGGGATCAGCCGCACGGTGTCGGCGGCAAACTCCCTGAGGTGGCGCAGCGGCTCGCGGCCGATCTCGGCCACCGCCGCGCCGTCGACGAAATTGTCGACCTTGGCGAGCTTGACCCGCTTTCCGGCGGCGAGGCTCTCGCTCAGGCTCGGGGCGCCGGCCGGCTCGCAAAAGACGAAACGTGTTTCTCGCTGCTGGTCGGCGAAATAATGGGTGACGCTGGCGGCCAGGCCGCCGCCGCCGACCGGCAGCATGACGATATCAGCCATGCGCGCACCGGGCATCTGGCCTGATATCTCGTAGGCGACGGTCGCCTGCCCTTCGATGATGTCCTTATGGTCGAACGGCGGCACCATGTGTGCGCCGGCAGTTTCGGTGAATTCGAGTGCGGCGCGGTAGCAGTCGTCGAAGAAATCGCCGACCAGCCTGATCTCGACGAATTCGCCGCCGAACAGCCGCGTCTTGTCGATCTTCTGCTGCGGCGTGGTCACCGGCATGAAGACGACGCCCCTCTTGCCGAAATGGCGGCAGACGAAGGCAAAGCCCTGCGCATGATTGCCGGCCGAGGCGCAGACGAACAGCTCGGCCTGATTGCCGGCGGCGAGCGTCTTGCGGAAGAAGTTGAAGGCGCCGCGGATCTTGTAGGAGCGCACCGGCGTCAGGTCCTCGCGCTTCAGCAGCACCCGCGCGCCGGTTTTCTTCGACAGATAGTCGTTTTCCTGCAGCGGCGTTTCCGGAAAGATCTCGCGGATCGCCGCAGCGGCAGCAGCGACGCGAGAGGAGAAACTGGTCATGGCACGAGCACCCCACAGGCTACGCGAGTTCGGTCCCGCTATTGCATATCTGGCCTCGTGAAGCCATTGTCCGGCCGCCCCGAAGGGGCATTTCCGGAATCAACGTAAGCATTTGGGGGCGTTTGCTCATGCCTGTCGCATCGGTTGCCCAGAAAACCGTGTCGCTGCCGGAGTTCGGCGAGCCGACGGTGATGCCGCTGGTTACGCGCGCCACCTATGAGGCCCGTATCGCGGCGCTGGTCGCACTTGGCCGGTTCGATGTCTTCGTCGTCTATGGCGACCGCGAACATGCGGCCAATGTCGCCTACCTCTGCGGCTACGATCCTCGCTTCGAGGAGACGCTGCTGGTCATCGTTCCCGGTAAGCCGCCGAAACTGCTGGTCGGCAATGAGGGCTGGGGCTATGCCGAGATCTGCGACGGGCCTTACGAGCGCGTGCTCTACCAGACGTTCTCGCTGCCGGCGCAGCCGCGCGACCGTTCGCAAGCGCTGGCCGACATCCTCGTCGGTTGCGGCCTGAAAGCCGGCCAGCGCATCGGCGCCATCGGCTGGAAGCCGTTCGGCCCCGGCGATGCGGGTTTTGGCGAAACGACGCTCGACCTGCCGTCCTTCATCGCCGACACGTTGCGCAGCCTTGCCGGCGATAGGGGCGTGATCGTCAACGCGGCGAACCTTTTGATGAACCCTGCCGACGGCCTGCGCGCCATCAACGAGGCCGACCAACTGGCCGCGTTCGAATTCGCCGCGACCTATTCCTCGCAAGGCCTGCGCAATGTCCTGCAAGGCATCGAACCCGGCATGACCGAATTGCAGGCGGCGCGGCTGATGGGCATCAACGGCCTGCCGCAATGCTGCCACCCGATGCTGTCGGCCGGCAGGCGGGCGGCCTATGGCCTGCCAAGCCCGCGTCTTGACGTCATCAAGCGCGGCGACCCGATCACCATGGCCTATGGCATCCAGGGCTCGCTCAATGCCCGCGCCGGTTTTCTGGTCGAGGACGCGGCCGAGCTTCCGAGGGGCATCCAGGACTATGTCGAGAAGCTGGTCGCGCCCTATTTCTGCGCCGTCGTCGACTGGTACGAGACGGTCGGCATCGGCGTTCCCGGCGGCGCGTTGTGGCAAGCTGTGCATGAGCGCATCGGCGATCGGTTCTTCGGCGTAGCGCTCAACCCCGGCCATCTCATCCATATCGACGAATGGATGCATTCGCCGGTATTTTCCGGCTCCGACATCAGATTGAAATCGGGCATGGCCTTGCAGGTCGACATCATCCCGGCGACCGGCACCGATTATTTCACCACAAACATCGAGGACGGCATCGCGCTGGCCGACGAGGCGCTGCGCGAAGAGATCGCGGCGCGCCATCCCGAAGCCTGGCGCCGCATCGAGGCGCGCCGCGCCTTCATGCGCGACGTGCTCGGCATAAGGTTGAAGCCGGAAGTGCTGCCGTTTTCCAACATTCCGGCGTTCCTGCCGCCGTTCTGGCTTTCGCGCAACAGTGCGATGGCAGTCGCGGGGCGCTGAGCGCATTTCGGGCGCCTGCGACTTACTTCTGCCGCACTTCGCCTGTCCGGGAGGTGCGGCGGAGGTGGATGGGCCTTTGGTCAGGCCGGAGTGGAATTGCTTAAGTGCCCTTGAAGACGATTTGCATCATTGTCCTTGCCGCGCTGCTCGCCGGCTGCGGCGGCCGCCAAACCGAGGAACTGCTCGGCAGCGCCATGATGGCAGTGCCGGTGACGGAAATCGCCGGCAATCACTCGATCTTCATCGCCACGACGCGCAAGCGCTCCGACGATCCCAACAAGGTCTTCGACGGCGAGCGTTCGGCGACGCTGAACTATGCCCGCGTCAACGTCACCGTCCCCGGCATCCACAAGACAGGCCAGATCGAGCGGCGCTCGCGCGGCAAGTCGGACGATCCGGCCAAATACTTCATGGCTTCCGAGGTCGTCGGATACGACACCCAGCCGAAATTCTCCAGCGCGCTCAGCGCCGACATCGCGGCGCGCGGCGGCCGCGTCATGGTCTTCGTCCACGGCTACAACACCGGCTTCGACGACGCCGTCTACCGCGTCACCCAGATCACCCATGATTCCGGCTATCCGGGCACGCCGGTGCTGTTTTCCTGGGCGTCGGGCGCCAAGACCACCGACTACGTCTACGACAAGGAAAGCGCCAGCGTTGCCCGCGACCAGCTGGAAGTGACGCTGAGAATGCTGGCGCAGACCGGCGCGCGACGCATCGACATCGTCGCCCATTCGCTGGGGACCTGGGTTACCATGGAGGCGCTGCGCCAGCTCGCTATCACCGGCGACCGTGATCTGGGCGGCAAGCTCGGCGACGTCGTGCTGGCCTCGCCCGACATCGACGTCGACGTGTTCAAGAGCCAGATGCGCCGCTACGGCAAGCCGGACAAGCCGTTCATCCTGCTGCTCTCCGACGACGACCGGGCGCTGCGGCTCTCCGGCCTGATCGCCGGTGCGCGGCCGCGCGTTGGCGACTACAAGAACGCCGCCGACCTCGCCAGCTATGGCGTGTCGGTCGTCGATCTCTCCAGCGTCAAGGGAACCGACCGCTTCAACCACACCAAATTCGCCGATAATCCGGAATTGGTGCAGTTGATCGGCCAGAAGCTGCGCGAGGATGACGGGTTTGCCAGCGACCGCGAAGTGACAGACCGCATCGCCTCGGTAGGACAATAGCTGCATTGCGCGGCAGCGACCGTTGACCATTGCCGCACCATCGGAACAGTTTGAACTGGACCGTGCCGGCCTCTGCCTCTATCGAATAGGCCAAGACGTCTCCGGCTCGACGTCGCCTTTGCGGGAGCCCGCGTGATCGTACCTTCGAAGATCTTTCTCGTCGTTGCGTTCACGCTCGCGGTTACCGGCTGCGCCGGCCAGAACACGCACGATCTGCTCAACAAGACTACGATCATCGTGCCTGCTTCGGACATTGCGGCGACGCACAAGATCTTCGTCGCCACAACCCGGCAAAAGGCAATGAAAGAGCCCCGGCAGGTGTTCGACGGCGACCGTTCGCCGACCACCAGCTTTGCCAGCGTCGAGGTGACGGTGCCCAAAATCCACCAGCTCGGCGCCATCGAGCGGGTCAAGGGCTCGGCCAACAGCAATCCGGCGAAGGATTTCACGGCGACCGGCGTCACCTTCTACGAAGGCGCCCCGCAATTCGCCAAGGCGGTCGGCGCCGACATCGCCATGCGCGGCGACCGCGCGCTGGTTTTCGTGCACGGCTTCAACAACGGATTCGACGACGGTATCTACCGGCTGACGCAGATCGCGCACGACACGAAATACCCAGGCACGCCGGTGCTGTTTTCGTGGGCGTCGAGCGGCAAGACGACCGGCTACATCTACGACAAGGAAAGCGCCAATGCGGCGCGCGACGATCTCGAAGCGACGCTGCGCATGCTCGCCAGGAGCCGCGCCAAGAGCATCGACATCATTGCCCATTCGATGGGGACCTGGGTGACCATGGAAGCGTTGCGCCAGCTTGCCATCACCGGCGACCGCGACCTCGGCGGCAAGCTCGGCTACGTCATCCTGGCCTCGCCCGATATCGACGTCGACGTGTTCAAGAAGCAGATGATCCGCTACGGCAAGCCCGACAAGCCGTTCGCCGTGCTGCTTTCGGGCGACGACCGGGCGCTCAGGCTGTCGACCCTGATCTCCGGCGACAAGCCACGCGTCGGCGACTATGGCGACGCGGCCGACCTCGCCAGCTATGGCGTCTCGGTGGTCGACCTGACCAAGACCAAGGGCGGCGACCGGCTGAACCACGCCAAATTCGCCGACAATCCGTTCCTGGTGCAGCTGCTCGGCGACCGCTTGCGTGCCCCCGCGGGCCTCGCCTCCGAAGAGACCGCGCCGGCCCAGCTCGACAATCTCGGCCAGGGCCTCGGCAAGGCCGTCGGCTCGGTCGCCGAAATCGTCATCACCACGCCGTTCAAAGTGCTGACCATCGCCACCGGCGGGTGAGCCGACCTCTGCTGCCAAACGCGCCGGTGATTGGCAGCTGTCAACAAAAACGCTCTGCAGCGATCCTTCGCGCCCCCCTCTGTCCTGCCGGACAGAGGGGACGCTGTCCCTCCAGGGTTCAGTGATTCTTCAAACGAACAAATCAACCTTCTGAAAAGTTGTCACGTCGATCAGGCCGACGTCGGAAATTCTGAGCTCGGGGATGACGACCAGCGCCAGCAGCGAGTGCTGCATGTAGGCGTTGTTCAGCGAGCAGCCCATCTGGCGCATTGCGTCGCTGAGTTTGTCGGCCTTGGCGGCGACGATTTCGGCGCGCTCGTCCGACATCAGCCCGGCGATCCGCATTTCGACCAGCGCCAGCTCCTTGCCGTTGGAAAACAGCACGACGCCGCCGCCGACCTCGCCCAGCCGGTTCACGGCCAGAGCCATATCCTGCTTGTTGGTGCCGACGACGATGATGTGGTGGGCATCGTGGGCCACGCTCGAGGCCATGGCGCAGTCGCCGATATAGCCGAAGCCGGAGACGAAGGCGTTGGTGACGCCACCGGTGCCCTTGTGGCGCTCGACCAGCGCGATCTGGCAGACATCGTTGCGGCGATCCATGGCGACCAGCCCGTCCTCGACGGCAAGATCGGCCTCCAGCGCCCGCGTCGGCGCCTGATTCTCGATGACGCCGATGACCCGCACCCGCACCTCGTTGGCGCCCAGGGGTGCGGCGATGTCGAAATCGCCGGCCTTGAGCTTCCTGCCGAGCTTGACGGTGTTCTTCGCCGTCCGCGGATAGTTGTAGGCCGGAATGTCGATTTCGAGCTTGCCGCCCTTGGCCAGCCTGACGCCGCGGCCATAGACCTCGTCGATGGTCATTTCGGCGAGGTCGGAGACGATCAGCAGATCGGCGAGCCGCCCCGGCGCGATCGAGCCGATCTCGCGCTCCAGCCGGAAATGCTGGGCGGTGTTGAGCGTCGCCATCTGGATCGCCGTCACCGGCTTCAAGCCCTGGCTGATGGCGTGGCGCACGACCCGGTCCATATGGCCTTCGTGCACCAGCGTGCCGGAATGGCTGTCGTCGGTGCATAGGATGAAGTTGCGCGGGTCGAGCCCGCTCTCCGTCACCGCCTTGATCTGCGAGGCCACGTCGTACCAGGCCGAGCCCAGCCGCAGCATTGCCTTCATGCCCTGGCGGACGCGCGCGATGGCGTCCTCGGCGCGCGTGCCTTCGTGGTCATCCTCGGGGCCGCCGGCGACATAGCCATGGAACGGCAGGCCGAGATCGCGCGAGGCATAATGCCCGCCGACGGTCTTGCCGGCCCTCACCGTCGCGGCGATCTCACCCGACATCACCGGATCGTTGGCGGCGACGCCGGGAAAATTCATCACCTCGCCGAGCCCGATGATGTTTTCCCAGCTCATCGCTTCGGCAACGTCGGCGACGGTCAGTTCGGCGCCGGCATGCTCCAGCCCCGGTGCCGAAGGCACGCAGGACGGCATCTGCACGAGTACGTTGACCGGCATGGCGACAGCCTCGTCATGCATCAGCCGCACGCCCGGCAGGCCGAGCACGTTGGCGATCTCATGCGGATCGATGAACATCGAAGTTGTGCCATGCGGGATCACCGCGCGGCAGAATTCCGTCACCGTCACCATGCCGCTCTCGACATGCATATGCGCGTCGCAAAGCCCCGGCACCAGATAGCGGCCGCCGGCATCGACCACCTTAGTGCCCTGGCCGATGGCATGGCCGGCGTTCGGCCCGCAATAGGCAAAGCGGCCGCCGGCAATGGCAATGTCGGTGCCGGCGATGATCTCGCCCGAATGGACGTTGACCCAGCGCCCGTTGCGGATGACGAGATCGGCGGGTTTGCGACCCATAGCGACATCGACCAGATGCGTCGCCATCTCGGCCCAGGGTTTTGGTTTCGTCGCATTGGCGGTCTTCGGCATCAACAGGCTCCTCTTTGCCCGACTGTGCCAAGCCGCGAGGATTTTGACCAGCGGGGAAGTAAGCGCGGACGGCGAAGTTGCAGATCTCCCCCCTCGAGGCAGGGCTATCGCATTTGGATTCTTACGAAGATGGACCCCCACCCTAACCCTCCCCACAAGGGGGAGGGAATGCTGCCGCGCGCCCTTACTTCCCCTTTTGGCGCCGAAAGGCAGGCA
>NZ_JAMYME010000029.1:0-78918 GCF_040318345.1 Mesorhizobium sp. M1169 | reverse complement strand
CGAGGAGGTCGCGTCGACCTTAATCAAGACGCTTCGGTGCGAGTGGATCCACGGCTTCATCGCCGACTTCTTCAACACTATCGGTATAAAGCTGACCATGCGAATGCCTCAACTTGGCGCACTATCGCGCTTCGCGGGCCGCAAGGCTAAGGTCCGGTTGCGCAACTAGGTAGCGGAGCCCCTTGGTTCCGACGTCGCCTTGCTCAACGATATTGAAGCCGTGCCGGCCGAGATCCGCTGCAACTTTGTCCAAATCGACGTAACCATGCCGGTGGAGCCGAAAGGTGCTCTTCCAGCGCGGCGGTTTTGCAAAATCGACGATAAGCACGCGACCGCCCGCCTTCAGGACGCGGAAGGCTTCTCTGCCGAAATCCTCGCGGCCCTTCTTTGGAAGATGGTGGAACATCAGCGTGCTGAGGACGACATCAAATTCCCCATCCTTGAAAGGCAGTTCCTGAGCGGTGGCGGTCGAGAACCCGACTTGTAGCCCGGCTCGCCGGGCCTTTGCCGTCGCGCGCGCAACCATTTCGGCGGAGGCGTCGACGCCGTGCACACGCCCCTCCGGCCCCACCTTCTGTCTGGCAAGGAGCGCGGTGGTGCCGGTGCCGCACCCGACATCCAGGACCACTTCTCCCGGTTTCAGCTTCGCAAAGCTTAATATCCTTTCGCGAAAAGCACGTTCGCGACCGAAGGTCAGAAGCCACGCCAGCATATCATACAGGGCGGCGGAATGAAGCGTGATGCCGACATGCGGCGCCTTCTCCTCGCTGGCGGCCGGTCTGCGGGCCTTGGCGGACAGCCGCCCGTGAGCGCTTTGCCATATCAATAAGCTCGCGACTACGACGAGTGCACCAGCATGAAGCAGGAGGACGGGAACTCCCAAGGAAAAGACCGCATTTGCCTGTCCCAACGAGAAAAATGCCGCGAGCACCACGGCCACTTTGACGAGCGCGACTAACGCATGCCCTCCGACTATTGTTCCGAAAAGACGTTGGTGCATTGCTTTATCTCCGGCCAGCCGGGCATCGCGCTGGGCCTTCCGCAAGAGCATAGGATACTGGACAGTGTGTCCAGTATCAGTTTTACTGGCCACATCGCACCGACGCGCCCAATACTGGACGATTTGGTGTCCTTTGGCCGGAAAAGGATGTTGCCGATGCCAGCCGGACCGATCGACCGTCGGGTCGCCAGGACCCGCAGCCGACTGCAGCAGGCGCTTTTCAGACTGACCGCCGAGAAGGGATATACGGCGATCACGGTCGAGGATATCTGCAGGGAAGCCGATGTCGGCCGCTCGACTTTCTACACACACTATCCCGACAAGGACCGCTTGAGGAAAGCAACGATCGACGACCATCTGAAGACCTTGCAGGCACACGGTGCCGAACGCCATTCGCAGCGGAACGCCAAGGGCTTTTCCTTCAGCGGTCCGGTGTTCGAGCATGCTCATGCCACGCGGGAGATGCACCGTGCGCTGATGGGCGGGAAAAAGCGCGAAATGCCAGAAGAGATCCGCGGCTGGATAAGCAGGCAGGTTCGCCATGAGTTGGCGAATATCCAAGGTGATGAAGGCGGAGTCAGACTTGAGATCGCCACACGCTTCATCGTTGGCGCGTTCTTTGAAGTGATGCACTGGTGGCTTGAGAGGGATACGAAGCTGTCTCCCGCGGAGATCGACCAGATATTCCTGCAACTTGCCTTCAACGGGGCGGTGATCGCTGAGCCAACGAGGATCGAATAGGGGCCAAGCGTCAGATTTTCACCACGAATTCGACCGGGCTAGTCTGGCACGAATCCTGCGGCGTGAGCGTTGGACGCAAGGGATCTGTGCCGATGTTGAACAGAAGAACGCTGCTTGCGCAGACCACCGGCTTTGCCATCATGGGGCTTTCGCTTGGCAAGGCAGCGGGGAAGAACCTGCCCGGCATTGAGAAAGCCGCGATGCGTGGCGCGATCAACGCGACCGAGCTCGGCGTCCGGCCCGGTGCGCTTGACGATCAGAGCAAGGCTTTCACCAAGCTGCTGCGCGACGCGCACGACCGCGACATGCCGGTGTTCCTGCCGCCGGGGATCTATATCGTTTCCAACCTGTCGCTGCCCGGCCGGGTGCGCCTGTCCGGCGTGCCGGGCGCATCGCGGATCGTCTATGGCGGCAATGGCCATCTCATCATGGCCGAACGGGCCGAGCATATCGAACTCAGCGGGCTGGTGTTCGATGGCAGCAACCGCTGGATGGGCGACTACACGCAAGGCCTGCTCGATCTGCGCCGCATCGCCCATCTGGTCGTCGACAACTGCCAGATGACCGGCAGCGGCAAGAACGGTCTGGCGCTCGAACACGCCTGGGGCCGCATCCAGCGCTCGGAGATATCCGGTGCGGCCGATGCCGGCATCTATTCGGTCGAGGCCGATGGCCTGGAAATATCAGGCAATAGCGTCTCCGACTGCGCCAATGGCGGCATCCTCGTGCACCGCTGGCAGGCAGCGGAAGACGGCACCATCGTCAGCGGCAACCGGATCGAACGCATCCAGGCGCGCGGCGGCGGAACCGGCCAGAACGGCAACGGTATCAACGCCTTCCGCGCCGGCAACGTCATCATCTCCGGCAATATTGTTTCGGATTGCGCGTTCTCGGCGATCCGCGCCAACAGTTCCAGCAATTTGCAGATCACCGGCAACACCTGCTCGCGTTCGGGCGAGACGGCCGTGTATTCCGAATTCTCGTTCGAAGGCGCCGTCATCGGCAATAACATCGTCGATGGTGCTGCGAACGGTATTTCGATCGTCAACTTCAACGAAGGCGGCCGCATGGGCGTCTGCTCCGGCAACATCGTCCGCAATCTGTCGACCAGCGGCCCCTACCCTGCCGACGCGCCCGGCTTCGGCGTCGGCATTAGCGTCGAGGCCGACACCACCGTTTCCGGCAACGTCATCGAGAATGCGCCGCTCTACGGCATGCAGATCGGCTGGGGACCGTTCATGCGCAATGTGGTCGCCACGGGAAACATCGTCCGCAAGGCCGGAACCGGCATCGCCGTCAGCGTGGTTGAAGGTGCCGGAACGGCAATCATCTCCGACAATGTCATCGACGGAGTCCAGAACGGCGCGATCGTCGGCCAATGCTGGGCCGAGCGAGTGACCGGTGACCTCGCCGCATCAGGCAATGCCGGCTACGCGCATCTGACCGTCGAGCGCAACCACGTCAGTTGAGGGTGGCCGTCGGCCGGAGCGCGCCGACTTTGGCACCGATCCGGCTCTCGATAGGCGGATTTGCCTGTTCGGTCAGTTTCGCAGCGAGCGCCTGGTCGGCGTGCAGCAGCTTAGCCAGCACGGCCGCGACCATCACTTCAGCGGCGCGGCCGGCGCCATCGTCGCACTTCAGCGCGATGCCAAGGCCAAGCTCCGGAAGGGCTGCACAAAAAACACCCTCGGCGCCTCCCTTGACGAAAATCCGGCCCCGCGCGGCCTCCATCATCGCGACATCGGACCTGCCCGTGCCGGCGACGAAAAACGGCTCGGCCATGCAGGCGGAAAGCAGCCGCTTCGCCGCCCGGGCGCGCACCGGCTCGAACCCGGCACCTGTCGCCATGCGGGCAAAGCCAAGGGCAAAGCTGCGCAGGGGCACGGCATAGGTCGGAATCGAGCAGCCGTCGGTGCCGCGGTGATCGGCGTCATGGGCAGCACCGGTCACCGCCTGCATCGCTTCGCGCACCATCTCCTGCGAGGCGTGGCCAGCCTTGACGTAACCACGATGGGCGATGCCGCTGTGAACGCAGGTGCAGAGAAAGCCCGAGTGCTTGCCGGAACAATTGTTGTGCAGCGCGTTCGGCACGCTGCCGGCGCGGGCAAGTGCCAGGGTCGCTCCATGGCTCGAAGGCCAATGCGCGCCGCATTCGAGTGCCGTCTCGTCCAAGCCGGCCTTCGCCAGCATGGCGCGCGCCAGCTCGACATGTGGCGGCTCGCCGGAATGCGAGGCGCAGGCCAGCGCCAGCTCCCGATCACCGAAGCCGTAGGCATCGGCAGCGCCGCTCTCGACCAGCGGCAGCGCCTGGATCGCCTTGACCGCCGAACGCGGGAACACCGGTTGTGCCGTGTCGCCGATCTCCCAGACAGGCTTGCCGTCGGCGTCGAAGACGGCAACAGCGCCGCGATGAGCACTCTCGACGATTGGGCCGCGCAAGACTTCGACCAGAACCGGATTTGCCATGTCACCTCCCGCGAATGCGGGCGGGTTTATCTGATCCGGTCGAGAATGGAAACGTAGTTGGCGACCGCGGCACCGCCCATGTTGAAGATGCCGCCGAGTTTTGCTCCCGGCACCTGGATGCCGCCCGCCTCGCCGACAAGCTGCATGGCGCTCAGCACATGCATCGATACGCCGGTGGCACCGATCGGGTGGCCCTTGGCCTTCAGTCCACCGGACGGATTGACCGGCAGCCTTCCATTTTTCGCCGTCTCGCCATCCAGGGCCAGCTTGGCGCCCTCGCCCGGCTTTGCCAGGCCCATCGCCTCATACTCGATCAGTTCGGCGATGGTGAAACAGTCATGCGTCTCGACGAAGGACAGGTCGCCGAGCGTCACGCCCGCCTGCTTCAGCGCCTGGTTCCAGGCCTGCTCGCAGCCTTCGAAGGCGAGAATGTCGCGCTTCGACATCGGCAGGAAATCCTGCACATGCTCGTTGGCGCGGAAGGCGACGGCGCGGCGCATCTTCAGCGCCGTGGCCGTGTCGGCAAGGACAAGCGCGGCGGCACCGTCCGACACCAGCGAGCAGTCTGTGCGCTTCAGCGGACCGGCGACGAAGGGGTTTTTTTCGCTTTCCTGCCGGCAGAACTCGTAGCCGAAATCCTTGCGCATCTGCGCGTAGGGATTGTCGACGCCGTTCTTGTGGTTTTTGGCGGCGATCATCGCCAGCGCATCCGACTGGTCGCCGTAGCGCTGGAAATAGGCTTGGGCGATCTTGCCGAAGACGCCGGCGAAACCTGCCGGCGTGTTGCCGTCCTCCGGCAGATACGAGGCCTTGAGCAGGTTCTTGCCGATCTCGGGACCGGGCGTCGTCGTCATCTGCTCGGCGCCGACCACCAGCACGATACGGGCGGCATTGGCGTCGATGGCGCGGATGCCTTGCCTGACCGCCGCCGAGCCGGTGGCGCAGGCGTTCTCGACGCGGGTCGCCGGCTTGAAGCGCAGCCGGTCGTCGGCCTGGAGGACCAGGCTCGCGGTGAAATCCTGGGCGGAAAACCCGGCGTTGAAGTGGCCGAGCACGATCTCGTCGACGTCATCCGGACCGATACCGGCATGATCGAGCGCCTCGACTGCCACCTTGGTGATCAGGCCCTCCAGCGTCTCGCCTTCGAGCTTGCCGAAGCGCGAATGCGCCCAACCGACGATGCATGCTGTCATGGCGATCTCCATCCTGTGGACCCGGGCTACGCGATACTGCGCGCGCATCAGCATTGTTCAAGCATGAACCGTTCCGCCGGCCTCGCGAAGGGGCCAGAACCGCACAATTGCTTGATCTTGATCATCTGGTCATAGTGCCTGGCTTTTGCCAGCAAATCAGGGTGGATTTTTGTTGATTGATGCGTCAATAAAAAATAATCTTGCCCCAACAGGCCGGAGCAGGAATGCCGAAACTCGGAATGGAGCCGTTGCGCCGCAGGGCGCTAATCGATGCAACGATCTCGGCGATCGGCGAGCGCGGTTCGCTTGATGTGACGATGTCGGAAATCGCCGGGCGCGCCGGCGTGTCCTCGGCGCTTGCCCACCATTATTTCGGCGCCAAAGACGAATTGCTGTTGGCGACGATGCGGCACATCCTGAGCGAGCTAACGGCCGATACGCGCCGTGCACTTCGCGCGGCCGGCACGGCGCGCCAGCGCGTCTCGGCGGTGGTCGCGGTCAATTTTTCCGACATCCAGTTCCAGCCCGAAACGATCGCCGCCTGGCTCGCCTTCTATGTCGAGGCGCAAAAATCGGCAGCACTCCGCCGGCTGCTCAAGGTCTATGCGCGCCGGCTGCATTCCAATCTGCTCAGCGGGCTGGCCGGCATCCTGCCGAGAAGCGAGGCCGACCGGGTCGCCGAAGCGACCGCGGCGCTGATCGACGGGCTCTATATCAGGCGCGCGCTGAAGGACGGTGTTCCTGATGCCGCGACCGCGATTGCACTGGTCGAGGACTATCTCGAAACGAAGCTCAGCGGACGGCAGAAGCAGTGACATCCAAGCGACCCAACATCCTGATCGTCATGGTCGATCAGCTCAACGGAACGCTGTTTCCGGATGGGCCGGCGGACTTCCTGCACGCGCCGCATCTGAAGGCGCTCGCCGCGCGTTCGGCGCGTTTTTGCAACAATTACACGGCCTCGCCGCTCTGCGCGCCGGGCCGCGCCGCATTCATGAGCGGCCAGTTGCCGTCACGCACCGGGGTCTATGACAACGCCGCCGAATTCGCGTCTTCGATCCCGACCTTTGCCCATCATCTGCGCGCCGCCGGTTATCACACCTGCCTCTCCGGCAAGATGCATTTCGTCGGGCCGGACCAGTTGCACGGTTTCGAGGAGCGGCTGACCACCGACATCTATCCGGCCGATTTCGGCTGGACACCCGACTATCGCAAACCCGGCGAGCGCATCGACTGGTGGTATCACAATCTCGGCTCCGTCAGCGGCGCCGGTACTGCCGAGATCACCAACCAGCTGGAATATGACGACGAGGTCGCCTTCCATGCGGTGCAGAAGCTTTATGATTTTGCCCGCGTCTCCGACGATGCCGCACATCGGCCCTGGTGCTTGACGGTTTCCTTCACCCATCCGCACGATCCTTACGTCGCACGGCGGCAATACTGGGACCTCTACGAGGATTGCCCGGCGCTCGAGCCTGAGGTCGGCTTCATTCCTTACGACAGGCAGGACCCGCATTCGCAGCGGCTCTACCGCGCCAGCGACTATGACAGGTTCGACATCACCGCTGAGCAGATACGCCGCGCACGACGCGGCTATTTCGCCAACATCTCCTATCTCGACGACAAGCTCGGCGAATTGATGTCGGTGCTCGAGCACACACACATGCTCGACGACACGATCATCCTGTTCTGCTCGGACCATGGCGACATGCTTGGCGAGCGCGGCCTGTGGTTCAAGATGTGCTTCTTCGAAGGTGCGGCGCGGGTGCCGCTGATGATCGCCGGCAAGGGCATCGCCGCCGGGCTGATCGACACGCCGGTTTCCAACCTCGACGTGACGCCGACGCTTTGCGACCTCGCCGGCATCGACATCAGCGCGATTGCGCCGTGGACCGACGGCCAGTCGCTGCTGCCGCTGCTGAATGGAAAGAAGCGCTCCGCGCCGGTGCTGATGGAATATGCAGCCGAAGGCTCGAACGCGCCGATGGTGGCGCTGCGCGAGGGCCGCTACAAATTCATCCATTGCGAGATCGACCCGCCGCAACTGTTTGATCTTGAATCGGATTCGCAGGAATTGACCAATCTCGCCGCCGATCCGGCCAATGCGGCATTGGTGGCCGCTTTCACCGACAAGGTGCGGGCGCGCTGGGACATGGCGGCCTTCGACGCGGCGGTGCGTGCCAGTCAGGCACGCCGCTGGGTGGTCTACCCGGCGCTGCGCAACGGCACCCATTATCCCTGGGAATTCCAGCCGCTGCAGAAGGCATCGGAGCGCTACATGAGAAACCATATGAACCTCGACCTGCTCGAAGAGCAGAAGCGCTTTCCGCGAGGCAAATGATGGCAGATAGTCTCGTCCCCTCGCTCGACCATCTCAGGCAGGCCTATGCCGTCACCTCCAAGGCGACGCAGATCACGCCGCTCCTGGAATCGGCGGCACTTGCCCGCGAGACCGGCGCCGCCCGCATCTTCGTCAAGGCCGAATCGCTGCAATGGGCAGGATCGTTCAAGGTGCGCGGCGCCTACTGGCGGCTGAAGAAGCTCTCGCCTGACGAAACCAAAAAGGGCGTCGTCGCCTACTCCTCCGGCAATTTTGCGCAGGGGCTAGCGGCGGCTGGCCAAGCGCTTGGCATTCCCGTCACCATCGTCATGCCGATCGACGCGCCGGCCGCCAAACGCGATGCCACGTCGGGGTATGGCGCGCGTGTCGTGCTAACCGACCATGGCGAGCGAGCGCGTGAGGAAGTCGCCGCCGCCAGAGCGCGTGAGATCGCCGCGAGCGATGGCTTGGCGCTGCTGCACCCGTTCGACGATCCGGAGATCGTCGCCGGCCAGGCCGGCGCCGGACTGGAGGCACTCGACCAGCTCGCCGCCAGGCAAGTGGAGGCCGATCTCTTGTTCTGTTCGGTCGGCGGTGGCGGGCTGATAGGTGGCGTTTCGCTGGCCTTCCACTATCTGTCGCCCGCCACGGAGATCATCGGCGTCGAGCCGGAAGGTTTTGACGGCATGGGCTCGTCGCTCGCGCATGGCGCCATCGAAACCATGCCGATCGGACCGAGATCGATCTGCGACGGGCTGATGTCGCGGCGGCCCGGCGACGCGCCGTTCGCAGCGGTGACGACCGCCGGTGTTCGCGGCGTCACTGTCGATGATGCGTCGGTGCGGCGCGCCATGCGCATTGCCTTCGAGCGGATGAAGCTAGTGCTTGAGCCATCCGGCGCTGCCTCGCTGGCGGCGGTGCTCGGCGGCAAGGTCGACATAACCGGCAAGACCGTTCTGGTGATGGCAACCGGCGGCAACGTCTCGCTGGCCGATTTCATTGCGCATATGAACCACGGGCGCGCATGAACCATGCTTGAAGCGGATTTCGTCATCATCGGCTCCGGCTCGGCCGGCTCGGCCATGGCCTACCGGCTGTCGGAGGACGGCAAGCATTCGGTGATCGTCATCGAATATGGCGGCAGCGATATCGGGCCGCTGATCCAGATGCCGTCGGCGCTGTCGATCCCGCTCAATATGAGCCTTTACGACTGGGGCTTCGCCAGCGAGCCGGAGCCGCATCTCGGCGGCCGCGTGCTGGCGACGCCGCGCGGCAAGGTCATCGGAGGCTCATCCTCGATCAACGGCATGGTCTATGTGCGCGGCCATGCCCGCGACTTCGACCATTGGGCCGAACAGGGCGCGACCGGCTGGGGCTTTGCCGATGTGCTCCCGTACTTCAAGCGCATGGAAGACAGCAATGGCGGCGAGAATGGCTGGCGCGGCCACGGCGGCCCGCTGACTGTGCAGCGCGGCTCGAGGACGAACCCACTCTACGGCGCCTTCGTCGAGGCAGGCCGTCAGGCCGGTTTCGAGCTGACCGACGACTATAACGGCGCGAAGCAGGAAGGCTTTGGGCCGATGGAGCAGACCATCCGCGGCGGCCGTCGCTGGTCGGCCGCGAGCGCCTATCTGAGGCCGGCGCTGAGGCGGAAAAATGTCAGCCTGGTCAAGGGTTTCGCCCGGCGGGTAATCATCGAGAATCAACGCGCCACCGGCGTCGAGATCGAAGTGCGCAAACGGATTCAGGTGGTCAGAGCGCGGCGCGAGGTGATCGTTGCCGCGTCCTCGATCAACTCGCCCAAGATCCTGATGCTGTCCGGCATCGGCCCCGGCCAGCACCTTAGGGAGAACGGCATCCCGGTGATCGCCGACCGGCCCGGAGTCGGCCGCAATCTGCAGGACCATATGGAACTTTACATCCAGCAGGAATCGACAAAGCCGATCACGCTGAACTCCGTCTTGAACCCGTTCTCGAAGGCGCTGATCGGGGCACAATGGCTGTTCTTCAAATCCGGCCTCGGTGCCACCAATCATTTCGAGGCGGCCGCCTTCGTGCGCTCGCGCGCCGGCGTCGACTATCCCGATATCCAGTATCACTTCATCCCGGCCGCGGTCCGCTATGACGGCAAGGCGGCGGCCAAGGCGCATGGTTTCCAGGCGCATGTCGGGCCGATGCGGTCGAAGTCGCGCGGTTCGGTCACGCTGCGCTCGCCCGATCCCAAATCGAACCCGGTGATCCGCTTCAACTACATGTCGCATCCAGACGACTGGACGGAGTTCCGCCACTGCATCCGGCTGACCCGCGAGATCTTCGGGCAGGCGGCCTTCGATCCGTACCGAGGCAAGGAACTGTCGCCGGGCTCGCATGTACAATCGGATGAAGAGCTCGACGCCTTCATCCGCGACCACGCCGAAAGCGCCTACCACCCTTGCGGCACCTGCAAGTTGGGCCGTGCCGATGATGCGATGAGCGTCGTCGATCCGGAATGCCGCGTCATTGGCGTCGAAGGGCTTCGGGTCGCCGATTCCTCGATCTTTCCACGCGTCACCAACGGCAATCTCAACGCGCCGTCGATCATGACCGGCGAGAAGGCCGCCGACCACATTCTCGGGCGTACGCCGCTGCCACCGTCCAACCAGGAACCATGGATCAATCCGCGCTGGCAGGTGTCGGACAGATAGGCCATGATCCGGCGGACGCATATTCCGCATGCCGCGACAAGACGATTTGGAGAACAGTCATGCGCGCCCAGCCAACGGCATCGCATTATGTCAACGGCCGCTATATCGACGACGAGCGCGGCGCAGCGCTGCCGGTTATCTATCCGGCAACCGGCGAGACCATCGCCATGCTGCGCTCGGCGACGCCGAACGTGCTGGAGCTCGCGATCGAGGCGGGGCGGGCAGCACAACCGGCCTGGGCGCGGCTGAAGGCGGTCGAACGCGGCCGCATCCTGCGCCGCGCCGCCGACATTTTGCGCGCGCGCAATGCCGATCTGGCGCGCATTGAGACGCTGGATACCGGTAAGCCTATCCAGGAGACGCTGGTTGCGGACGCCCCGTCGGCGGCCGACTGCCTGGAATATTTCGGCGGCGCGGTCGCCGCCTTTAATGGCGAGGCCGTCGATCTCGGCGGACCCTTTGCCTATACCAGGCGCGAGGCGCTCGGCGTTTGCGTCGGCATCGGCGCCTGGAACTATCCGATCCAGATCGCCGGCTGGAAATCCGCACCCGCCCTCGCCATGGGCAATGCGATGGTTTTCAAACCATCGGAAAACACGCCGCTATCAGCGCTGGCGCTCGCCGAAATCTATACCGAGGCCGGGCTGCCCGACGGGCTGTTCAACGTGGTGCAGGGTTTTGGCGATGTCGGCGCCGGCCTTGTCGGCCACAATGTCGTCGCCAAGGTCTCGGTGACCGGCTCGGTGCCAACCGGCCGCAAAGTGCTGTCGCTCGCCGGCTCGAAGATGAAGCACGCGACGATGGAGCTCGGCGGCAAGTCGCCGCTGATCGTCTTCGAAGACGCCAACCTCGAAAACGCCATCGGCGGCGCGATGCTCGGCAATTTCTATTCGACCGGCCAGATCTGCTCCAACGGCACGCGGGTCTTCGTGCAGAGTAGCATCCATGACCGTTTCGTCGAGAGGCTGACCGAACGGACGAAGAAAATCCGCATCGGCGATCCGCTCGATCCGGACACGCAGATGGGGCCGCTGGTCTCGAAGGCGCAGCACGACAAGGTGGTCTCTTACATCGAGGCCGGCAAGCAGGATGGCGCGGTGCTCGCCTGCGGCGGCAACGTGCCTTCGCTGCAGGGTTTTCAGGGCGGCTTCTTCGTCGAGCCGACGGTGTTCACCGGTGTCACCGACACGATGCGCATCGCCCGCGAGGAGATTTTCGGGCCGGTTATGAGCGTGCTGAAATTCGACAGCGAGGACGAGGTGATCGATCGCGCCAACGACACCGAATTCGGCCTCGCCGCAGGCGTGTTCACGCGAGACCTGGCGCGCGCCCATCGTGTCATTGCCGAACTGCAGGCCGGCACCTGCTGGATCAACGCCTACAATCTGACGCCGGTCGAAATCCCCTTCGGCGGCTTCAAGCAATCCGGCATCGGCCGCGAGAATTCGCTCGCGGCACTGGCGCTCTATTCGCAGCTGAAGTCGGTCTATGTCGAGACCGGGGATGTCGCCAGCCCGTACTGATCCTTGGGCGCCGTGCCGTCCAGATACTGCGTCAGCGCGCAGACGAGATGATAGAAGATGCTGGCCGGCACCTCGCTCGCCAAGGAGCGGCCACGCTCGTCGATGCGGTCGATCCACAGGCCGAGCGGTGCCGGATTGATGTGCCAGCGGAACAGCCGGCCGACCCGTGCCTCGATCTCCGGCTTCAGGTCGGGACCGCCCGAACCGTCCAGCGCGATCGCCGCCTTGATCGCTTCGGCCTGCGGCCAGCTGCGCGAGACGCGGTCGAGCGGCAGTCCTTGCCGCGAGACGGCGCCGTAGGCGAGGCCCGTGGCGCGGTTCAGGCCATTGGCGATCGCCGACGCGTAGAGCTTCCGGGCAAGGCCGGTCAAGCCGCTCTGGCCGCTGCGGCCGGCGAAGTCGACCAGCAGCGAGGCCCATTCGAAATGATGGCCGGGTTCGGTCCACGTGCCCTTGTCACCAGGGGTCGGCCGCCATTCATGGTCGAAATACTCACCCAGCGTCCAGCTTTCCGGGTCGAAGAAATGGCTGCGAAACAGATCGACGATGCGCGCGGCGCGACGAAGATGGGCGCGCTCGCCGGTCGCCTGATGCCAGGCCAGGAATGCCTCGAGCAGATGCATGTGCGGGTTGGAGCGGCGCTCGCCCTCGCCGCTCGAGGTCTCGCGGAAGCCGGTCAGGCGTTCGTCCTCGAGATGCGCGTCGATGAACGCAAAGGTCTCCTGGCCAAGCCGCAACGCATCGGGATTGCCGCACATATGGGCATGCGCCAGCGCCAGGAGCACGCAGGAATGGTCATAGGCATCCTCGGCGGCGTCGGCGACGGTGCCGTCGACGTTGAGCGTGCGTACCCAGCCGCCATTGTCGGTACGTCCGTGCCTGGCCATGAATTCGAGGCCGTGGCTGATCAGCCGATCGGCCGGGCCGTTCCAGCCGCGCGCCTTGGCGACGGCGAAGGCGTAGATCTGCCTGGCCTGCGTGCGCATGCGCTTGGGTTTCATCAGAGGGGCGGCATCGAAGCCGAGCGCCTCGTGGAACCCGCCGTGGCGCTCATCGACGCCGACCGTCGACCACAACGGCACCGTCTCCTCGAACAGCCAATGGTGCACGCGGCGCTGCCAGGCGCCGCTTTCGATGACGCGGTCGTCGGCGGGCGTGAACCTGGTCTCAAGGCGGCCGCTTTTTTCGAGCTGCTCGACGATCTTCTTGACGTTCTGGCTGTGGCTGACCGGGGCGACGAAAGTGGCGTCGGCGGTCGACACGATGGCGACGTCCTTCAGGCCTATGGCCGACAGCAGGCGGCCGTCGCTGCGGATATAGGAGTTCTCGCAATCGATGGCGACGACATCGCCGACGATGACATTGCCCTGCGTGTCGGAGGGGCCGACGTCGAGCAGCGATTGCCAGGAGCCGAGATCGTTCCAGCGAAAGCCGGCCGGCACCATGGCGATGCCGCTGGCGCGCTCCATGATCGCATAGTCGATCGATGTCGATGGGATGGCGGCATAGAGATCCAGAGGCATGTAGAGGCCGGAAAGATCCGATGTCGCAGCCTGGTAGGCAGCCTCTGTGGCGCTCCAGATGTCGGGCTGGAAGGCCATGAACGCGTCGCGCATGGCACTTGCGCGAAACAGGAAGATGCCGGTGTTCCAGTAGAAATTGCCAGCCTTGAGATAGCTCTGCGCCGTGGCGAGATCGGGTTTTTCGACGAAACGCGAGACATCGCAGATGCCATCGCGCTCGCCGGCCACCTCGATGTAGCCGTAACCGGTCTCGGGTTGGGCGGGCTTGATGCCGAACACAACCAGCCTGCCTTGGCGCGCGGCCGCCGTGCCGGCCTCGATGCTCCGCCAGAATTGCTGTGGCGTCGCGATCTCATGATCGGACGGCACCACCAGCACCAGGCTGTCGCCGAATTCCGACAGCGTGCGCAGGCTTGCCAAGGCGACGGCCGCGGCGGTGTTGCGTCCGGTCGGCTCGAACAGCGGGCCGCCGCCGGAAAGCTCGTGACCGGCAATGTCGGCATGAACGCGGTCGGCATGCCTTTCCGAGGCAATCAGGAAAACCGGCGTTTCGCCTTCCAGCCGCGCGGTCAGCCGGCGCAGCGTCTTGGCCAGCATCGAGCCGTCGCCGGAGAAATCATGGAACTGCTTGGGATTGTCCTCCCGCGACAACGGCCACAGCCGCGAGCCGACGCCGCCGCTCATCACAAAACTGACGATCCGTTCGGTCATGAAAACAAGCCTCGTGCTCAAAAGGTCTGATTGTAGGCGCCGACTTCGGGGCTGCGGCGCAGCACCGCATCGACGGCTTCGAACATCTGCCGGCGCCGCTCGGACGATACCGGGCTCTCCACCACCACCACAAGCTCCGGCTTGTTCGATGATGCCCGCACCAACCCCCAGGTACCATCCTCCGCCACGACCCTGACGCCGTTGACGGTGATCAGTTCGGCGATCTTCTGGCCGGCGAAAACCGCGCCGTCGTCCTTCATCTTGCGAAAGTCGCCTACGACGCGCTCGACGACGCCGTATTTGAGCTCGTCGGCGCAGTGTGGCGACATGGTCGGTGTGCCGAAGGTCAGCGGCAGATCGCGATAGAGGTCGGCCATGCTGCTTTGCGGGCTGCGATCCAGCATCTGGCAGATGGCGATGGCCGTGACCAGGCCATCGTCATAGCCGCGGCCGATCGGCGGATTGAAGAAGAAGTGGCCCGATTTCTCAAAACCGGCGACAGCGCCGAGTTCGGCGACGCGCCGCTTGATATAGGAGTGACCGGTTTTCCAATAGTCGGTGACCGCGCCATTTTCCCGCAACACCTTGTCAGTCATGAACAATCCGGTCGACTTGACGTCGACGACGAAAGTCGAGCCGGGATAGAGGTGCGAAATGTCGCGCGCCAGCATGACGCCGACCTTGTCGGCGAAAATCTCGTTGCCTTCATTGTCGACCACGCCGCAGCGGTCGCCGTCGCCGTCGAAGCCGAGCCCGACATCGGCGCCGGTTTCCAGCACCTTGTCACGAATGGCGTGCAGCATCTGCATGTCTTCGGGGTTGGGATTGTAATTGGGGAACGTATGATCGAGCTCGACGTCGAGCGGGATGACCTCGCAGCCGATCCTTTCCAGTGCCTCGGGAGCGAAAGCCCCGGCGGTGCCGTTGCCGCAGGCGGCCACCACCTTGAGCTTCCTGGAGATACGCTTTCCCGCTGTCACATCGTCAAGGTAGGTTTTGCGGAAGTCCGCAACGAAGTCATAGGAACCGCCACCGACAAGATCGAAATCGCCTGAGAGCACGATCGCCTTCAACGCGCTCATCTCCTCCGGACCAAAAGTCAGCGGGCGCGCCGCGCCCATCTTGACGCCGGTCCAGCCATTCTCGTTGTGCGAGGCAGTGACCATGGCAACGGACGGCGTGTCGAGCGCGAACTGGGCGAAATAAGCCATCGGCGACAGGGCCAGCCCGACATCCTTGACCCGTGCGCCGGCAGCCATCAGCCCGGAAACCAGCGCCAGCTTTATGGCAAGCGAATAGGAGCGGAAATCGTGACCGGTGACGATGTCGGGCCCGGCACCCAGGCGACGGATCAGCGTGCCGAGCCCCATGCCGAGCGCCTGGACGCCGATCAGATTGAGTTCCGGCGTTTCGTTCGAGCCGGGATGGCCGAACCACCAGCGCGCATCATATTCGCGAAACCCGGACGGCTTGATCAGCGCCGAGGTTTCAAACTCAAAAGTGTTTGGTCTGGCATCGCTAACGATCTTCATCGACAAGGCTGCAAACTCCAGGCGGCTGAATCAGGTGCTTCGAGGCAAGTGGACGGTTACCCAGATGCCCTTTAAGCCGTGTTTGTGCGACAGGAAACTGAAACCTGTATGACGTGGCGGCGAAAGCGAAAGAAATGCGACAGAAGCGCTGCCATTGGCGCTTGCAGTAACCAAACGCGGCGGCTATAAGCCCGCGGTCTGGTCACGGAGTGTAGCGCAGCCTGGTAGCGCACATCGTTCGGGACGATGGGGTCGCAGGTTCAAATCCTGCCACTCCGACCAGAAAAAACAGCGGCTTAGCTGTTTTTGTTCCCGAAACAACCACCATCCGCCGCAGTTCTGACCAATCGCGCTATGCGCTCAGGCGAAATCGCGTGACATCGATGGCCGCGGCCATCAGTGTCTGTGTGTAGGTTGCCTGCGGATTGCTGAAGATCGCCTCGGCCGGCCCCTCCTCGACGATCTTGCCCTGTTTCATGACGATGATGTAGTCGGCCATGGCGCGCACAACGGCGAGATCGTGGCTGATGAACAGATAGGACAGTTCGTGGTCGGCCTGCAGCTTGCGTAGCAATTCGACGATCTGCTTCTGCACGGAGCGGTCCAGCGCCGAGGTCGGCTCGTCCAGCACCACCACTTTAGGCTTGAGTATCATGGCGCGCGCAATGGCGATGCGCTGCCGCTGACCGCCGGAGAATTCATGCGGATAGCGGTTGCGCGTGTTCGGGTCGAGCCCGACTTCGAGCAAGGCATCGACCGCGCGGAGATCGCGCTGCCTGCCCGACAGATTGGGCTCATGGACCAGGAGCCCCTCGGTGATGATCTGGCCGACGGTCATGCGTGGCGACAGCGAGCCGAACGGATCCTGGAAAACCAGCTGCAATTCGCGCCGCAGCGGCCTCATCGCCTGGCGGTCGGCGTGGGAAATGTCGCGGTCACCAAGCCGGATGATACCGTCGCTGGGCAGGAGCCGCAGCAAGGCGCGGCCGAGCGTCGATTTTCCCGAGCCGGATTCGCCGACGATGCCGATCGTCTGGTTGCGCTTCAGCCGTATCGAAATGCGATCGACGGCGCGCAGCAGCAGCGGCTCGCCGCCAAGAAATCCGCCGCCGATCTTGAAGGTCACCTCGACGTTTCTGCCTTCAAGCAGGACAGGGGCATTCGGAGGCGGCGGCGCCTTGGTGCCGGTCGGTTCGGCGGCAAGTAGCATCTTGGTGTAGCCGTGCTGCGGGTTGGCGAAGATCGCTTCCGCCTCGCCCTCCTCGACCACCTCGCCATAGCGCATCACATAGACCCGATCGGCAAAGCGCCGGACGATGCCGAGATCGTGGGTGATGAAGACGATCGCCATGCCGAGCTTGCGCTGCAATTCGGCGAGCAGCATGAGGATCTGCGCCTGGATGGTGACGTCGAGCGCGGTCGTCGGCTCGTCGGCGATCAGTATGTCGGGGTCGTTGGCCAGCGCCATGGCGATCATGACGCGCTGGCGCTGACCGCCCGACAACTCGTGCGGATAGGATTTCATCCGCCGCTCCGGATCGGGAATATGGACCAGCCGCAGCAGCTTGAGCGCCTCCTCGCGCGCCGCGGCGGCGCCAAGTCCGCGATGCTTGCGGATCGGCTCGATCAGCTGGTTGCCGATCGAATAGAGCGGGTCTAGCGACGTCATCGGCTCCTGGAAGATCATGCTGATCTTGCGGCCGCGGATCTTGTTGAGCTCGGGTTTGCTCAAGGTCAAAAGATTGCGGCCGCGATAATCGACTGTGCCGCTGGCTTCGCCGTTCGAGGCGAGCAGGCTCATCGCCGCCATCATCGTCTGGCTCTTGCCGGAACCGGATTCGCCGACGACGGCGACGGTTTCGCCTGATTTGACGTGGATATTGATGCCCTTCACCGCCTCCACCACACCGTCGAGGGTGCGGAAGCGGACTCGAAGGTCCTTGACGCTGAGAATGGTATCGGAAGCAGCCATCTCAACGATCCTTCGGGTCGAGCGCATCGCGCAGCCCATCGCCGACGAAATTCAGCGCGAACAGCGTGGAGACGAGAAAGAAGGCCGGGAAAAGAAGCAGCCAGTTGGCCGAGCCGATGTTCTGGGCGCCAACCGAGATCAGCACGCCCCAGCTGGTCATCGGCTCCTGGACGCCAAGCCCGAGGAACGACAAAAAACTCTCCAGGATAATGACCTGCGGCACCAGCAGCGTCATGTAGATCACCACCGGCCCGAGCAAATTGGGGATCACATGGCGCAGCAGAATGCCTCGCTGGCCGACGCCCATCGCTTCCGCCGCCTGGACATATTCCTGCCGGCGGATCGACAGCGCTTGTCCGCGAACGATGCGCGCCATGTCGAGCCACAGCACCGCGCCGACCGCCAGGAACATCAGCACGAAGTTCCTGCCGAAGAACACCACCAGCATGATGACGAAGAAGATGAACGGCAAAGAATAAAGCACGTCGACGACACGCATCATCACCTCGTCGACCCTGCCGCCGGCAAGGCCGGCGGTGGCGCCATAGAGCACGCCGATAACCACGGCCACAATGCCGGCAAGCAGGCCGATGGCTAGCGATATGCGCCCGGCCATCAGCGTTCGGGACAGGAGATCGCGGCCGGTATTGTCGGTGCCGAACAGGAAATATTGCTGCTTGATCGAGGCACTCATCACCATTTCGAGACCGTCCGGCGATTTGCTCTCGATCTTTGTGTCATCAAAGGTATCGGAACGATCAAGGTAGCGAATGTTGCGGTCATCGATCGGCTTGGACGATTTGACGGTAACGAACACACGGCTGTCCTCCTGCCGCCACTCCGTAATGTCGACGCGCATACGCCTGATCGCCTCATCGAGAGCGCCTTCGATCATGTCGGCCTTCGGATAGGCGGAGAAGCTCGGCGGCGTACGGACATAGTCGGCATAGATGGTGGTGTATTGGTGCGGCACGAGATAGGGCCCAAACACGCTGATGACGGCGATGAAGGCAAGATAATAGAGGCTGAACATGGCCGCGCGATTGGCCTTGAGGCGCGCCCAGGCGTCACCCCAAAGGGACCGGCCGACGACCGGTGCGGCAACTGCGATATCAGTCATAGCGCACCCTCGGATCGACGACCCCGTAGAGGACGTCGACGATCAGGTTGAAGACAATGGTGAAGAGCGCGATGACCACCACCGTCCCCATCACCAATGTGTAGTCGCGGTTGAGTGCAGCAACGACAAAATGGCGGCCGATGCCCGGGATAGAGAAGATGGTCTCGACGATGACCGAGCCGGTGAGAAGGGCTGCGGCTGCCGGACCGGTGAAGGAGACGATCGGCAGGATGGCGCCGCGCAGCGCATGCTTGACGACGACCGACCAGTCGGACAGGCCGAGAGCGCGCGCGGTGCGGATGTGATGCGAGTGCAGCGATTCGATCATCGAGCCGCGCATCAGGCGGGCAACGATGGCGATCTGCGGCAGAGCGAGCGTCAGTACCGGGCCGACCTTGTTGATGAGGGCTCCATCGCCCCAGCCGCCGATCGGCAGCAGCTTCCAGGTCAATCCGAATACAAGCTGGATTATCGGGGCGATGACGAAGGTTGGTATGGTGCTGCCGGCGGTCGCCAGCGCGATCACCGAATAGTCGGCAAGCTTGTTCTGGTTGAGCGCGGCAACAGTGCCGAGCACGCTGCCGAGGAGCAGCGCCAGAACGAGCGCCGAAGCGCCAAGTTGGATCGAGATCGGCAGGCCTTCCCTGAACAACTCGCCGACGGTGAAATCCGGCATGTTGTAGCTGGGGCCGAAATTGCCGCGCAGAAGATTGCCTAAATAATGGAGGTACTGCAGCCAGAGCGGGTCGTTGAGCCCGAACTGGGCTTCGAGATTGGCCCTGATCTCGGGGCTCAGGCCCCGCTCCTGGTTGAACGGGCCGCCCGGCGCGACGCGTATCAGGAAGAACGCTATAGTCACGATGACGAACAGCGTCGGGATGGCGGTCAGGAGCCGCCGGAAAACGAATCGCAGCATCGATGCCCCGCTCGATCCAGAGCAGCGCGCGTCCGGCTGGACGATTGCGCTCTAGCCTTCAAATCTTCGCACCGACATTGTCGAAAATCGAATCCGGTTCCCGGGCCGATGCGATGGCAAACCGGCGCCGCCGCGCATTGAGTCGCGCGGCGGCCTGGCTAAGGGATCAGTCCTTGCTGATGAAGCGGGACGGATGGATGTCCATCACATTGTCGTCGAAGCCGTGCAGCTTCGAGGAAACGATGTCGTGGTAGCTGTAGTAGAGAAGCGGGATCTCGCCGACGTCGTCGACGAGGATGCGCTCGGCCTCGGCGAGTTCCTTCATGCGCTGGTCGGGCTTGCCGCCGGCGGCGGCAGCCTTGTCCATGGCCGCCTCGAATTTCGGACTGTTATAGCTCGAATAATTGTTGCCGCTGGCCTTGCGAGATATGCCGAGGAAGGTTTCCGGGTCCTTGTAATCGGCGATCCAGGCGGCACGCGCCACATCGTAGTCGCCCTTCTGCTCGAGGAAGGAGTAGTGGGTCTTGGTGTCGGTGTTGAGCAGCGTGACCTCGACGCCAAGCGGCTTCAACTGTTCCTGGATGGCGACAGCGGTGTTCTTGTGGTTTTCCGAGGTGTTGTAGCGGATCTGCATCTTCAACGGATGCTCGGGTGTATAGCCGAGTTTCTCGAGGATCTTCTTGGCAGCGTCCTCGCGGTCGATCTGCGGCATGTCGGCGTATTTGGCCAGTGCCGGCGTGTAGCCCTGGATACCCGGAGGGACCATCGAATAGCCGGGCAGCATCGAATTCTGCCAGACTTTTTCAGCGAGGAAGTCGCGATCGATCGCCATCGAGATGGCGTTGCGCAGTTCGACGTTGTCCCAAGGCGCCTTGTCGGTCTTGATCGCGTAATAGTAGATGCCGAGATATGGCCCGACACGGACCTGGTCGCCGAATTTGGTCTTGAGATCGGCGAGCTGTTCGGTCGGCAGGTCACCGTAACTGTCGAATTCGCCGGCCTCGAAGCGCTTCATCGCGGACGAGCGATCCTCGGTCGGGATGTAGTTGACCACGTCCAACTTGACGCTGGCGGCGTCCCAGAATTTCGGATTCTTGACCAGCTTCAGATGGTCGTTGGGAATCCACTCTGCCGCTGTAAAGGCCCCGTTCGAGACCAGCTTGCCTGCCTTGATCCAGTCGGCGCCAAGCTTTTCGATAGACGCCTTGTTAACTGGATAGGTCGCCTGATGGGTCAGCATCTCCAGGAAGTAAGGCGTTGGCGCCTTGAGCGTGACTTCGAGGGTATTTGCGTCAATCGCCTTGACGCCCATATCCTCCGGCTTGCCCTTCTTGGTGTTGACTTCCTCGGCACCCTTCACTGGATAGAGCATGGAAGCGTATTCCGCAGCGGTGGCCGGATCTTCCAGCCGACGGAACGAATAAACGAAGTCGTCCGCCGTCACCGGGCTGCCATCCGACCAGAGGCCGTCCTTGCGCAGCTTGAAGGTGTAGACAGTGCCGTCGTCGGACACCGTCCAGCTTTCGGCGGCGCCCGGAATGAGATTCGTCTTCTGGTCATGCATGACGAGGCCCTGGAACAGGTCGCGTATGATATCGGCTTCGTAGACCGTCGAGGTCTTGTGCGGATCGAGCGTCTCCGCTTCGGCGGCGGCTCCGCGGTTGTAGACGGTCTCGGCGAAAGCCGGCGTGTAGAACGTACCGGCGGCCAAGACCATGGTCGTGGCGAGTACCGTCGCCTTCAGCACATGTTTCAACATGGAGTTCTCCCTAATGACGTCGCCCTTCGGCCACGTCTCTAAGTGTTGACGCCCCGAAACCGATTGGTTGGTTCCTTTTGAGCGCGCAGCCGGTTCCCTCTCCGGCAGCTGGTGGCCAAACAGTAACGTGGAGATTTTTTATTTCAACAGACTCTCGGGGTCACCCAAAGTAAGGGGGCCGGGGCAGTCGTTTTGCGGGCGGCCAATCAATGGTCGAAACCATGAGTTTGACTGGGTTTCCTGGCCAGAACGCCGATCTGGGAAATAATCTGGCCGATCATTTCAGTTTACCGGAATGTATTAATTGGTTCTTAGGCAACCAAGGGTTACAAATTTCGATGGAATCGGCACATCGACCTTGGGTTCCAACGGGCAAGGGCAATGAACAAGATAGACAGTAATACTGTCGCATTGAAGCGTAAAATATTGCGCCACATACGGACGAATCTACGCAAAATTGGAGAAGAGTCCGGAACTTCCGCGGTCGAGTTCGCCCTGCTTTCCCCAATCTTTATCCTTCTTTTGCTCGGAATGGTTGCATATGGTATCTATTTTGGTGCAAGCAACTCCTTGCAGCAAATCGCCGCCGATGCCGCCCGCACCGCAATTGCCGGATTGAATCAAACCGAGCGCCAGGCGCTGGTGGCGAGTTTCGTCAAAAACAATGCCAGTGGATACCCGTTCGTCGATTCCGGCAAGCTGACCTATCAGGCGACGGACAGCACGGCCGACGGAAATCAGTTCGTCGTGTCGATCCAGTACGATGCCAGCAACCTGCCGATCTGGAACCTGTTACCAAGCCTTGCGATGCCGCAAACCACGATGTCGCGCAGATCTACCATCAGGATTGGAGGCATTTGAAATGTCGCAGTTCTTGCTGAGGAGCATCGGGTGGATCGCTCGCTCGATGGTTGGCGACAAGAAGGCGAACTTTGCCGTCATGACGGCGCTGACAGCGCCATTCGCGCTGGGGCTGGCTGCCTTCGCTGTCGACGAAGGTTCGATCTACACGGAGCGCAGGGAAGCCCAGGCGATGACCGATCTGGCGGCGATCACCGCGGCGTCGAACATCAATAATATGGAAGCCGCGGCGGTAACCACGCTCAGTGACAACCGAATGCCCGGCATCATTGTTCAAAAGGCAGGTCAGACAATCGTTCCCACGGTTGGCAAAACCGTCGTGTCGGTCACCGGCGGCCGATACTCAGCGGCGTCCTCCGTTGGTGTCGACAAGCGCTTCGAAGCCGGCAAAACGCCTTACAACGCCGTTCGCGTCACTCTGCGAAAAATCCCCGCCCGGTATTTCGCCAGTTCGCTCATCCCTACTCCGGTTGTCGGCACCGAAGCCATTGCCAGTGTGACCCCGCAAGCGATGTTCTCGGTCGGGTCCAGGCTCCTCAGCGTCAATGGCGGCATCCTCAACGCGCTTCTCAGCAAGTTGCTGGGCGCCAACATTTCGCTCAGCGTCATGGACTACAACGCGCTGATCTCGGCCGATGTAAACGTGCTTTCGTTCGTCGATGCCCTTGCCGTACAGTTGCAACTGACAGGTGTCAGCTATTCCGACGTGCTGGCGTCAAAAGCGACGGTAGGCCAGATCGCGACCGCCATGGCCAATGCGTCCGGGTCGGGCAGCGCCAGCAAACTTGTGCTGCAGACGATCGCGTCGAGGGCCACCAACACGGTCAAGATACCCCTCAGTCATCTTATCGATCTTGGCTCGATCGGCAGGCTCGGCCTCGGACAAAAGTCTCCCGGCTTTTCCGTCGACGCAAGCGCGATGGGCATGCTGGGTGCCGCCGCCTCGCTGGCCAATGGCTCAAACCAGGTCCAGGTCGATCTCGGCGCCACTATTCCGGGACTTACCTCCACCACGCTCGCCATCGCCATCGGTGAACCGATGCAATATTCACCCTGGCTGGCCGTCGGGGAAAAAGGCACCGTGGTGCGCACCGCGCAGACACGACTCAAGCTGGTCACCACGGTGGGCATCGGCAATTCCAATCTGGGCGGCGGCATCAGTCTGCTGTCCGTCAACCTGCCTCTGCATGTCGAAGTCGCCTATGCGGAAGCCAAGCTAACCGACATCAGCTGCCCGACCGGCCGGCCGGATAGCATCAAGGTCTCGATCGCCGCGCAGCCTGGCGTGGCCTCGCTGCACCTTGCCGCCAGCGACGCCGACAACAACGCATCGGCCTTCGCCGATTTCAGCAATCCGCAATCGTTCTCCGATGCCACGATTGCCCAGGTAAGCGTGAAGCTTCTGCTGCTTACCCTCAATCTGCTCGATGTGAAGGGTTCGTCATCACTTGCCATCACCAACAACGATCCGACCACATTGACGTTCGACAGCACCGATATCGCCAACAAGACGATAAAAACTGTCGCCACAAAAAACCTGACGCAATCACTCACGACATCGCTGGTCAGCGGCCTCTCGCTCTCGGTCAATGCACTGGGCCTCGGGCTGGACGTGACGGCCCTGCTCGGAACGGTTAAGCCGGCGGTTGTAACGGTTCTGAACGGCGTGACGGGGCCGGTCGACGAACTGGTCTATAACGTGCTTGCAGCTGTCGGCGTGCATGTCGGCGAGGCCGATGTGCGGGTTGTCGGCGCGACTTGCGGGCGCTCCGTGCTCGTTCAATGAGATAATGAAATAGAGCTCAGCCGATCCGGCCGAGGAAGCAGCCCAGCGGCGGCAGCGACAGCGTTCTTTCCTGCAAGACGCCGGCAGCACCGCCAAGGTCTATCGGCTCTATCGCTTCCAGATCCGGTGGCAATTGCCAGCCGGCCGGCTCGTCGGCGAAATTGAAGACACTGAGCAGCTTTTCGTCACCGCCTTCGCGAATGAAAGCAAGGACGTCGCCCTCGGCATCGAGGAACCGGATCGAGCCTCGAACCAGCGCCGGATGCTGCTTGCGCAAGGCCAGCATCGCACGGTAGCTCGCCAGGACGGAGGTTTGCTCGCCATCCTGGACGTCGACCGCCTGGGCGCGATGGCTTGCCGGGACCGGAAGCCACGGCTTGCCCGTCGAAAAGCCGGCATTGTCGGCGCCAGCCTCCCAGACCATCGGCGTTCGGCACCCATCCCGCCCCTTGATCCCCGGCCAGAAGCGGATGCCGAAAGGATCGCGCAAATCCTCGAACGCCAGTTCGGCCTCCTCCAGCCCGAGTTCTTCGCCCTGGTAGAGGCAGATCGATCCGCGCAGGCAGGAAAGCAGCACGATCGAGAATTTCGCCACCCTGTCCGGATCGCCGCCCGGCCTTGTCCATCGACTGACATGGCGCACGACATCGTGGTTGGAGAACGCCCAGCAAACCCAGCCGTCGAACACCTTACTCTCGAAGGCCTCGACACAGCCACGCACATGCGACGCCGAGAATTGCGGGCCGAGCAGGTCGAACGTGTAGGACATTTGGAGCTTGTCGCCACCGCCGGTATAGGCGGCGAGTGTCTGCAAGGAACGCGTTTCGTCGCCAATCTCGCCGACAGCGGCGCGGCCTTCATATTCGTCAAGCAAGGCCCGGAAGCGCCTGAGGAAAGCAAGGTTTTCCGGCTGGCTCTTGTCGAACAGATGCTCCTGATAGAGATAGGGGCTGGTTGCCGTATTGGTGCCGGCGACGCTTTCCGCCAAAGGCGGGTTGCTGCGCAGCCAGCGGTCGTGGACGTAATAGTTGACCGTATCCAGCCGGAAACCGTCGACGCCGCGCTCGAGCCAGAACCGCACCGTTTCCAGCAAGGCGTCCTGCACCTTTGGGTTGTGGAAATTCAGGTCCGGCTGCGAGGCGAGGAAATTGTGCAGGTAATATTGCCTGCGCGTTGCGTCCCATTCCCAGGCCGGGCCGCCGAAAAGCGACAGCCAGTTGTTGGGGGCGGTGCCGTCGGGCTTCGCATCGGCCCAGACGTACCAGTCGGCCTTGGGGTTGTCATGGCTCGTGCGGCTTTCGACGAACCATTCGTGCCGATCCGACGAATGCGACAAGACCTGATCGATGATCACCTTCAGGCCGAGCCGGTGCGCCTCCGCAATCAGTGCGTCGAAATCCTCTAATGTGCCGAACATCGGATCGACGGCGCAGTAATCCGAAACGTCGTAACCCATATCGGCCATTGGCGACTTGAAAAAAGGCGACAGCCAAACGGCGTCGGCACCGAGCGATGCGACATGGGCCAGCCTCGAGGTGATGCCGCTGAGATCGCCGCTGCCGTCGCCTGTCGTGTCCTGGAAGGAGCGCGGGTAGATCTGGTAGATGACGCAGCCGCGCCACCATTCGGCATTGTCAGCCATCATGGCTCTCCCCTGCGCCCGCACGCGCTGTCCTGCTTTCGATCATGAACAGGACTGTTCGCCCAGGCACCGGCCGCGAGATATCGCTACTATCCGGTTCGATAGCTGGGCGCCAATGAAAACCCGCCCGTTCCGGCAGCGTGAACATGCAGGCCCGGCGGTCGCCATTGATGACCACCGCAAGGCGACTGTTCTCACCGCTACCGAGAACCATGACCAGCCGGTGCCGCCTGGCATCGTCCCAGGCTGCCTCGTCGAACGGCACGCCGGTTTCCGTCAGCCAGGCTACGTCTGGGATTTCCGAACCCGCAAGCTGTTCTCCGGTCAGGAATGCTGTGTCCAAGAGCGCCGGCACGGCGCGACGCATCCTGGCGAGCAGAGCCGTATGATGCTCGAGCGCCAGGTCGCGCCCGGCCCAGTCAAGCCAGGTGATGTCATTGTCCTGCGCGTAGGCGTTGTTGTTGCCGCGCTGCGTGCGGCCGAACTCGTCGCCGGCCGTCAGCATGATCGTGCCGCGCGAGGCAAAGAGCGTCGCCAGCAGCGCGCGCTGGTCATCGAAGCGGGCCGTAACGATTGACTGGTCGCTGGTCTCGCCCTCGACGCCATTGTTCCAGGACAGGTTGTCGTCGTGACCATCGCGGTTCTGTTCGCCATTGGCCTCGTTGTGCTTGTGCTCATAGGCGACGATATCGGCCAGCGTCATGCCGTCATGCGCGGCGATGAAATTGACGCTGCGGCTCGTTGTCTGGTCTGCTTTGGCAAAGACATCGGACGAACCCGCAAGCCGCGTCGCCAGCGCACCGATCATGCCGCCGTCGCCGCGCCAGAAGCGGCGGATATCGTCGCGGTATTTGTCGTTCCATTCGAGGAAGGGCGGCGGAAAATTGCCGAGCTGATAGCCATCCGGTCCGATATCCCAAGGCTCGGCGATCAGCACCCGGTCGCCAAGAACAGGGTCGTTGCGAATGGCGTTCAGCAGCGGCGCATCGGCGTCGAAGACGCCGTCGACGCGGCCGAGGATCGGCGCCAGGTCGAAGCGGAATCCGTCGACACCGGCGCGCTGGACAAAGTGGCGAAGCGTGTCGAGGACCATTTCCCGGACGACCGGATGGTCGCAGGCGAGCGTATTGCCGGTTCCGGTGTCATTGACCAGAGCGCCGTCCGGCTCGTGCCGGTAGTAGGCGCGGCTGTCGAGCCCGCGCAGCGACAATGTCGGGCCGAGCCGGTCGCTTTCGCCGGTGTGGTTGAACACCAGGTCGAGAATGGTGCCGATGCCGGCCTCGCGCAGCGCGGCGACCGTTCCGCGCAACTCGGCCAGACCGCCGGGCGCCAGTCGCGGATCGAGCGCCATGAAGGTCACGGGATTATAACCCCAGGCGTTGCGCAGACCGAGCGGCGGTAAATGCCGTTCGTCGATCGATGCAGTCACCGGCATCAACTCAATGGCTGCCACGCCGAGTTTTTGCAGATGCTCGACAACGAGGGGGTGAGCGAGCGCTGCAATGGTGCCGCGTTGCTTCTCGGGAATGTCGGGATGCAGCTTTGTGAAGGCGCGTACCGGCACTTCGTAGATAAGGCCGCCGGGCCGAAACAGCGGCGGCAAGGCGGACAAGGGTTCCGGCAAGGCGCCGGCGATGGCTTTCGGCATCAGCGGCGCCGTGTCGGCCCCCTCGCCTCGGCGCGCGGCGAGCCGGCCGTCATAGGCATAGGGCCTGTCGATCTCGACGGCATAGGGATCGGCCAGCAGCTTGTCGGGATCGAACCAGAGACCGTGTTCCGGCGCGTAGTCGCCATCGGCGCGGAACCCGTATCGGGTCCCGGCGGCGAGACCGGCAACAAAAAGTGCATGGACGCCCTCGTCTTCCGACTGGAGTTCCAGCCGGTCGACTTCGCGGTTGCCGTGTTCGTCGAAAATCGAAACCCAGATGCGCCGAGCCGACGAGGACCATGCGGCGAAGCGGATACCGCCCTCCCCGGCAAGCCCGCCAAATCGCGGACGATAGCCGGCGGATAGTCCCGACGACATCAGGTGATGACGCTCGGCTTGGCGCGGCCCGTATGGCTGCGAATCCCGGCAATGTCGTCGGCCGCCGCGATCAGATCGGCAAGCGCCTCCTGGGTGTCGAGATCGTGGCGGTTCTTGTCCGGCTCGTAGCGCTCGACATAAAGCCGCAGCGTCGCGCCCGAGGTGCCGGTGCCGGACAGGCGAAAGACGACGCGTGAGCCGCCTTCGAACAGCACCCTGATGCCCTGTTTCCTGCTGACCGAGCCATCGACCGGATCGTGATAGGCGAAATCATCGGCGCTGGCGATCGTCATGCCGCGCACGCGGGTGCCAGGCAGCGAGCCGAGCTTGGCGCGCAACTCGCCGACAAGCGCGTTGGCACGATCGGTCTCGACCTCCTCGTAGTCGTGGCGCGAATAATAGTTACGGCCATAGGCCGTCCAATGCTGGGTGACGATCTGCTTGGCGCTTTCGCCGCGAACGGCAAGGATGTTGAGCCATAAAAGCACAGCCCACAGGCCGTCCTTTTCGCGGACATGGTTGGAGCCGGTCCCCGCACTCTCCTCGCCACAGATCGTTGCCATGCCGGCATCGAGCAGATTGCCGAAAAATTTCCAGCCGGTCGGCGTCTCGTAGATGCCGATGCCGAGCTTTTCGGCGACCCGGTCGGCAGCACCGCTGGTCGGCATCGAGCGGGCGATGCCTTTCAGCCCCGCCTTGTAGCCCGGCGCCAGATGGGCGTTGGCGGCGAGCATCGCCACCGAATCCGACGGGGTGATGAAAATTCCCTTGCCGATAATCAGGTTGCGGTCGCCGTCGCCATCCGAGGCGGCGCCAAAGTCTGGCGCATCCGGCCCCATCATCTCGTCGTAGAGGTGTTTTGCGTGCACCAGATTGGGATCGGGATGATGGCCGCCGAAATCCGGCAGCGGAATGAAATTGCGGGCGGTGCCGTTGGGCGCGCCGAGCCGGTTTTCGAGGATCTCCTTGGCGTAGGGGCCGGTCACCGCATGCATGGCGTCGAAGCGCATGCGGAAGCCCGACCTGAACAGCGCCCGCAATGCGTCGAAATCGAACAGGCTTTCCATCAGTTCGGCATAGTCGGCGACAGGATCGATGATTTCGACGGTCATGTCCCCCGTCTTGACCGTGCTGATCGTGTCGATGTCGACCTGCCCGATATCGGCGATCTTGAAGCTTGAAATCGCCTTGGTTTTTTCGAAGATCGCGTCGGTCAGCTTTTCCGGCGCCGGGCCGCCATTGCCGGCATTGTACTTGATGCCGAAATCCTCATGCGGGCCACCCGGATTGTGGCTGGCCGACAGGATAATGCCGCCAAAGGCCTTGTATTTGCGGATGACATGCGAAGCGGCCGGCGTCGACAAGATGCCGCCCTGCCCGACCATCACCTTGCCGAAGCCGTTTGCCGCGGCCATGGCGATGGCCTTCTGGATGACCTCGCGGTTGTAGAAGCGGCCGTCGCCGCCGATCACCAGGGTTTTGCCCTCGAACCCGTCCAGCGCGTCGAAGATCGACTGGATGAAGTTCTCGGCATAGTGCTCCTGCTGGAACACCGGGACCTTTTTACGCAGCCCGGAGGTGCCGGGCTTCTGGTCGGGATAGGGTTTGGTGGCGACGGTGCGGATCATCAGTCAGGCAGCCCTTTTCGAAAGCAGCAAGCGATAGAGTTGGATATATTTTTCGGCGCTTTTGTCCCACGAAACGTCGGCCTTCATGCCTTGCCGCTGCATCGACGTCCACACTGCGGGATTGGCATGCGCCTCGACAAGGCGGCGGACGGCGTGCAGCAAGGCGCCGGCATTGGCGGGCGCAAACTGGAAACCGGTCGCCACGCCGGCAGAGATGGCGGCTTCGTTGGCATCGATGATCGTGTCGGCAAGGCCGCCGGTGCGCGCGACGACCGGCACGCAGCCATAGCGCAGGCCGTAAAGCTGTGTCAGCCCGCAAGGTTCGAAGCGCGATGGGATAATGATTGCGTCGCAGCCGCCCTGCATGGTGTGGGAGAGTCCCTCGTCATAGCCGACGACGACGCCGATGCGGCCGCGATGGCGGGCTGCGGCGGCAAGCAACGCGCCTTCCAGCCCAGCGTCGCCGGAGCCGAGGATCGCCAGCCGTGCACCTGCCGCGACGATGCCGTCGATGGCCGCAGCCAGTATGTCCATGCCCTTTTGCCAGGTCAGCCGGCTGACGACGCAGACGATCGGACTGTCATCGCGATCGAGGCTGAAACGGTCCTCAACCGCGGCCTTGTTGGGCATTCGCGCCTTGAGCGTCTTTGCGGTGTAGTTGGAGACCAGATGCTTGTCGGTTTCCGGGTTCCAGATCTCGGTATCGATGCCGTTGACGATGCCATGGAGATCGACGGAGCGCATGTTGATCAGGCCGTCGAGGCCCATGCCGAATTCGGGCAAGCGGATTTCCTGCGCATAGGTCGGGCTGACCGTGGTGATCGCCCACGCCGCCTGCAGGCCGGCCTTGAGGAAGCCGACGCCGCCGTAATATTCGACGCCGTCGAGCGCCATCGCCGCCGCCGGCAGGCCAAGCTCGCCAAAGATGCCGGCGCCGAACTGGCCTTGGAAGGCTAGGTTGTGCACGGTGATCATCGACGGCGTGCCGACCGCCTTGCCGTAGCGCATGTAGGCAAGCGTCATTGCCGACTGCCAGTCATGGGCATGGACGATATCGGGCAGGTAGCCCGAGATCGCGCCGCCGGCAATATCACCGCCTACCTGGCTCAAGGCCGCGAACCGCCGCCAATTGTCCGGCCAGTCGGCGCCTGTCGCGTTGCCGTATGGGCCGCCGGGACGGTCGAAAAGATGCGGCGCGTCAAGCACGAACAGGTCGAGCCCGGCGATCTGGGCGGCATACACCGAAGCCTTGCCGCCCTGCAGCAATGGATATTGCTGAACCGGCTTCTTTTTCCTGAAGGCGCCCATCACCTGAGGATAGCCGGGGACGAGCGTGCGCATGGTGACGCCCTTGCCGGCCAATGCCACGGGCAAGGCGCCGGTCACGTCGGCGAGCCCGCCCGTCTTGACCAGCGGAAAGATCTCGGGCGCCACCGACAGAACCTGCATGCACTACGATCCCAGCCTGTTGATCATGTCCTGCGTGACGAGGCAGATGCCTTTTTCCGAAACGCGGAAACGCTTGGCGTCGAGGACGGGATCCTCGCCGACCACCAGACCCTCCGGGATCCTGACGCCGTGATCGATGACCACGCGCTTCAGCCTGGCGTTGCGGCCGACATGGACGTCCGGCAGCATGACGACCTCCTCCAGCGTCGAATAGGAATTGATGCGCGCGCCGGTGAAGATCAGGCTTCGCTTCAGCGAAGCGCCCGAAACGATGCAATCGCCCGACACGAGAGACGACACGGCCGACCCGCGGCGGCCATCCTCGTCATGCACGAATTTTGCCGGCGGCTTCAACTCGGCATAGGTCCAGATCGGCCAATCGCGGTCGTAAAGGTCGAGTTCCGGCGTGATGTCGGTCAGGTCGATATTGGCCTCCCAATAGGCGTCGACCGTGCCGACGTCGCGCCAATAGGCCTCGTTCTCGGCGGTCGAGCGCACGCAGGATTTGGCAAAACGATGGGCGATCGCCTTTCCGTGCTCGACGATGTAGGGGATGATGTCCTTGCCGAAGTCGCGGCTCGAGCCGGGCTCCGCCGCATCGCGACGCAATTGCTCCATCAGGAATTTGGTCTTGAACACATAGATGCCCATCGAGGCCAGCGCGAAATCCGGTTTGTCGGGAATGCCCGGCGGATCGGCGGGCTTTTCGATGAAGGAGATGATGGTGTCCTTGGGATCGACATGCATGACGCCGAAGCCGGTGGCTTCCATGCGTGGCACTTCGAGGCAGCCGACGGTGACGTCGGCGCCCGCCTCGACATGCTGGCGCAGCATCATTTCGTAGTCCATCTTGTAGATGTGGTCGCCGGCCAGGATGACCATGTATTCCGGCCCGTAGGCCTCGATGATGTCGATGTTCTGGTACACGGCGTCGGCGGTGCCCTCATACCATTGCGTTTCCGACACACGCTGGCTGGCCGGCAGAATGTCGAAACTCTCGTTGCGCTCGGGCCGCAGGAAGTTCCAGCCGCGCTGCAGATGGCGGATCAGCGAATGCGCCTTGTACTGGGTGGCGACGCCGAGGCGGCGGATACCGGAATTGAGCGCATTGGAGAGCGCGAAATCGATGATGCGGGTCTTGCCGCCGAAATAGACCGCCGGTTTGGCGCGGCGGTCGGTCAGTTCCTTGAGCCGGCTGCCACGGCCGCCGGCCAGCACATAAGCCATGGCGTCGCGTGCCAGCGGCTGTGTTCGTTTTGTTTCAGCCATTCCTATCCTCCCAGGTTAGATGCTCCAGACATAGCTCAGTCCGGGACGAATTCGAGCATGATCGTCGACAGCGGCGGCAAAAGCATCGTCGCCGAAATGCCTCCTCCTTCCGCCTGAGCCTCGACGCCGCCGCTATTGCCCTTGCCGGAACCGCCATAATCCGTGGCATCGGTGTTGATGATCTCGCGCCATTTTCCGGCCTGCGGCAACGGCACGCGGTAATTGTCGCGCGGCACCGGCGTGAAGTTGGAAATGACGGCGACCGGGTTGCCGCCCGGCGCGCTGCGCAGCCAGGCAAATACCGAGTTCGCGCTGTCGTCGACGATCAGCCAGGAAAAGCCCTCCGGCTCGCAGTCGCGGGCATGCAGCGCGGGGCGCGAGCGGTAGAGATAGTTGAGATCGCGCACCGTCTGCCAGACGCCGCGGTGGAGCCGGAAATCGAGCAGGTTCCAGTCGAGCGCGCGCGCCTCGCTCCACTCGCGGCGCTGTGCGAACTCCTGGCCCATGAACAACAGCTTCTTGCCGGGATAACCCCACATGAAGGCGTAATAGGCGCGCAGCGTCGCGAACTTCTGCCAGTCGTCGCCGGCCATCTTGTTGAGCAGCGTGCCCTTGCCGTGCACCACCTCATCATGGGACAGCGGCAGCACGAAATTCTCGCTGAAAGCGTAGACCAGGCCGAAGGTGATGTCGTTGTGGTGATGCTTGCGGAAGATCGGCTCCTTGGAGAAATACTCCAAAGTGTCATGCATGAAGCCCATGTTCCATTTGAAACCGAAGCCCAGTCCGCCTTCATGCACCGGCTGCGAGACTTTCGGCCACGAGGTCGATTCCTCGGCGATGGTCATCACACCTGGATGGTGGCCGTAGACCTCCTTGTTCATACGCTGCAGGAAGCTGACCGCTTCGAGGTTCTCCCGGCCGCCCTTCTCGTTGGGAATCCATTCACCGGCCTTGCGCGAATAATCGAGATAAAGCATCGAGGCGACCGCATCGACGCGCAGTCCGTCGACGTGATATTTCTCGGCCCAGAACAGCGCATTGTTGACCAGGAACGAAATCACTTCGCGGCGCCCAAAATTGTAGATCGCTGTGTTCCAGTCGGGATGGAAGCCCTTGCGCGGATCGGCATGTTCGTAGAGCGCGGTGCCGTCGAACTTTGCCAGACCGTGTTCGTCAACCGGGAAATGCGCCGGCACCCAGTCGAGGATGACGCCGATGCCTGCGCGGTGGGCGCCGTCGACGAAGCGGGCAAAACCGTCCGGATCGCCAAAGCGGGCAGTCGGCGCATAAAGACCCGTCGTCTGGTAGCCCCAGGACGGGTCATAAGGGTGTTCGGAGATCGGCATGAATTCGATGTGGGTAAAACCGGTCTCGACCACGTAAGGGATCAGCCTGTCGGCGAGCTCGTCCCACGACAAGAAGCTGCCGTCGTCGTGAAGCCGCCATGACCCGGCATGGACCTCGTAGATCGATACGGCTTCGCGCCTGTGGTCGGCATTGCGCCAGTAGTTCCGGTGCGCCTCGTCGCCCCATTCGTGCGCCGGCGGCAGCGCCGTCACCGAGGCGGTGGCCGGGCGCAGTTCGGACTTGAAGGCGAACGGATCGGCTTTGAGCGGCAATCTCACGCCATCCGGCCCGATGATTTCATACTTATACGGGCGGCCAGCGCCAATGTCGGGAATGAACAGCTCCCAGATGCCGGTATCGCGGCGGACGCGCATGGTATGCCTGCGGCCGTCCCACTCGTTGAAGTCGCCGACCACCGAGACGCGCCTTGCATTGGGCGCCCACACCGCAAAATGCACACCCGATGCACCTTCATGGTCGATGAGATGGGCGCCGAGCTTGTCGAACAGCCTGAGATGCGACCCTTCGGCGATGTAATAATCGTCCAGCGGGCCGAGCACGGGACCGAAGGAATATGGATCGGTCAGCCACCAGTCACCGCCGGAATTCCTGGCGTGATAGCGCAGCGGCTGGCGTTTGCGCAGCGACAGTTTGCCTTCGAAGAAACCGCTGTCGTCGCGTCTCGACAGCTCGCCGGCCTTCTTGCCGGTCAGCGTATAGGCGGTGACGAACTCGGCATGAGGGACGAAGCAGCGGGCGACAAAGCCCTTTCCCGCCTCATGCACGCCAAGCACGGCAAACGGATCGCCGTGCGTGCCGGCGACAATCGCCGCGACATCGCCGGCTGGCGCCAGTCCGTCCGGCCCGTTTGTCGCAACGGTCGCGCGCGGCTTGCTCATCAGGCAGTGACCCTCCCCGGGCACCAAGTGTATGTTTCTAGTGGAGTTTTGAATTCGACATTCGCATGCCGCCTTACCCTCCAAGGGATGCGAGGGTCAAATCACTCCATTAGGGCCACATTGTTCCTAGTCTCATGCAATCACATCAGGCGGGCACGTGCCAGATGTCTTTCGCATATTGGCGGATCGTGCGGTCGGACGAGAACCAGCCGACGCGCGCGACATTGCGGATGGCTCTGGCGTACCAGTCCGGGCTGTTGCGCCAGACGGCATCGACGTCGCGCTGGGTGGCGGCGTAGGCATCGAAATCCGCGGCGACCATGAACCAGTCGCTCTGGTAAAGACCGTTGATCAGGTCGCGATAACGGTCCGGATCGTCAGGTGAAAAGACTCCGGATGAAACCGCGGCCAGCGCCTGCGCCAATTCAGGCGATCCCTCGATCACAGCGCGCGGATCGTAACCATTGTTGCGCCGCTCGGCGACCTCATCGGTGGTCAGGCCGAAGATGAAGATATTATCGTCGCCCACGCATTCCTTGATCTCGACATTGGCGCCGTCGAGCGTGCCGATGGTCAGCGCGCCGTTCAGCGCGAACTTCATGTTGCCGGTGCCGGACGCTTCCATGCCGGCGGTCGATATCTGCTCCGAAAGATCGGCGGCCGGCATCATGATCTCGGCCAGGCTGACATTGTAGTTCGGCACGAATACCACTTTCAGCAAGCCGCGCACCGCCGGGTCGCGGTTGATGACCCGGGCGACGTCATTGGCAAGTTTGATGATCAGCTTGGCGTTGTGATAGCTGGGCGCCGCCTTGCCGCCGAAGAATTTGACGCGAGGCATCCAGTCGCGCTCCGGATGCGAGCGGATCTGGTCGTAAAGCGCTACCGCTTCGAGAATGTTCAAGAGCTGGCGCTTGTATTCGTGGATGCGCTTGACCTGGATGTCGAACAGCGCCGATGGGTCGACCTTGATGCCGAGCCGGTCGGCAACGAGCTTGGCAAGCCTCATCTTGTTCGCCCGTTTGACGGCGGCGAACTTGTCGCGGAAGGCTGCGTCCTCAGCGAAAGGATCAAGCCGCTTTATCTCGTCGATGTCGTCGAGGAAGCCGTCGCCAATCGCCTCTCGGGTGAGTGCAGTGAGGCCGGGATTGCACTGTATCAGCCAGCGCCGCGGTGTGATCCCGTTGGTCTTGTTGTTGATGCGATCCGGGTAGAGCCTGTGGAGGTCGGCAAACACCGTCTCCTTCATCAATTCCGTATGCAGTGCCGACACGCCGTTGATCGAGTGCGAGCCGACAAAGGCCAGATTGCCCATACGCACGCGCCGATCGCCATTTTCCTGGATCAGCGAGATGCGGCTGATCTGCTCGTCCGAGAACTGGTCGGAGGCGCGCGCCTCGAGCAGCACCTCGGCGTTGATGGCGTAGACGATCTGCATGTGGCGCGGCAACAGCCGCTCGAACAGCGGCACGGGCCAGCTTTCCAGCGCTTCGGGAAGGAGCGTGTGGTTGGTGTAGCCGAAAGTGCGCTTGGTGATGCTCCAGGCCTGGTCGAAATCCATGCCGTGGACATCCATCAACAGGCGCATCAACTCGGGGACGGCGATGGCCGGATGGGTGTCGTTAAGATGGATCGCCGCCTTGTCGGGCAGCGATTGCAGGTCGCCATACTGGCTGAGATGACGCTGGACGATGTCCTGCAGCGAGGCGGTGGAGAAGAAATACTCCTGCCTGAGCCGCAACTCCTGGCCGGCCTTGTGGGAATCGGCCGGGTAAAGGACGCGCGACAACGCATCGGCCTTGTTGCTTTCGGCGAGCGCACCGATGTGATCGCCGGCATTGAACTTGTCGAGCAGGATCGGGTCGACCGGCATGCCGGACCACAGACGCAGCGTGTTGACGCGGTTGGCCCGCCAGCCAACCACCGGCGTATCGTAGGCAACGGCCAGAACATGTTCGGTCGGCTTCCAGACGTGCCGCTCGAGCCTGCCGTCCTTCGAGGTGATCGATTCCACCGAGCCGCCGAAGCCGACCTCGAAGGAGCGTTCGCGGCGCTCGAACTCCCAGGGATTGCCGTGATCGAGCCACGTCTCGGGCAGCTCCACCTGCCAGCCGTCATGGATCTCCTGCCGAAACATGCCGTTGGCGTAGCGGATGCCGTAGCCATGCGTGGGGATATTGACGGTCGCCATGCTTTCCATGAAGCAGGCGGCGAGCCGGCCAAGACCGCCATTGCCAAGGGCAGCGTCCGGTTCGAGCGCTGCAATGATGTCGAGGTCGACGCCAAGCGACGACAGCGCCTCGCGCATATTGTCCATCAGGCCGAGATTGGAGAAGGCATCGCGCATCAGGCGGCCGATGAGGAATTCCAGTGACAGGTAGTAGACGCGCTTTTCCTGCTGGGCGTAGGCCTCTTGGGTCGCCTGCATCCAGTGATCGACTATGCGGTCGCGTACAACCTTGATCGAGGCGGTGAGCCAATCGTACTGGGTTGCAACGTTGGTGCCCTTGCCGACCCTGTATTTGAGGGCTTGCAAGACTTCCTCGGCGAGCGTCTTGGGATCCGGGTTTTCGAGCGTGGGCAGAGGAGCTTCGGTTGTCATCGCGCGCGTCATGCTGCCTCTCGTGACGTTGCCAGGATCATGCGGCTTTCACCATCTCTTCCAATGCTAGTACATCCCACCGGATGTTCAATCGATTCAGGTGATCGCAAGCCGGGTTGCCCTGCGGCAATTTGGCATTTGGAAACAGCGCGTTTGGGACCTCCGCGATGGGCCTCAAGTTCTTGCTCAGGCCGCCAGCGCCACTTCCGGCGGCACCTTGGCGCCGGTCATGAAGGCGACCGCGTCGGACATCGTATACTGCTTCGGATCGATGACGCAGAGGCGACGGCCGAGCCGGTGAATGTGGATGCGGTCCGCCACCTCGAAAACATGCGGCATGTTGTGTGAAATCAGCACGATCGGCAGGCCACGCCGTTTAACGTCGAGGATCAGTTCGAGCACGCGGCGGCTCTCCTTGACGCCGAGCGCGGCCGTCGGCTCATCCATGATGACCATCTTCGAGCCGAAGGCGGCGGCGCGGGCCACCGCCACGCCTTGGCGCTGGCCGCCCGAAAGCGTTTCCACCGCCTGGCTGATGTTCTGGATCGTCATCAGGCCAAGTTCGGTGAGCTTGTCGCGGGCGCGCTTTTCCATCGCCGGACGGTCGAGCATGCGTAGCCAGTTGCCAAGAAAGCCCGGCTTGCGGATCTCGCGGCCGAGGAACATGTTGTCGGCGATGGACAGCGCCGGCGACAGAGCCAGGTTCTGATAGACGGTCTCGATGCCGGCCTCGCGCGCCTCCATCGGTGATTTGAAGGCGATAGGCTTGCCTTCAAGCCGTATCTCACCTTCGTCGGGGGTGACCGCTCCGGAAATGGCTTTGATAAGCGATGACTTGCCGGCGCCGTTGTCGCCAATGACAGCAAGGATTTCGCCCGGATAGAGGTCGAAGTCTGCGCTGTCGAGAGCGGTGACGCGGCCGTAGCGCTTGACCAGGCTGCGCGCGGTAAGGATCGGTTCGTGAGTCTGGTTCATGCCGAGATCTTCCTGATCCACTGGTCGATACCAACAGCGATGATGATAAGGGCGCCGACGGACAATTGCGTCCATTGCGGATCTGTCCCCCAAAGCCTGAGGCCGAGCGCGAACACGCCGACGATCAGCGCACCGAAGATGGTCCCGAGGATGGAGCCGCGGCCGCCGAACAGCGAAGTGCCGCCGATCACCACGGCGGTAATCGAATTGATGTTCTCGAACTGCCCGGCCTGCGGCGAGACCGATCCGATGCGTCCGATCAGGGCCCAGCCGGCGATGGCGCAAATGATACCAGTCAGCGTGTAGACCGCGACCAGCATCCGGCTGACGCGCACTCCCGACAGTTCCGCGGCCTCCGGGTCGTCGCCCACCGCATAGACGTGCCGGCCCCACGCGGTGTGATTGAGCACGTACCAGGCAATTGCCGCCATGATCAGCACCAACAGCACGCCATAGGTGAAGACGGCGCCCCCGATCCTGAACGATCCGCCGAAAAACTGCAGCAGCGGCGCCGTCGTCTCGAGATCCTGGCTGCGGATGGTCTCGTTACCGGAATAGATGAAGTTGATGGCAGCGTAGATCGACCAGGTGCCGAGCGTCACGATGAAGGGCGGCAGTTTCACCCAAGCGATGAGAATGCCGTTGATCAAGCCGCAAATCGCGCCGACAAGCAGCCCGACGGCAACGGCCACCGGCGCTGGAACACCGTAATGCATGGCAAACTGGCCCATGACGACCGAGCTCAGCACCATGATGGCACCGACGGACAGATCGATGCCGGCGGTGAGCACCACCAGTGTCTGCGCGATGCCAACCATGCCGGTTATCGCCACCTGCTGGAGGATCAGGGTGAGGGTGAAAGGAGAAAAGAAGCGTCCGCCGACGACCACCGCGAACAGACCCACCGAGATGATCAGGATGATCAGGGGCACCATGGCAGGGCTTTTGTGCAAGCGGTGCTGGATGCTCTCGAGCGTCGAGCGGGAATGCGTCTCGAATGAAGCGACGCTGGTGTCGCTAGTGGCCAGGACCGTCTCGAATTCCTGCGGTCCCTTGCTCCTGGTAGTTTCGACGCTCAAGTCGGCCTCCCCGCCTGTGATGTGGAGCGGCCGAAACCGCTCCACATTCTCTATTGTTCTTTTGAAGTTGAGCCGATCAGGGGATCAAATCAACCCCAGCACTTGCTGAGGCCTTGCTTCGTGTCAATGGATTCGATGCCGGCGGCAGGCTTGTCGGTGATCAGCGTCACGCCGGTGTTGTAGAAGTTCAGACCGGGCGACGGCTCAGGCTTCTTGCCGCTGTCGGCAAAGGTCTTGATCGCCTCGATGCCGAGCGAGGCCATGAGCAGTGGATATTGCTGTGAAGTGGCGCCGATCACGCCCTCGGCAACGTTCTTGACACCCGGGCAGCCGCCATCGACCGAGACAATCAGGACGTCCTTCTCCTTGCCGACGGCCTTCAGCGCCTGGTAGGCGCCCGCGGCCGCAGGTTCGTTGATGGTGTAGACGACGTTGATATCCGGATCCTTCTGCAGGCAATTCTCCATGGCAGTGTGCCCGCCATCCTCATTGCCGCTCGACAGATCGTGACAGACATTGCGTGCGTCGGTTTCGTCGCCGATCTTGTTGGGATCGCCGAGGTCGATGCCGAAGCCCTTCATGAAGCCCTGATCACGCTGCACGTCGACGGAGGGCTGGCTGGCGATAAGATCCATGTAGGCGATGTGCGCGTCCTTAGCCTTGTCGCCCAAGGTGGCCTTTGCCCAGGAGCCGATAAGCTCGCCGGCCTTGAAATTGTCGGTCGCAAACGTCGCATCCGCGGCGTCGGCAGGCTCTAGCTGGGTGTCCAGAGCGATCACCAGCACCCCTGCATCACGCGCCTTCTTCACCGCCGGCACGATGGCCGCAGTGTCGGTGGCGGTGATCAAAATGCCCTTGGCGCCGTCGGCGATGCAGGATTCGATCGCCGCAACCTGGCCCTCATTGTCACCTTCCGCCTTGCCGGCGTAGGCCTTCAGATCGACACCAATTTCCTTGGCTTTCGCGGCGGCACCTTCCTTCATCTTGACGAAGAAGGGATTGGTGTCGGTCTTGGTGATCAAGCAGGCGCCGACCCCGGCGGCCGATGCCGTCGACGCAAAGGCCATCAGGCTCAGTCCGGCCGCGGCAAACACGGTGGATTTCAACAGTTTTGACGTGGTCACGATTTTCCTCCCATGGAACCATTTAGGATGCCGGCCAACCGGCATCTGCAGCGCGTCCGACGAAATCTCCCAGTGTCGGCGCCGACACTCAAGAGACACCAGTCCGCCAGCACTGTCAATAATTAAATCACTCTTATTTATTATTGACAACGCAGGATCGTTCACTCACTCTAGACCAAAAGCATTGAGGGGAAACGACGGGAGGAACAGGGTGGAGACCGGCATTACGAGGCACGGCTCGCCCGATGCGGCCGAAAGCCGCCTGCACCGCGGCACCAATCAAAGCGGCATGCGGGACCACAATGAGCGGCTGGTGCTGTCGCTGGTGCGCCAGCACGGCAGCCTGGCCAAATCCGACATCGCACGTATGACCGGCCTTTCGGCGCAGACAGTGTCAGTCATCATGCGCGAACTGGAGGAGGACGATCTGCTCGTCCGCCAGGCGCCGTTGCGCGGCAAGATCGGCCAGCCCTCGATACCCATGGCGCTCAATCCCGACGGCGCCTATTTCATCGGCCTGAAGATCGGCCGCCGCAGCGCCGAGTTGGTGCTGATCGATTTCCTCGGCAATGTGCGCTCTATGCTGCAGCATTCCTACCGCTATCCGGCGCCGCGCGAAACGGTGGAATTCGTCGCAAGCGGCATGAAGAAGATGCGCGGCGAACTCACCCCGGCGCAGGACAAACGCATTGCCGGGCTTGGCATCGCCATGCCGTTCGAATTGTGGAACTGGGCCGACACCGCCGGCGCACCGCGCGAAATCATGGACGAATGGCGCCATCGCGACATCCGCGCCGATATCCAGGCGCAATGCGAATTTCCAGTCTATCTGCAGAACGACGCCACCTCGGCCTGCGGCGCCGAACTCGTGTTCGGCCACGCGGCGGGTGCGGCACGCGATTTCGTCTATTTCTATATCGGTGCCTTTGCCGGCGGCGGCATCGTGCTGAACGGCCGGTTGTTTGGTGGCCCAACCGGCAATGCCGGCGCGCTGGGCTCGATGCCGGTGCCAGGGCCGGACGGCAAGCCGACGCAGTTGATCGACGTGGCGTCGATCGCCATGCTGGAAAAGGCGCTCAACGCGCGCGGCATCGAGGCCTCGCATCTGTGGACATCACCGGGGGACTGGGGCGAGATCGGCGCCGAGCTTGACGACTGGATCGCCAGCGCCTCGCAGGCGCTTGCCTATGCCATCGTTTCGGCCTCGTCCGTCATTGACTTCGAAGCCGCGGTGATCGACGGATGGATGCCGCTTGCCGTGCGCAGGCGGCTTGTCGATGCCATTATCCAGGCAATCGGCCGGATCGACGGCGAGGGCCTGAGGCTGCCGGCCGTTCGCGAGGGAACCGTCGGCATCCATGCGCGGGCGCTGGGTGGCGCCAGCCTGCCGCTGTCGGAGCGCTTCCTCATCGGCTCGACCACGATTTCCCGGAGCTTCTGAGCATGCTGATCGGCATCCCGGCGCTGCTCGGCCCCGAGCTTCTGGCGATATTGCGCGCCATGGGCCATGGCGACGAGATCGCCTTGGTCGACGGCAACTACCCGGCCGAGCAGCAGGCACAGCGGCTGGTCCGCGCCGACGGTCATCATCTCGTCCCCGTGCTCGATGCGGTATTGAGCGTATTGCCGGTCGACGACGCCGTGCCGCAGGCGCTGTTTCGCGCCTCGGCCAAAGGCGATCCCCTGCTCGCCGATCCGGTTCACCATGAGATGGAAGCGATCTGCGCCAGGCGTGCGCCGGGCCGCAAGGTGGTTGCGCTTGCCGGTGCCGACTTCTATGCACGGGTCAAGGCCGCGCACGCGATCGTCGCGACGAGCGAGCCGCGGCTCTACGCCAACATCATCATTCGCAAGGGCGTGATCTATCCGCCGGAAAGCAAGACTTCATGATCCTCTGCTGCGGCGAAGCCCTGATCGACATGCTGCCGCGGACCACGACGGAGGGCGAGCCGGCCTTTGCCCCCTATGTCGGCGGTGCCGTCTTCAACTCGGCCATTGCGCTAGGCCGGCTCGGCGCGCCCGCTGCCTTTTTCTCCGGCCTGTCGTCGGATCTGTTCGGCGGCCAGCTCAGGGAGGCGCTGAAGGCCAGCAAGGTCAGTTCCACCTATGCGCACACCTCGCCGCGTCCGACTACTCTCGCCTTCGTGCGGCTCACCAACGGCCAGGCGACCTACACCTTCTACGACGAGAACACCGCCGGGCGCATGCTGACCATCGAGGACTTGCCGGAACTCGGCAGCGAGATCGAGGCCATGCTGTTCGGCGCCATCAGCCTGATCTCGGAGCCGGCCGGGTCGGCCTATGAAGAGTTCATGCGGCGCGAGCATGAGCGCCGCGTGATGATGCTCGACCCCAACATCCGGCCAAACTTCATTCCCGACAAGGCCAGGCACCTCAGGCGCATCCGCAGCATGATGGCGATGGCCGACGTCGTGAAACTGTCGGACGAGGATCTGAACTGGTTCGGCGAAGCCGGCTCGCATGAGGACGTCGTCCGCAACTGGCTGGATCGCGGCCCGAAGCTGATCGTCGTCACCCACGGCAGCGAAGGCGCGGTCGGTTACAGCAGCCAGCACCGGGTCACGGTCGTGCCGGACAAGGTCGAGGTGGTCGATACGGTCGGCGCCGGCGACACATTCAATGCCGGCATTCTTGCCTCCTTGCACGAACAGGGTCTGCTGTCGAAGACGGCAATCGCCAGTTTGCCGGAAGACGCCATCCACAAGGCGCTTACGCTCGGTGCCAAGGCGGCGGCGGTGACGGTATCGCGGGCCGGCGCCAACCCGCCATGGCGGCATGAAATCACTTGACCGGCTGGTGCGCAGCCCATGGACTGCTCACCGACGATCACTTTATGTTTCGTCCAGCCTGGCGGGCGGGATGCGAAGCCTGTATCAGGCCGGCCGAAGCCCGCATTTCCCCGCGTTTAAGAGGGCAGATCGGAAATCAGAGGTAACAGGCTGCGACACTTGAGCAATTCAGGGTTTTTGCCCTGCGGCTTTCTCGGCCGTACCAAGTCTGCTACCAGCGGCCGGTTATCTGACTAAAACCGTTTGAGGCCGACATGCAGTTCATCGATCTTGGCGCGCAGCGCGAACGCATCCGCGACAGGCTGAAAGCGGCAATCGACCGGGTTGTCGACGAAGGCCGCTATATTCTCGGACCGCAGGTCACCGAATTCGAAAACAAGCTCGCCGCCTATATCGGCACCAAGCACGTGGTCGCTTGCGCCAACGGCACCGATGCGCTGCTGCTGCCGCTGTTTGCCGCCGGCATCGGCCCGGGCGACGCGGTGTTCGTGCCGAGCTTCACCTTCGCCGCCACGGCCGAAGTGGTGGCGCTGACCAAGGCCGAACCGGTGTTCGTCGATGTCGATGCCGACAGCTACAATATCGACATCGCCAGCCTCGAGGCGGCAATTGCCATGATCAAGGCGGAGGGCCGGCTGAGGCCGAAGGCAATCATTCCCGTCGACCTGTTCGGCCTCGCCGCCGATTACGAGGCGATCATGGCCATCGCCGATCGCGAAGGCCTGATGGTCATCGAGGATGCGGCGCAGGCGACCGGCGGCTCGGCTGACGGCAAGATGTGCGGCTCGTTCGGCACCGTCGGCTCGACCAGCTTCTATCCGGCAAAGCCGCTCGGCTGCTATGGCGACGGCGGTGCGATGTTCACCAATGACGATGCGATGGCCGAACAGCTGCGCTCGTTCGCCTTCCACGGAAAGGGCGAGACGCAATACGACAATGTCCGCGTCGGCATCAATTCACGGCTCGACACGCTTCAGGCGGCGATCCTGATAGAGAAGCTGGCCATCCTCGAGGACGAGATGGTGGCGCGGCAAGCGGTCGCCAATCGCTATGCCGAAGGTCTCGGCGATATCGTCAAGGCGGCGCGCAATCTGGGCGGCGGCCGCTCGGCCTGGGCGCAATACGCCATCGAAACGCCGAAACGCGACGGGCTCAAGGCACATCTCGGTGAAAAGGACATTCCGTCGGTCATCTACTATGTGAAACCGCTGCACAGCCAGATTGCCTATCGCGATTATCCGCGCACGCCGACCGGCCTTGCCGTTTCGGAAGAGCTGCCGAAGCGCATCCTGTGCCTGCCGATGCATCCCTATCTGAGCGAGGCTGACCAGGACCGGATCATCGAAACGATCCGAAACTATATCGGCTCGAATTCGGCGCATGTAGCGGCGGCATAAATTCGAAAGCTTCGAAGCATGGTCGCGGAATACATCGACGAGTTCATCATGTTCTGCGCCGGGTTGTGGATGGCTGGCGTCGGCTTCGGATTTCTCGCGGACCCGTTCCAAGCTCGCCCCGGCCAGCAGCAAGCATGGTGGACCAACTTTGGGACTCGCTTCAAATGGATGGGACCGCTGTTGATCCTCATCGCGATAGCGCTCGCATTCGCGGCACCTTCCTAGGCTGGCTATTTCATGAAGAAGATTGGTTTCCTCTCGTTCGGGCACTGGACGCCCTCGCCGCAATCGCAGACGCGGACGGCATCCGACGCGCTTTTGCAGTCCGTCGAGTTGGCGGTCGCGGCCGAGGAGCTGGGTGCGGACGGCGCGTATTTCCGCGTGCATCACTTCGCCCGTCAACTCGCCTCGCCCTTCCCGCTGCTGGCGGCGGTCGGCGCAAAGACCAGCCGAATCGAGATCGGCACGGCGGTGATCGACATGCGTTACGAGAACCCGCTCTACATGGCCGAGGACGCCGGCGCCGCCGATCTGATCGCCGGAGGGCGTCTGCAGCTAGGCATCAGCCGCGGCTCGCCGGAGCAGGTAATCGAGGGATGGCGCTACTTCGGCTACGCCCCGCAAGAGGGCGAGAGCGATGCTGACATGGCCCGCAGACACACCGGAGTGCTGCTCGAAGTGTTGCTGGGCAAAGGTTTTGCGCAGCCCAACCCGCGGCCGATGTTTCCCAACCCGCCCGGCCTGCTTCGCGTTGAACCACACTCGGAGGGCCTGCGCGACCGCATCTGGTGGGGCGCCGCCACCAACGCCACGGCGGAATGGGCGGCGAGGCTGGGGATGAACCTGCAGAGCTCCACGCTCAAATTCGATGAAGGCGGAAAGCCGTTTCACATCCAGCAGGCCGAACAGATCAGGGCTTTTCGTGAGGCCTGGAAGGCGGCCGGACACACGCGCGAGCCGCGGGTGTCGGTGAGCCGGAGCGTTTTTGCATTGGTCGACGATCGCGACCGGGCCTATTTCGGCGGCAACCAGAGCGGAGATCATTTCGGTTACATCGAGGCAGACAGACGCGCGGTGTTCGGCCGCTCCTATGCCGCCGAACCGGACGTCCTGATCGAGCAGCTAAAGGGCGACGAAGCCATCGCCGAGGCCGATACGCTGCTGCTTACCGTCCCCAACCAGCTCGACGTCGACTACAATGCCCATGTCATCGAGGCGATCCTGACCCATGTCGCCCCTGGCTTGGGCTGGCGCTGACGCGACTTTGTTCGAAAAGTCAGGGCGATCGTACGATGCCCGTGTTCTTGCGGTCTCACGGCTGCTTCCCGTCGGCTCGTTTCAGCATCGCAAATGCGCGACTGATCCGTTGCAGGGCTGTGGCGTTGGCCAGCACTGCGTACAGCGCGAACCCGCCCGCCAGAATCCAGGGCGAAGCCGCGCCCATGGCGGTCGCGACTCCGTCGGCGGCGAGCAGCACGCAAATGAACACCAGACGTTCCATCCGCTCGAAGAAATCCGGCCAACCATGGTTTTCCACGGGAATTTCCAGCGCCGTCCGCGCCTTGGCGTAACTGGTCAGGATCCCGCCGGCGAACGCGAACATTGCGATCGCCCACAGATCGGCGACCCAGCCGATAGCCGCAAAGACGGCCAATTCCTGATAGCGGTCGACGACGGCGTCGAAATAGCCACCGGCCTTGGTGCTCATATTTGTCCGGCGGGCGACCGCACCGTCCAGCGCATCGAAGGTGAAGGCAAACGCCAGGCAAAGGCCAAAGGCAAGGCTTGAATGGTGGTAGACGTAGGCCGCCGAGGACAAAGCGACGAGCACCAGCCCGCTGGCCGTAACCTGGTTCGGCGTCATGCCGATCCCGATCAGCGGAGAAGCGGCCTGCTCCCACAGTGGGTCGATGCGACTTTTCATGAGACCGGCGATCATGGCGGCTCCTCTGATGATGTCGTTTCACCGAGCTTTACCAGCAATTTGCGGGTTTGTTCCACCATCGCTACCGCTCCAATTGGTCAAAGCGGGCCGAGGCCGGGCTCACGACATTCCCAAGTCGCCGCAACAGCGATCTCTTTTGGCGAATGCGGCCGGCGGATTAAGGTGCTCACGAAGCTGACGGAGCAAATCGGCCGGCGGTCTGGCGGCCGCACCCGAACGATGTGACTATGATTGCTTGCAATCCTCGGGAAGCCGGCCGAAACTCGATGCATAAATTTCCACCCAAGTTTGCCTATCTGCTCGCGACCTCTGTCGGCGCGGGATTATCTCCAATATGGCCGGGCACGGCCGGCGCAATGGTTGGAGTGGCTGTTGCGGCGGCTCTGATACCTGCATCGTCTTGGCTGACCGTGCTTGCCTATGCGGCCCTGTTCGTCGTCGGCGTATGGGCGTCATCGCATGTCATCTCCCGTACCGGGACGGAGGACCCGCAGATCGTCGTCATCGATGAGACCTTCGGCGCTGCCGTGACAGTTTCCATGCTGCCGCTCGACCCACTCTGGTGGGCAGCAGGCTTCGTTGCTTTCCGGTTTTTCGACGTCGTCAAGCCTTGGCCCATCCGTATCATGCATGACAAGGTAAGGGGTGGGGCCGGCATTATGCTGGACGACGCGGCCGCGGCTGTCGTCGCTGGGGCGTTGCTGCTCCTGCTGAACGGCTTGATTGACCATTTGCGGTAACGGCGACATTCGGTCTGCCAAGGCCACGGTGGTCCATCGGAGTTTAGCGCCACAAGGGGAGACCGAACCGATGCGAAGCCACAGGATCGCGGCCATTCCAGGCGATGGGATCGGCAAGGGAGTCGTAGCGGCCGGGCTTCGTGCGCTGGCCGTCTGCGCCCTTGGCATCGGAACGCAGAAGGCATCCGACGGTCTGCCATTGCCTATGCCGTGTGGTGGGATATCGGCGGCGGTTCGATGAACCTGCTATCTGCGCCAGCGCACTGCCAGGCAGTCCTGAGCTCACGCGATCGAATTCAGCACCATGGAACATCGCCTCACCCGACGAGCACTTTACGACCGTGCTGATCCTCGCCGGTTGGTCGCCTGGCAAGTACCAGGCGACTTGGCGACGTGGCCCGTACGATTACGCTGGCATCAGCGGCTTGACGCGATCGACAATGGCGGCGACCGCTTCCTTCGGGCTCTTGCGACCGAGGACAGCGAGCTGAACCTCCTCGAGAAACGTCGACTGAGCGCGAGCGGCTTCGGGAAAAGCCGGGAAGGCCGGTCGCGCTTTGGCGAGCGCGGCAGCCTCGACCTTCGCCTGCGGCAGCGACCCGGCGAACGACGGCTCGGCATAGGTCGAGGTTCGGACGGGGCCATTGCCGTTGCGCGCCATGTCGAGTGTGGCGGCCTTGCTCGCTACGAAGCAGATGTAGCTCCAGGAGAGCTTCTTGTCCGTCGAATTGGCGGGAATGGCCATCGCCCAGGATTCGACGACCGGATGCATTTCGTGACCGCTGCCGAGGGTTTTGGAGCCGGGGAACTCGATCGCCTTGATCTTTCCCGGTGCGGTCGACTGTTCCTTGTTGTTGAGCTGCGCGTAGCGGGCGAAAGGCAGCACCGCGAAGGCCGCGCGCCCCTGCTGCATCCACGTCACCATGTCGTCGTTGCGCGTTGTGGCATAGCTGCGGGGGAGCGCGCCGGCCTTGAAGAGGTCGGCAAGCGCGGACAGGCCTTTTTCCATCGCCTCCGGATCGGGGACCACCTTGAACTGCTTGTCGATGAAATCGCCGCCGAAGGCGCGGGCGAACATGACCGGGAAGACGGCGAGGTCGCTCGCAAGGATCATGCCGACGACGGGCGTGCCGGACCTGGAGGTGAAGGTCAGCTTCTTCGCCTGGTCGACCAGCTCCTCCAGCGTGTTCGGTGGCGCCGAAATGCCGGCCTCCTGAAGCAGCTCCTCGTTGTAGAAAAGCCCCTGCGTGGCATGGCGCACCGGAACGCCGACGAGCTTGCCGCCGACGGTCATCGAGTGGCGCAGGCCCTCGGCGATATCGTCGAAATCCTCGATCGGCTCGGCTTTCCGGAGATCGTCTAGCGGCTCGAATAGCGAGGCGATCTGCGACGTCATGCGGTTGTCGATGACATAGCCGATGTTGAAATCGGTCTCGCTCAGGCTCGCCTCTCGGAACAGCCGGTCCTGGAGCGGATTGCTGTCAAGCGTGGTCCAGGATATCTGGGCATTGTTCTTGTCCTCCCAGGGCTTGATGACATTGCCGGCGGCGCCGGTCGTCAGGTTGGCTTGGTGGACGCGATGGCAAAGCACATTCAGCGTCTTTACCTGGGCATGGGCCAACCGACCCAAGGCACCCGTCGCGCCGGCGGCCATCGCCGTCGTCAGCAGGGCTCTGCGTGTCATGTGCAAAGGCATTGTCTTCCTCCCTTTCTCGGTGACGTCGTCACCCCTTGGTCGCGCCGGCGGTCAATCCGGCGACGAGAAACCGGTTCATCAGGACCACGAAGACGAGAACCGGCAGCAATTGGACGGTAGAGGCAGCAAAGAGGACGCCCCAGTCGACGCCATCGATCGAACTGATCATCTCCGAAAGGACCAGAGGCGCGGTCTTGGCGTGGTTGGCGGTGAAGATATAGGCGAACAGAAACTCGTTCCACGCGAAGACGACCACGAAGACGGCGACGGCGAGCATGCCGGGCGCTACGAGCGGCAAGATGATCTTCACAAGGATCGTCAGCGGCCGCGCGCCGTCGAGGACGGCCGCCTCGTCGAGTTCGCGCGGTACCTGGTCGATGAACGTGCGCATCAGGAGCGTGCCGAGCGAGACGAAGAAGGTCGCGTAGAGCAGGATCAGCACCAGATGGGTGTCGTTGAGCCCGAGCCGATTGACGACCGGGAACAGTGGCAGCGTTACGACGATCGGCGGGATCAGCCGCGATCCGATCAGAAACATCACCGATCCCTCCAGGAAACGGACGCCTCGATAGCGCGAGTAGGCAAAACCGGCGAGCAGACTTGCCATAACGGCAAGCGCCGTCGCCCCGGTGGTGATGACCAGGCTGTTGACGAGCCCGTCGAAAAAGGCCGGCCAGCGCTGCCACAGCGAGGCGTAGTGCTCGAAGGTCGGTTCGAAGAAGAGCTCCGGTGGAACCGCGAAAATCTCGCGACCGGGTTTGAACGACGAGAGCACGATGAAGCCGATCGGAAACAGTGACCAGACGACGATTGCCGCAACGGCGAGCGTCTTTCCGGCACCGATGGCGAGACGCCTAGAACGCATTGGCCACGGATTCCTTGCGCAGCCGCCAGACATAGCCAGTCGCAAGCAGCAGCGAGATGACGACCATCATCCATGCCGTCGCGGCCGCCGTGCCGAACGAGTTGTAGCGGAAGCCTTCCTGATAAAGATAAACGGAAACGACCTCGGTCGTGCGTGCCGGGCCGCCCTGGGTCAGGAGCCAGACCTCGGAAAAGAGACGGAAGGCGAAGATGTAGCGGAAGAGCAGCGCGATCAGCATCGCTGGCGCCAGAAGCGGCAGCGTGATGTTGCGGAAGAGCTGGAACGCATTGGCTCCGTCGGTGCGCCCAGCCTCGTAGAGCTCCTTCGGAACCGCGAGCCGTGCCGCATAGAGGATGATGAATGTGAATGGCAGGTGCAGCCAGATCGTGAGCAGGCCGACGAGGATGAGGCCGTGAGAAGGGATGAACGTCCAGTCGAGCGTCGGCAGACCGGTGTATCGCAGCATCAGCGTGATCGGGCCGACGTCTGGATCGAACAGGAAGCGCCACATTGCGACCGCCGTCACCTCGCTGATGGCGTAGGGAGCGAGCACCACGACGAGCATGACGCGCTGGAGGGGAAGCCCGGAGGCGAAAAGCAGGGCCAGGCCAAGGCCGAGCAGCAGTTCGATATGAACCGCCACGGCGACGACGAGGACCGTGTTCCAGACCGAACCCCAAAAATAGGGATCGGTGAGGACGCGGATATAGTTATCGAAGCCAACGAAAGTTGCCGATTGGCCGAATGACGAGGCTTCGAAACTCAGCCACAGGACGAAGATCGCGGGGAGCACGATGATCCCAAGCACCAGGAGGTGCACGGGCGTCGCATAGAGGTAGGCAGGCGAAAACGCGAAGCGCCGCCTCTTGGTCTCGCCAGCCGCTTCCGCCGCCCCTTCCCCCCTGTGGCCGACGGACGCCTCGGAACCAAATGCCATTGCTCCTCCCTGAGCGGTTGTGCGTCAGCCGTCCCTGGCGGCAAGTGGAACGGTGCCCTCCACCGTTGTTCTGTACATCACCCGGCGATATCCGGGATAATCGTTGATGGCGGTGTGCAGGACATGGGGATTGTTCCACATACCGAGCGTCTTCGGTTCCCAACGCAGCCTGCAGTTGAACTCGGGCCGGACAGCCCGCGCCATCAGGAAGTCGATCATCGGCTTGCTTTCTTCCTCCGTCATCCCCTTGAAATTGGTCATCACGCTGCTGACGAAGACATAGCGCCGGCCAGTCTCGGGGTGGCGACAGATCACAGGATGCTCGACGACGGCATTCTCGATCGCCTCGACATCGGCCTTGACGCCGAGCCGGCTGTGGGCCGCGTTGATGGCGAAGACCCCGCGGCCGCTATGGACGCCCGTCAGGCCTTGCAGGATCTCGACCAGCCGCGGCGAAAGCGAGTCATATGCCTTCTCGAGGCTGGAGAAGCAGGTGTCGCCGCCAACCGGCGGCACCTCCTCACCGTAGAGAATCGTAATGCCCGGTGGCTTCGGTAGCCAGGCGAGGTCCATGTGCCAGTCCTCACCGATCACTTTGCCCGTGTCGTCCGGCTCGCGCACGAAGCGCACGATATCGTCAAAGCCGTCGATCGGCGTGTGCACCGGATTGCCGCTAAATGGTCCGAACCGGCGGGCGACCTTGTGGACGCCAGCGGCGTCAAGCTCCTGATCGCGCACGGCGAGCGCATGATATTTGTAGAGCGCGCGGCGAACGTCCTGGAAGGCATCCTCGTTCGCGCTCGCCAGATCGATCCCGCGAATTTCCGCACCGAGTGCACCAGTGAAGGGGCTGACCTCGAAACGGGTGAATGCATCATCGCGCAGCACGTGATCCTCCCTAATACGCGCCTCGTCGCCATCATGGGCTGACTTACCTGCAAGTAAGTAATGTGAAAGCCAAAGGCTGTCAACTCACCCTCGCTTTGATCCACCCCATGTCTAGCCTCGATCCGAGCCCTTTCCCGCATCCTGCCAAGCGGCGCGGATGATCGCGGCGAGCGCTGCGAAGGTCCTGGCGACCTCGTCGAAGCTTCCGGTGTCCTGCGTCATCGGTGGACAGGACAGAAGGGTAATGCGCAGCATGTGCACGAGTTCGTTCCTGAGTGTGTGGGAGGAAAGCTCTCCGTCCTTCACCGCCTGGTCCACCGCATGACGCAGGCTCTGATCATAGACCCGATTGACGCGCTCCAGGGCACGTTCCGCTGGTTCTCCGAGAACCGGGAGGTCGTGGCGAAGGCGCGAAAGCGGGCTCCACATATTGCGGGCTCCCTTCTCAGCGTTGAAACGTTCGTAGAAGCGGCGCAGATCCTCGAGCTGCATATCGAGACGGTCGAAGAACCGGATATCGGGGGTCGTCCAAAAGCGCTTGATGCGGGCCTCGGCGTTGGCGGCGAAGTCCGCGATCAATTCCTCCATCAGCTGACGCTTGTTGCCGAAGTGATGATGGATGTTGGCGCGCGTCGTGCCGATTGCCGTCGCTATATCGCCGAAGCTGAAACCATCGTGGCCGCGCAGGACATAGAACTCGGCCGCGACCTCTTTGATTCTGCTGCGGGTAGAGTGCGCCTCATCACCGGGAGATCCTGAAGTGTTGGCTCTCATATCCCTTCCGAAATTCATGCCGCCGTTGGACGATCAGTATACGGGAGCGAGTTGCACCCCCCGTTTCATACATGGATATTCTTCTACGCACGAGTGGAAGTAATTTGCGCCAGGGGCAGACATTCGCGAAGCATCTTGGCGGCAGCGATTAGCTCGGTGCGGCGGGTGAGTAGATACGGGATGCGTGTAGCGAACTTCAATCGGGTTCGCGCCCTTGACTAGAATTCCGGGTCAAGCAGGGCAGTCAGCTTGCCGGGGGCACGCCGCAACTCAGGCAGTGGATAGTGGCTGCGCATCCGCTGCGCCAACCACTTCCCGCATTGTCACGATGGTGCGGAACGCCCTCACGTTCGAATTGGCGTGGAAGACTTCCCGCGCGAAGACATCGTACGCCTCCATCCCCGGCAATTGCAGGAGGAGCACGAAATCGGCTTCACCGGTGACATACCAGGCCTGACGAACCTCCGAGCGCCCGCGGAGCTTGCCGATGAAGGCGTCCAACTCGACAGCGCTCTCCCGTTCCAGGGAAACGAGCACATGGATGGTTAGCGGCAGGCCCACGGCCGCCGGACGAATGACGGCAATATCCGCCGCGATCACGCCATCCTTCCGCAGCCGGCGCAGGCGGCGCAGGACCGCACTCTGGGAAAGCCCGACCTGCTCGGCGAGACGCCGCGCCGGGATCTGGTTGTCGCGCTGAACCAGCGACAGCAGCACATGGTCGAAGCGATCGAGGGCGGCGGTTTTCGTCATTTGGACAGGCATCTATGACGAAATCAGGCAGCTGGGCAACGACAATAGGCGCCAAGCGCCATCGTTTCGGGAATAGAATTTCGCCTCATGACCACAGACACACAGCCGGGCCTTGGCCCTGATCTCATTGCGGCGCTGTTACAGCGCCTGTCGCCGTTTTATGCACCGACACCGCTGCTCGACCTGCCAAGCCTGGCTGCGAGCCTGGATGTGACCCAGGTGCTTGCCAAGAACGAGGGCCACCGTGCCCTGGGCAGCTTCAAGTCCCTCGGCGGCACCTATGCCGGTCTGTGCGCTCTCGCTCGCGCTACCGGGATGGATATCGATGAACTGCTCGATCCAGAGCGGGCCCAGACGCCGCTGCCGGCGCTAATCACGGCCAGCGCCGGCAATCACGGACTTGCCGTCGCCGCGGCGGCGAAGTTTGCCGGCGGGAGGGCAAGGATATACCTCCATACGGGCGTTCCTGCGGCGCGGGTGCGGCGTGTCGAGTCCCAAGGCGCCGAAATCGTGTGGGTCGACGGCACCTATGACGATGCCGTCGATCGGGCCTCTGCGGCAGCCCGCGCCGGGGAAGGCATTCTGGTGGCCGATACCTCGAGCGACCCGGATGATCCAGCGGTCGCTGATGTCGTCGCTGGCTATGGCGTGATTGCCGCGGAAATCCGTCGCCAAGTCGACGAGATTGGCCATCTGAGGCCAAGCCACCTTTTCGTGCAGGCCGGTGTCGGTGGACTTGCCGCCGCCCTGACGACTGGGCTGAAGGACTGGCTGATGCCTCCGGCCATGATCGTCGTGGTAGAACCAGAGGCCGCAGCCTGCGTCGCGGCCGCGCTGTCGCAAGCACGCTCAGTTCGGATACCCGGCGATCTCAAGACATCGGCAGACATGCTCGCCTGTGGCGAAGCAGCGGCATCGGCGCTCGACGTACTGCGCCAAGGCAACGCTCGGGTCATAACCGTGTCCGAAGCGGCGCTTGCCGACGCGAAGAGCCGGCTTCGTGAGGCAAACGGTCCAGACACAACCCCGTCGGGTGCCGCCGGCCTCGCCGGCCTCGCCACCGCCGTCGCGGCTTACGGCCTGTCGCAGGAGCTTGCGCTCGACGAATCGAGCCGGGTGCTCATTATCGTGACCGAGGCCGAACTGGAGAAGGACGCAGGACGATGGCACCGGACCCGGGATCATTGAACGGAAGAGCGGCTGGGCCACGCACTGCTCGATATGTCCGCATTCCAGACCCAACGCAGAACGGGTCCATGAAACTCATCTACCAGACCCACTCTCCCTACGCGCGTAAGGTTCTGGTCTTTGCCCACGAGACTGGGCTTGCCGGACGTCTGCGCGTCATTCATCAGGAGACGAGCCCCATCAATCGCAACGATGATGTGTTTGCGATCAATCCGCTTGGCAAGGTGCCCGTTCTCGTTGTCGACGACGGCTATGCTCTCTTCGATTCGGGCGTAATCTGCGACTATCTCGACAACCTTGAAAGCAGTCGTCGGCTCATCCCCGAAACAGGGCGGGCCAAATGGTCCGCCCTGCGCCTCCAGGCGCTTGCCGGCGGCATGTGCGACGCAGGCATTTCCATCCGCTGGGAAAACGAGCGTCGCCCTGAACATCTGCGTTATCCCGCCTTGGGTGCAGGCATGACGATGAAGCTTATCGAATCCTATGACTTCGTGGAAAGCGAGGTCGAATTCGACGCGCCGCTCCATGTCGGCCACATCGCGCTCGCCACTTGTCTAAGCTGGCTGGAATTCCGCGGACTGCCCGACTTCCTGCAGGGAAGGCCACGACTGGCACAATGGTATAGCTCCTTCGTGGAACGCCCTTCAATGCGTGCCACGCCCTACGGCGGCGACACGCGAGATTGATATCGATCGCCAGGCTTTCGAGTTCCAGCATGTGTCCCTCATCAGCCAGGCATTCTCGCGGCCATTTGCTGGTCGGCCTCGATAATAGAGCGCGAAACCGGTAATCTTGCCCGGGCTCGCGACCACGGCCGGCAGCTTCTGACGCAGGATTGCGCCGAAGTCATTCGGGATTTCCTGTACTGAAACCGGAGCAAAGCCGCCAGCCGAGAGCATCAAAATTCCTGCGACCAAGCCAATGCACAGTCGCTTCCTGGAAATGTAAGAAATGATTGGTTCTCCCGCCCGACCGCCCTGGCGCTGCCGCGCGACTTGTCCCAGGCGCAAGAACTGACATTCACGCCGATTGTTTCACCGGTTCGAAAAAATGTTGATGGCGGGCGGAACTGCGAGGATGTGGCGTTGCGGGGCCATTGAAATTTGGTCGAAACTCTCCAAAATTTTCAGTTGGTGGAAATCGCGAGAGCCACCACAGACGACGTCAACAGAGGAGACTATTCAAAGCGGAGGACTATCGATGGAAGGAGCCATTTCGACGAGTTTTCCCCCAATCGGGCCAGAGGGCCCTGATGTTTTTCTTGACCGGTTGCTCCATCCGGCACGGCATTTCGAGCGACCTGAGAACGTGCTGACCGACGTGACGCTGGACTTCCAGGAGAAGCGTGCAATCCTTTCGTCATGGGCATCTGATGCCTGTGCAGTGGAATCGGTGCCGGCGCTGCGCATGCCGCCGGGAGCAACTGAACCGGTCAGCTTCGATGCCATCATGGACGCGTTGCGCCAATTGGATCAATTGGAGAAGCTTCCCGGCGCCGGTCGCGGTCGTGAAATCGAAAGTATCGCGGTCACCGGTTTTACAGCATCCGTCGATCGACTTTGAGTTGAACGCGGCCACTCTCTGCATCCGAGGCATCCGCCCGCCGGCGAGGAACTCGCCGGCGGGCGAGGACTGGCGCGTTCTCTCCGCGTCCATTCATGTAGGGTTCCATAGGTCCGGCTCTCGCCTGAGTGTTGAATCCTTGCGATGCGGAAAAGCGGCCGCATGCCGGCGCAGATGTTGTCTGGAACTGCCTGGCGTTGCTGCAGAGCAGCAACCGCCACCGGTCGCAGGCGCTTGCCTGCGAGTGCAATGCGGCCGTCAGCCATCATTTCAACGACGTTTTGAAGGGGGTCTATCCGGCGGAGGAAAACGGCATGCCGGGCATGCCGCGCAGGAAAGGACAATGCAGACCCAGTATCGTCGCCGGCTGGTCTGGGCTTCCCACTTTTTTGCGCCGTACCTGGCCTGCACCGATGCCGCGTGGGCTTGGCGACCTATATCCGGTTCCCTGTGGAGGCCGCCATGGACATGAGCAACAGAAAGACGCGGTTCAATATCTGGTACTGGGTCGCGGCGTTCGTGGGCGTGATGGTCGTCCAGTATATCTATGCCACGACGCAGCACGTCGCCCAGATTCCGTACAGCCAGTTCGAGACCCTGCTGAACGCCGGCAAAATCGCCGAGGTGCAGGTTTCGGACCGCTTCATCCAGGGCCGCTTCAAGGAGCCGCAAGACGGCAGGCCGCTATTCATCACCACACGCGTCGAGCCGAACCTCGCCCGTGACCTGCAGGAGCACGGTGTCACTGTGACCGGCCAGGTCGAAAGCACCTTCCTGAGCGACCTGCTTTCCTGGGTTGTGCCGGTGCTCGTCTTCTTTGGCCTGTGGATGCTGCTTCTAAGACGCATGGACGGCGGCGTCGGAGGTTTGATGCAAATTGGCAGGAGCAAGGCCAGGGTCTATGTCGAAGCCAATACCGGCGTGACGTTCGACGATGTGGCGGGGGTCGATGAAGCCAAGGCCGAGCTGCAGGAGATTGTGGATTTTCTGAAGAACCCGGGCGAATACGGCCGCCTCGGAGGCCGCATGCCCAAAGGCGTGCTGCTGGTCGGACCGCCGGGCACGGGCAAGACTCTGCTCGCCAAGGCCGTCGCCGGCGAAGCCAAGGTCCCGTTCTTCTCGATCTCCGGTTCGGAGTTCGTCGAGATGTTCGTGGGGGTCGGGGCCGCGCGCGTGCGCGATCTTTTCGAGCAGGCGCGGTCCAAGGCTCCCGCAATCATATTCATCGACGAGCTCGACGCTCTTGGCCGCGCCCGCGGGACCATGGTCGGCGGCCACGACGAAAAGGAGCAGACGCTCAACCAGCTTCTGGTCGAACTCGACGGTTTCGATCCACAGATCGGCGTCGTGCTGCTGGCCGCGACGAACCGTCCTGAGATCCTTGATCCGGCACTTCTGCGCGCCGGCCGTTTCGACCGCCAGGTATTGGTCGACCGGCCCGACAAGCAGGGTCGCATCAAGATCCTGCAGGTTCACATGAGCAAGGCCAAGCTGGCGACGGATGTCGACGCGGAAAAAGTGGCGGCGCTGACGCCCGGTTTCACCGGTGCTGACCTGGCCAATCTCGTGAACGAGGCGACGTTGCTCGCCACGCGCCGCAAGGCGGATGCGGTAATGATGGGAGATTTCAACAATGCGGTGGAGCGCATCGTCGCGGGACTGGAGAAACGCAACCGGCTCCTGAACCCGAAGGAGCGCGAGATCGTCGCCTACCATGAAATGGGTCATGCGCTGGTAGCCATGGCGCTGCCTGGCGTCGACCCGGTGCACAAGGTGTCGATCATACCACGCGGCGTCGGCGCGCTCGGCTACACTATCCAGCGTCCGACCGAGGATCGCTTCCTGATGACACGCGAGGAGCTGGACAACAAAATGGCAGTGCTGCTCGGCGGCAGGGCGGCCGAATGGATCGTATTCGGCCATCTGTCCACCGGAGCCGCCGATGATCTCGCCAAGGTAACCGACATAGCGCGCGCCATGGTGACGCGTTACGGCATGTCGGCAAAACTCGGGCACGTGGCGCTGGAAAAGGACCCACGCTCCTTCCTGAGCCCCAACCCGCTCGCCGGCGGACCGCGCGAGCACGATTACGGCGAAGCCGCCGCCGATGCCATCGACGCGGAAGTGCGCGACAGTGTGGAGGCCGCGTTCGAACGAACCGTCAGCCTGCTCACCGAGCGGCGCGACGTGCTGGAAAGGGCGGCACGCAGGCTGCTCGAGACCGAGACGCTCGATGAGACTGACCTTGCGGCGCTGGTCGGAGACGCCTCGACGGCTGATCATGCTGCGCAGTATAGTTCCAGTCCGTCTTCGCATAAGAAGAAGGCTGTGCTGCAGCCGGCCAGGACCGCGGCTGCAATCCCCACGCGCGGATCGGGGAAATTTCGGACGCAATAATGATGTTTCGGACTGCTCCCGCCGGCATAGATCGCTCGTGGAAAGCCTTGCCGCACGCTACGACGGTGACACGCGAGATGGACATTGATCTCTAGGCTTTCGAAATCCAGTATGTGTCGGTCACCAACCAAGCGTTCTCGATGCCATTTTTCGGTCGCCCTCGGTGATATTGCGCGAGACGGGTGACCTTGCCTCGCGCAGCCTTGAGGGCGACCATCAAGGCCTTTTCTTCGTCACTTCGCCTGGCTCCGCTGCAGGGGTAAAATCCGCATGGCACAAGTGATCGTACGGGAAACGTATCGCCAGCCCTTTCCAGAAGCATCATGAAACCTCGTCGGTCTTCACCCGTGAACGGCAATGCCATCCGGCCAGCGTCGGACAAATTTGAAAGCCACCGTTCCGGCACGTGCGTCACTCCGGCAAAGGCGATCACGACATCGAGGTCTGGCAGATCAATTGCCTGCGTTGCATCACCGCACGTCACTTCGACGTGCGCATAATGAGCGAGATTGCCTTGCGCGCGCCGAGCTAGTTCTTCGTCGATCTCATATGCAATCACGCGTCCTTCAGAACCCGTCAGTTCAGCGAGGATGGCGGTGAAATAGCCGACACCGGCGCCCACCTGAAGGACGGTCTGGCCGGGAGTGATGTTCAGATGGTCGAAAACCAGTGCCCAAAGCGACGGCAAGCCGCTGTTCAGTCCGCGTTTTTCGTCAAGCAAGACCAGAACGTCGTGGTAGATCTCATGAAGTGCGGCTGAAGGGCTGGTATGGACCGCCCCGATTTGCAATCTCGAATGGATACGCCATGGCCCGTCGCCAAGGTAGTGTTCGCGCGGAACCCTTGCAAAGGCCTCGATGACCGCAGGATTGTGCAAGACAGGTGATGCGACACGCAGGTCTTCGGCAAACCACCGGCGCGCTACACTAGCATCGATTTCTGTTGGCATAGAGTATCGGCTCCCGGATTGCGCGTACTCCATCATGCTCTCAGAAAACCGAGTGACGGCAAAGGGCGCCTATCCTCGTATGGACGGGGCGACGCGCGCTGTCCGTTTGCGACCGAGCGCGGTCTCGCCGAGCGCCCTCCGCGAGACTGTAAACCATGGCGATATGGAAGAACACTCTGCCCGACGATCATATCGTCCGGCTGGCGAGCAGCCTTGTGAGCCAATCCGGATCCATTTCCGGCACGGAGGACAGAAGCCGTTCGGTATAGGGGGCATGCGGCGGCGTGAGAATTTCGCTCTTTAATCCCTGCTCAACGACTTTACCCTGGTGCATGACCACAATTTCGTCGGCGATCGCCCGCACGGTGGCAATGTCATGGGTGATGAAAATGTAGGTCATGCCGAGCTCGCGCTGAAGCCGGATCAAGAGCTTCAGGATTTCCTCTTGCACAATCTGGTCGAGCGCGGACGTGATTTCGTCGCAGATTATCAGCTCCGGATCGGCGGCCAACGCCCGGGCGATGCAAACGCGCTGCTTCTGGCCTCCCGACAGTTCGGCCGGCAGACGATCCAGGTAAGTTTCGCTCATCTCGACCATGTGCATGAGTTCGCCGATCCGCCGATCCCGTTGTGCACCCTTGAGGCCAAGGTAGAATTCAAGCGGACGAGCTATAACTTCTTCGACCGTCTGGCGCGGATTTAGGGCGTTGTCGGGCATTTGATAAATCATCTGTATGCGTCGCAGGATCTCTTTTGGGCGCAACTTCACGGTCTTGGAAAGGGCCTGGCCGGCAAAGGAAATCGACCCCGAAAGCGGGGGCAGCAGGCCGGTAACGACGCGAGCGAGCGTCGATTTCCCGGAACCGGACTCGCCGACCACAGCCACCGTTCTTCCGCGTGGAACTTTGATCGAGACATCCTGGAGCACCTTAACCGCCCGGCCGTAGGCCGCGGTGACGTTGTCTATCGTAAGCAAATATTCATCGGCCGGAACTTCGGGCTTGGCGAGCTTGCGCACGGCCCAGAGCGTCTTGGTATATTCCTGGGTGGGCGAGGCGAGCATCTGGCGCGTTTCTGCCTCCTCCACGGTTAGTCCATGGCGCAAAACCATGATGCGGTCCGCCATTTGCGCCACCACCGCCAGATCATGCGTCACATAGATTGCAGCGGTGTTGAACTCCTCCACGATGTTGCGAATGGAGGCGAGAACTTCGACCTGCGTTGTCACATCGAGCGCCGTCGTTGGCTCGTCGAAGACGATGAGGTCCGGACGGCAAGCCATCGCCATCGCGGTCATCGCCCGTTGCAATTGTCCGCCGGAAACCTGGTGAGGATAGCGAAAGCCAATGGTCTCCGGATCTGGAAGCTGAAGACGCCGATAAAGATCGACCGCACTCCGGTTCGCTTTCTCTCGGCTGGCAATCCCATGCGCCACCACGGTTTCGACAGTCTGATCGAGGAGTCGATGGGCCGGATTGAAAGAGGCCGCCGCGCTTTGCGCGACATAGGCGATACGGGAGCCTCTGAGGCGACGCCGCCCTGTTTCGCTTAGTGCCAGAAGATTGATCCCGTCGAACAGGATCGAGCCCTGTGTAATACGGCAGCCCGGCTTGGCGTAACCCATCGCCGCGAGGCCAATGGTGGATTTGCCGGCGCCTGACTCGCCGATCAGGCCAAGAACGTCCCCCCGCTTCAGCGCCAGATCGACCCCGCGGACTATGGGATACCACCGCTCGTCCGAGAAACCCTCCACATGCAGATTGCGGATCTGAAGCAGATCCTTGCCTTTTTCGCGCAATCCGGGAGCGCTATTTTTCATCCCGCAACCCGCTTGTTGCATGCAGGAACCAGTCCACGACGAAATTCACAGAGACCGTGAGGAGGGCAATCGCGCCGGCCGGCAGCAGCGGCGTGACATCGCCGTAGGTGATCAGGGTCGCATTCTCGCGCACCATCGATCCCCAATCGGCGGTCGGTGGCTGAATACCGACCCCCAGGAAGGACAGTGCCGCGATCGTGAGGAATACGAAGCAAAATCGCAAGCCGAACTCCGCGACCAGCGGCGGCATCACGTTGGGAAGGATTTCCTTGGCGATGATCCATTTCGGGCCTTCGCCGCGCAATCGCGCCACTTCGACATAGTCCATTACCGCCACGTTAAGCCCGACGGCGCGTGCGAGCCGAAAGACACGGGTAGAATCGAGCAGCGCAATGATGACTATCAGGCTTGTGATCGACGAGCCGAAGATCGAAAGCAGCACCAGGGCGAAGATAAGGCTTGGGATCGACATCAAGACGTCCACCGCACGCGACAGTATCTGGTCGAGCCATCCTCTGTACAATGCGGCAAGAAGGCCTAGCGAGACGTCGACTGCGAAGGACAGCAATGTAGTCGCGACGGCTATACCGATGGTGTTGCGCGCACCGTAAATCAAGCGTGTGAGCATATCGCGGCCGAGCTGGTCGGTCCCGAATCTGAACTGCTGGCTCCACGGTGCGAAGGCCTCGCTGAAGACCTGTGTTTCGCCGTATGGGGCGATCCAGTGCGCGAAGACCGCAACGACGACATAGCCAATGATCACGAGGATGCCGAACCAGGCACTGAAGGGTGCCTTCTTCAGCGCCGTTTTGGCCCGGGTGGCGCGCGAGCGCCTCAGCCTGTGAACCTGCGCGATGGGTTCGTAGCTGGTCATCGTGGATGCAAGAGCCTGGGATTGGTGGCGATGGAAATGATGTCGGCGGTCAGATTAAGGAGGATATAGGTCGCCGCGAAAATCAAGGCGCAAGCCTGGACAATCGGAACATCCCTTGATTTGACCGCGTCGACCATCAGCTGACCGATGCCGGGATAGACGAACACCACTTCGACGACGACCACTCCGACGACGAGATAAGCAAGATTGAAGGCCACCACCGTGACGATCGGAGCCCATGCGTTGGGCAAGGCATGCCTGAGTACGACGGCCATCGGCGAGACTCCCTTGAGACGCGCCATGTCGATATAGGGGCTTGCAAGCATGTTGATGATCGCCGCTCGTGTCATGCGCATCATGTGTGCGACGATGACGAGCGTAAGCGTGGTCGTCGGCAAGGCTACTCTCCAGACCTGATCCCAGAACGGCGTCTGGTCGTTCACGTTCGACAATGTCGGGAACTTGGGAACTGCGTTAAGTATCCAGTTCAGTGACACTGCAAGCCAGTGCGGCAGGGATTGTGCGAACTCGGAGCCGATGAATGTGTCGCGCGAGATGACCAGGTAGGCAAGCATATAGGCGACGAAGAACTCCGGGAACGAAATGGTTGTCAGCGTCACTGCGTTCACCACCCGGTCGAACCAGCCATTGCGGTGGAGCGCAGCGAGGATGCCCAGTCCCAGGGCGAGCGGAACTGCGATCAGCGCGGTCATCGATGCGAGGAACATCGTATTGTAAAGGCGCGGCGCGATGATCTCGGCGACGGTGCGCCGATATCCGGTGCGGCTTGCGAACGAAGAGCCGAAATCCCCGTGGAGCATCTGCCCGACCCAGACGAAATAACGCTCGACAGGCGGACGGTCGATGCCAATTTCTCGCTGGAAGGCGGCGACCGTTTCGGGTGTCGCGGATTGTCCGAGCATCGCCTTGGCGAAGTCGCCCGGCAGCATTGCAATCGCAGAGAAGATAATGATGGAGACGATGAACAGCGTGACCAGGCCGAGGCCAAGGCGCTGCAGAACCGTTCTTGCGACCGGGTTCATTTGCTCGCGTTTCCCGTTGCCGTCGCTGCCCTGCCGGCAGGGCACGCGGCTGCAAGCCGAAGCCCAGTAGCCATCGCGGGTCCGGCCCGCTCTCTCACGCAGTGGCGATCCACCAGCGTTCGGCCATCTTCAGTCCGTCGTTCTCCCAGTTCGGCGCCACTTCGCCATGTGCGAGCTTCTTGGATTTGGCGCTGACGAAGTTGTTGAAGACCAGCACGATGCTGCCGCCATCATCATGCGTCAGTTGCTGCATCTCGGCATACATTGCCGCCCGCTTGGCCTCATCCGTCTCGGCGCGCGCCTCGACAAGCAACTCGTTGAAGCGGGGATTTTTCCAGAACGACTCGTTCCAGCTGGAATCGGCGGCGAAGGCTTGCGTGAACATCCAGTCGGCCGTCGCGCGACCGCTCCAATAGGAAGCGCACCAAGGTTTCTTGAGCCAGACATTGTCCCAATAGGCGTCCTCGGCCTCGCGCACGACGTTTACGTCGATACCGCACTGGGCTGCCGTCTCGCGGATCAGCGCAGCCGCGTCCACCGCGCCTGCAAAAGCGGCATCGGCGACCGAGAGGTCCACCTTCAGTTTCTCCATTCCAGCCTTTTTTCAGATAGTGCTTGGCTTTCTCCGGATCGAAACTGTGCTGCGGCTGCGGATTGGTGGCGAATTTAATCGCCGGCGCGATCGGGTTGTCATTGGCCACGGTGGCGTGACCGAGAAAGATCTTGTCGACGATCTCCTGACGGTTGATCGCCCACTTTAAGGCCATCCGGACATCCGGATTATCGAACGGCGCCATCGTGACATTCATCGGCAAGGTATAATGGCCATAGCCGGTGACCTCGACGATCTCCACCTTGGGGTTGCGTTTCAACATGCCGAGGGTCTTGAGGTCGGCGCGGCCAATATAGTCCACCTCCCCTGTCGATAGCGCGGCCATGCGAGCGGCGAGATCGGTGATGGCGATAAACTCCACCTCGTCGAGATAGGGTTTGCCGTTCTTGAAGTAGTTCGGATTGCGCTTGAGTTTGGCCGAAACGCCGGGCTGGAAATTCTCAAGCACGAAAGCGCCGGTGCGAACGCCCGATCCCCAATCCGCCTTGCCGTCCTTGGCCGGCATGATGACCAGATGGTAGTCACTCATGATGTAGGGGAAGTCGGCGTTGCCGCTTTTCAGCGTGAAGACAACCGTTTCCGGGCCATCCGCCTTAATGCTGGCGACGGGCTCAAGCAGCGGCTTCGCCGCCGACTTAGTTTCGTCGCCCATATGATAGCGAAGCGAAGTCACGACATCGTCCGCCGTCACATTCTTGCCGTTGTGGAAGCTTGCGCCCTTGCGAAGCTTGAAGACCCAGGTTTTGGCGCCATCGGACGATTCAAAGCTCTCGGCAAGGTCCGGTTGGACGTTGCCTTTGGCGTCGACCTCGGTGAGGCTGTTGGACATCGAGCCCGAGAACGCTGTCTGTGTGAAGGTGTCCGGGTAGCCGGCCGGATCGATCGAATCCGTCGTCGCGCCATGTGCCATTCCGAGCTTGGCGAAGCCGCCCTGCAGCGGTTCGGCGCGGGCCGTGCTGACGAAGAGCTTATCCGCAGCGGTGACCGTCAGCCCAGCGGCCAGCCCAAGATTAATGAAATCGCGACGGGAAATCTTGCCGCGACCGATCAGGTTTTGAGCGATAGCAAGCTTGTATCCAGATTCTGACATTTGACTCTCCCATTGCGGATTTTCCGCGTTATTGTTCGTCACGCACCCTGTGAAGAAATCTGCCCGTTAGCCGCGATCATCATTTCTGCTACTCTTCGAATCCGTACCTCAATCAGGCCGTCACATAGATGCTGCCCGCCTCGACCGTTACTGGAAATGTGCGCGCGCGAACGGACGGATCGACCAGGGCCGCGCCCGATTTGATGTCAAATTCCCAGCCATGCCAGGCGCAGCGCACGATCTCGTTTTGGCGGTGATAGATGAACTGCGCCTCTTCGACCGGTGCAGTTGTTCCACATTGCGGCCCCTCGCAAAGGGGAGCGCCGCGGTGCGGACAAACATTCAGCAGCGCGTGGAATGAATCTCCGATGCGAAAAACGCCGACCGAAAGGCTGCGGATCTTGGCGATGAAGGGAGATCCGGTTTCGATCTCGTCGACTCTACAGATGTATGTCTTCTCGGGCATCGTCTGCTTCCTCAGGCAGCATTCGCCGCTTGCGCGCGCGGGATGCGCTTGTAAACCTCCAGCGCATTCAGCCCCATGATCTTGCTCTTCCAGGCAGGAGGGATTTGCAGCGTGTTGGCATCGTCATAGTCCCAATGCGGATAGTCGGAGGCAAACAACAGCGTATTTTCGCCGTCCATCGCCTCGAGAGTGGACCAGAGATGCTGAATATTTGCGGGCTGCTCCAGCGGCTGCGTGGAAAAGCGGATATTTCGCCGGCAATATTCGGACGGCAGCATTTTCAGCCATGGCGTCTCTTTGCGTAGGGCTTTGTAGTCGGCGTCCAGGCGCCACAATACCGATGGCACCCAGGCGACGCCGCATTCGATGACCACGAAGTAGAGGTCCGGCCATTTTTCGAAGACGCCATGCGCAATCATGCTTGCGACATGCGAAATGGCCGACATGTGCAGGATGGCATGGGTCTCCCAGAAGAATGTCGTCGGGGCCGGAGCAATCGCGGTCGAATTCACGCCACCATGGCCGCCCAGATGAATGGCAAAGGGCAGCCCCACCTCGGCGCAAGCCTCATAAATTGGATGGTAAAACGGATCGCCATAGGGCTTGACGGAGCCTTGCGAAGCGAGAACCTGAACCACGCGCGGGTGATTGCCCAGACGGCGTATCTCGGCGGCCGCGAGCTTCGGATCCTGTGGCGCGACGATGATCGAGCCCATGAAGCGATCGTCCTTCGGCAGCCATTGGTCGATCTGATAGTCATTGTAGGCGCTGACGAGGGCGCTGGCATAATAGGGATTGGCGAGGGTGGAAGCCTCGATCGGCTCATCGCCGGTCAGGATCGCCACATCGACCTTGTACTTGTCGAGGTGTTTTTCCTTCATGATGAGATAGTTGTCGGCTTCTGTTTTCGGACGGACGTCCTTGCGTGAGAAGTCCTGCGGATGAAACCAGGGACGATGGCCATGCGGGAAGGCGCCAACGGGACCTGTCTTCTCGCCTTCAACGAACATGTCCTTCCATAGGCCGGAAAGATAAGGCTCCAATACAGTCGCGCTCGACCAGTAATTGTGACAATCGCAGTCGACTATGAACACGTTGCTCAGCTCCGTAGCTTCAGCCTGGACGATCTGCCGGCCGATTTCACCGCGTGCAGCTTCCGCCTTGAGTATTGTTTGATCAAGCTTATGATCCTGCGCAATATGATCGACTTTTTCGATCGGAGGTCATGTGCAGCTAGATCACATCGAAACCTTTCTCGACATCATCGAGTCGCGAAATTTCAATCGTACCGCCGACCGGCTGGGGTTGACCCAGTCGACGATCAGCACCCGCATCAAGAATCTGGAGAGCGCGATCGGGTCCGAGCTCTTTCTGCGCGGGCGCGCCGGCGCTGAGCCGACAGCCGCCGGGCGGCGGTTCGAAGCCTATGCCAGATCCTTGCTGTCGACGTGGTCGCAAGCTCGACACGATGTGCGAGCGTTCAACCGTTTCGAGGGCACGTTGCGCATCGCCGCACAGGTGGGCATGACCCGTTCGGTCCTGCCGGGATGGGTCGAGACACTGTGCCAGGCGCTTCCAAAATCCTCGATCCATGTCGAGTCGGACTATTCGAACCAGATGGTCAGCGACCTAAGCATGGGAAATCTCGATATTGCCGTGCTTTATGCGCCTCGCTACCTGCCTGAGATCGCCTACGAGCATCTGATGGTCGAGGAATATGTGATGGTTTCGACGGCTGCCAGAACGCTGTCTGATGTCGACCCTGAAACCTACATTCGCCCAGGCTACACCGCGGTGCTGGAAAAGACGCACGCAGAGCTGCTGGCCGAGCTTGCGATCTGTCGGCTTTCGACGGGATCGGAAACTCTGGCGGAGATCATGCTGCGACGAACGGGCGGCACCTGCTACATGCGCAGCGACGATGCGCGCCGGTTCACGGCCGAGCTCCCATCGTTCCTCGTCGAGGGAGCGCCGACGCTGCACCAGCCAGTCCACACCGCGATCCTTGCGCGCCGCAAACACGAACCCATTATTCGCAAGGGCATCCGAGCTCTCCAGGTGGCTGTAATGTCCCTGGAAGTGTAATCGAAATTACCGATCATAACGGCAGGATTGCGCGGCTGTTCAGCGGGGTTTGAAGTGGCATCTTGGCTCCACTTCAAACCCGAGTTGAATGATGAATGCTTACGCGGCCTTTGCAGCCTCCGGCTTCGCCCCAACAAAGCTTCACCGGGAGTGGGCACAGACCACGCCGCAGCTTGTGCTCTGCCGACGCGTGATCGACGAGACGCACGATGTGAAAACATTCGTTCTCACACCCGCTTCAGATCGGATGTTCTGCTTCAGCGCTGGCCAATATGTTGTGGTGCACCTGAGGATCGAGGGGGCCGCGGTGACACGCTCCTACTCTGTTTCATCACCGCCGACGCGACCGCTCGACCTGCAGATCACCGTGAAACGGACGCCGGGCGGGCTCGTTTCGAATTGGCTCCATGACAATTTGAAGCCGGGCGATGGGATCGAGATCGAAGGGCCGCTCGGCTCGTTCAATCTCGACGATCTGCCGCATGCAAAGTCCCTCTTCCTTTCAGGTGGCAGCGGGATAACTCCCGTCATGTCGATGCTGCGGGCATTTACCGACCGCGCAGCAAACCAGGATATCCACTTCATTCATAGTGCGAGAACGCCGGACGACATCATTTTTCGGCTCGAACTGGACGCACTTGCCACTCGCTTTCCCAATGTTCATGTGACTTGCATTTGCAGTCATGGAGACCCGGCCTGGACGGGTCCAACCGGGCGAATTAACAGTGAAATGCTCCTGACTTTGGTTCCCGATCTCCATAGCCGCACGATTTTTGCCTGTGGGCCGGAATCCTACATAAAGGCTGCACGCAGCTGCCTCGATGCAATCGGGCTCGCCCCTTCACAGTATCATGAGGAGAGCTTCGGGGGCGGCAACATTTCGCGTTCGCTATCGGATTCAAAGGTTTCGTCTTCGGTCCGCTTCGCCCGCTCCGGCCTTGCATATCATTGCGCGCCCGGAGAGACCCTGCTGGAAGCGGCGCGCCAATGTGGCGTCTATGTCCCAACCGCTTGCCAGCAGGGAGTTTGCGGTACGTGCCGGATCGCCAAGCTGTCTGGCGAAGTCGTCATGGATGACCTAGGCGGACTGACCTTGGAGGACAAATCGGCAGGCTACATCCTGGCGTGCTGCAGCCGCCCACAAGGCGACATTTTGCTTGATCTATAATTGTACCCATCGCGGAACGAAATCGGGCAGCCTTTGCGTTCAACGACCAAGCCATACTACTGCGACCGCACGTGATTAGGTCTCGGAACCCGGATGGGCTCGCCCGATTTCTGGCGCAGCTCACGCTGGGCATCGCAAACGACAAAAGTCCTACCCAGCAATATGCTTGAGCTATCATTCAGCCGTTGCATGGGATCGACCTCGACACAAAGAGGCGCGGCAATTCGGCTCCAGCTACACCGTCGCGGCCGGATCAGGGGCGTTGCGGTTGAGATGAACCGCAATCGAATTACGGTTCACCAGGCGAGCCGCGAGGACACGGTGTTCAAACGGTGCGGTGTCGCCAGCCAGCCTCTTCAAGAGAAGCTCGGCTGCCGTCGCCCCGATCAGATGCGCCGGCTGCGCGATGGCTGTGATACCTTGGGCCACGAACTGCATCCAGTCGAGATCGTCGAAGCAAAGCAGCGAAACCTCTCCCGGAATCGCAAGCTTCAGTGCGGATGTCGCCTCCAGAACGCCTGTCGACATCACACCGTCGGCGGTAAACAGGGCGGACGGCGCATTGCGCATTGTCAGCAGATCGAGTGCCTCCTTTCGGGCTGCCTCGCTGGAATAGACCGCCACGCGGCGGATCAACTGTGGATCCGGCGAAATGCCCGCAGCGCGATGGGCTTCGAGATAACCCAACAACCGTTGCCAGCTTGGATGATGGTAGCGAACGTCGGAGCTGGAGAGATCAGCGTTTGTGACAAAGGAACCAACATCATCGCGTTGGTCCGGCCCGAGTTCCGCCAATATTCCGATGCGGCTGTGTCCGGCGGCGATGATCGCCGCTATGCTGCTACGCGTTACAGAAACGTTATCGACCACGACCGAATCGGTTTCCATGCCCGCCACGATGCGGTCGAACTGCACGACGGGACAGCCGGCCGCGACTGCGTCACGAAGATGATCCGGCTTGTCCAAGAAGGTCGATGAGACGACTAAACCATCGACCTGCTTTTCCAACAGCAGCTGCACCGCCTCTCGCTCGAGTTCGGCATTTTCGTCACTATTCGTAACGATAACCCCGAAGCCGCCACGGCGCGCGACGTCCCCTATTCCGCGCAGCACGCTTGCATAGAATGGGCTTTCGATGTCGCCTACGACAACGCCGATAGTCTGGGTCTTACCGGTGATCAGGCCTTTGGCCAGGCGATTGGGCCGATAACCCAGCGCAGATGCCGCGGCGCGCACCTTCTCCTGGACCTCAGGGCTGCTGTACCCGTAGTCACCAAGCACGCGCCCAGCCGTGGCAGAGCTCACTCCAGCCCGGCGAGCGACTTCGATGATAGTTGCGTTTTTGGATCTTTGAGTCACCCAGCAAGTCCCGCCGACCATGCAACGTCGTGGCGACGAACTAGCGGCAGTTAGGCACGCCCCGCAAGGCCGAACACCGCAGAACCCGCCGCTGCGCACACCATTTGAATTACAGCACCTCCGACAGAAAGCGTCGAAGACGCGGGCTCTGCGGATTGTCGAATAGGTCTTCTGGCCGGCCTGCCTCGACGATCCGCCCCTCGTCCATGAACACGACCTGGTTCGCGACCTTGCGAGCGAAATTCATCTCGTGTGTAACGACCACCATCGTCATCCCGCCGCGCCCGAGGTCGGCCATCAAGTTCAGGACACCTTTGACCAATTCTGGATCGAGGGCGCTGGTGACTTCGTCGAACAGCATAATTTCGGGTTCGAGCGCGAGCGCACGCGCGATGGCCACCCGCTGCTGTTGCCCGCCCGAGAGATTGGCCGGCCGATGGTCCTTGCGCTCCAGCAGTCCGACTTCATTTAGCCTCGCCAAGGCCGCGTCATTAGCCTCCTCGCGCGACATGCGTTTAACTTTGCGCAGCGCCAAGGTGATGTTGGCGAGCGCGCTACGGTCGGGGAACAGATTGAACTGCTGGAAAACCATGCCCACACGCCGCCGGAGTTGGTCAGGGGTCTGCTTGTAGATGCTTTCGCCGTCGAGCAGAATGTCACCGGCTCGGCATTCTACGAGACGGTTGAGGCAGCGCAGCAAGGTCGACTTGCCCGATCCGGACGGACCGATGAGGCAGGTGACGGTCCCGGGCTCCACTTTCAGACCGACGTCATGCAGCACCTGGACGGCGCCGTAGGCCATGTCGATATTTTTGACCTCGATGCCGCCACCCTTGAAGCGTGTGGGCGCTGCTGCAGGCAACGTCGCTGCTCCCGGCATGACGGCTTCGGCAAGCTCGGCGACCTCTTGGAGGCCACTCTGCACGGCGGTTATTCGTTTGCCGACGCGCATGCGCGCGTCGATGTAGTTGACGAGATGGGTCAGCGGCACCGTGATCACGAGATAGAACACTCCGGCCAGCAATAGGGGCGACAAGTTGCCGGTCAGCACAGCCTGGTCCTGGCCGACGCGGAACAGTTCGCGTTCGGAGGCGAGCAGACCAAGGAAATAGACCAGGCTGGAGTCTTTGACATTGCCGATGAACTGGTTGACCAGTGCAGGCAGGACGCGACGGATGCCTTGCGGGATCACCACCAGGCGCATGCCTTGGCCATACGTCATACCGAGAGTGCGTGTGGCGTCGATCTGACCCCGCTCGACGCTCTGAATGCCGGCGCGGAAAATCTCCCCGATGTAGGCTCCGGCGATCAAGCTGAGCGCCAGAATGCCCAGCGGATAAGGCGATGGACCGAACAGATCTCGGCCCAACCGCGCGAAGCCTTGGCCAATGATCAGGATTGTGACAATGGCAGGAAGCCCACGGAAGATATCGGTGTAGACTCGGGCAAGGAGTTTCAGCGGCCGGTTCTCTGAAATCCCCATGACTGCGAGGACGATACCGATCAGCGTCCCGAAAAACGTCGAGGCAAGGGCCAGGATCAAAGTGTTCTTGAGGCCGACCATCACCATGTTTGGCAGAACTTCTGCCATCGCCTGGAAATCAAGGAAGCTGCGGGCGAAGGTATCGAACCAGCTCATATCAAGTCCATCTATAACTCGGCCGGGCACCGTTGCTGACGGGCCCGGCCGGAAACGAAAATGAATACGCGCGAATTTACTTCTTGGGCAGATATTGATCCGGCATCGGAGTGCCCGGGAACCACTTCTCATGCAGCCGTTTCCAGGTGCCATCGTCCATGGCCTCGCGCAGCGCCTTGTTGAGCGCCTCGCGGAAGGCATCGTTGCCTTTCTTGACCACGAACCCGGCCGGCGCGTCGAAGGACGGCACGTTCATTGTAATCTTCAGGTTCTTATAGCGCTCCACATACTGCTTGGCCGACTCATAGTCAGTGAAATGGCCATCAATCGTCCCGTTATTCAGCGCCGCCACCGCAGTGTTGTTGTCGGGAAATTTGACAATGTCGCCCTTGAGGTTCTTCTCGGCATAGATTTCCTGCAGCGTTCCCTGGATCACGCCGATGCGCTTTCCGGCGGTGCTCTCATTGCTCGTCAGTGCCGGATCCGCCGAAATGATCGACAGGTAGCCGGCGAGATAGCCGTCGCCAAAATCCACCGTCTTCTTGCGCTGCGCCGTTGTGCCGATGGCGGCGACAGCTACATCGAAGCGGCCGTTGGCAACGGAGGGCAGCAGCGCCGAGAATTCCTGGCCGGTGAAAACGACCTGCTCCTCCTTGAACCCGAGCCGGCGCGCCACATCACGGAAGAGTTCGGCGTCGAAGCCGGTGAAGTTACCGTTGGTATCGGTGAAGACATAGGGTTTCGCATCGCCCATGGTTCCGACGCTGATCACCGTCGGGTCGATGAGGTTATAAGGGTTGTCCGCCGCGTTTGCCTGAGTTGACGAGGCCAACGTGCCAAGTCCTGTCAACAGCGCGATCGTCAGCGCCAGACCGGATTTCAAAAGTAGGCGCCTGCTCGAATTCGTGTGCATGTCTTCTCCTCTTACGATTGGCCGAACTCGGCCTTGCGATCCCACTCGACGTCTCATCTATCAAAACGCTCTTGGACGGCGTTCGGCCAGGAAGGTGAGAACGTTATCATTTTCTCTAGCATTGTCCATTTCTCGCGTCAATTGTTTCGGAGAATTTCGCAGCTAGATGGTTTTCCAGTCTTAAGCCTGGGGGATCTCCGGCGTCATCTTTCCTAGGTCGATTGCTGTCGCATGGCCGATTGCCCCGTAGTACCGGCAGGTAGCAGCAGCCGCCTCTGCGGCATGGCCGAGAATGTCTTGAGGCGCCTCTTTCTTAAGCAGGCCGAATAGCGTTCTGGCGATGAAGGTGTCGCCCGCGCCCAGGGTGTCGACGGGTTTGACCAACCGCGCCGGGGTTCGGTAAGAGACGGTGTCGCCGTGAAGCACCGCGCCGGCTCGACCACGAGTCACAAGAACCCACTTTGAACCACGTGCAAGCAATTCGGCCGCGATTGCGGCCAATTCCTTGTCGTCGAGACCGTCACCCGAGACACAAGCCAGATAGCAATAGGGTCCAATCTCGCGTCGATGTCCCGGGTCCCGTCGCGTGGAAAAATCATAAGACAACAGTGACTTACTTGATACAGCGGCAACCCACGGGTCCAAACCGCTGGACTGGCCGATGTGGACGGCCTGAAAGCCCGAGAGAAAATCCAGATCTTCTTGCGTCGGCGTAAACACCGAAACTCCGAGATCGAAGTCCAGGAAAATCCGATCGGCGTTGCGGTGACCTATGAGGCAGTAAGCGGTCGGTCCCTCGAGACGCCGTAATCGGGTGATGTCCACGCGCTCCGACGCCAGTGCAGTGCAGATAAGGTCCCCTGCCCGGTCTTTGCCGATCGCTCCGACATAGGCCGATCGCCCGCCGAAGCGGCTGACATAAACCGAGACATTGAGGCAATTTCCACCAGGATACATCTCGTCGCGAGCAAGATAACAATCGACCACGTTATCGCCTATCGCGGCAATCTTGACCATTGCAGGACTTTCAGTTTAAAGGGTGTGATAACGTTCGCACAGTGGCCGCCCACCTGTCAATTGTGGGCCCGCCCCTAGCTCTGCCAACGAGACGAGGAAGCTCATGATTTCCGCCCTGCCCTCCGACGTGGAACGCGCCCTGACCGCTACGGCGGGCACGCAGTTTTCGCACCTATTCCTCGTGGCGTGCGGCGGTTCGCTCTCGATCATGATGGCAGGCAAATACTTCGTCGACCGTCACAGCGGCACATTCGCCTGCGACATCTACAACGCAGATGAGTTCGTCTGCCGAGACCCGCGACGGTTGGGACCTGACGCGCTCGTTGTCCTTTGCTCGCAGACCGGCACCACCCGCGAAACTGTGCGAGCGGCCAATCATGCAAAGGATCGAGGCGCAACGACAATCGGCATGACGCTCGACCAGATATCGCCCCTCGCGCTGGCGGTCGACCACGCAGTCGCCTACCAGGCCTCCTACACGACGGGCAAAGCAATCGATTCAGCCTGCAGCAACTACGGCGTGCTCTATATGTTGCTCGCCGGCCTGATCGATGCTCGGGAGGATGCCGGGCTAACTGCCGATCTGCTGACGAGCCTGAGCCATCTTCAGCCGGCGATCGAGCGTGCGCACCGGACCTATGCCGACCGGTTTCAGGCCTTCGCCCCCCGTTTCGCGCCGCGCAATGCGATCTACACACTGGCCAGCGGTGCCAGCTATGGTGCGGCCTATTCGTACGGCATCTGCGTGTTGATGGAGATGCAGTGGTACGATTCGCAGGCCATACACGCCAACGAGTTCTTTCACGGCCCATTTGAGGTGGTCGACCGGGATACTTGCTTCGTGGTCTTGCTGGGTTTGGACGAAACGCGGAGCCTTCCCGAACGCGCCCGAGACTTCCTTTTCAAGTACGGCAGCCGGGAAAACGTCCTGGTGCTCGATGGAGCGGAACTCGACCTCAGCGGTATGTCCGAACACATCAAACCCTATCTCGTGCCCTTGGTGTTCTTCGACACGCTTTGGCGTTTTGCCTACGAGCTGGCCGCCCTGCGCGGCCGTCCAATGCTTGAGGGCCGGCGCTACATGAAGAAGCTCACCGAATATTAATTCCGCCGCGCTCTGCAGCCATCCAACAACTCCCAGCCCGGCTTCTGCGAAGAAGGATTTCTCTATGACCGCATCACCAAAGCCGCGCCATGTTGTTGTTATCGGCGCGGGCATCTTCGGCATCTCTTCCGCGTTGCACCTTGCTCGTCTTGGCCTTGATGTAACGCTTGTCAACGACGGCGCGCCAGCCAACGGTGCATCCGGCCGTTCACTTTCCTGGCTGAACTCAGCGCGACGTGCGGACACTGCCTACCACCGCTTGAGGCTTGCAGGCATCGACCGTTATCGGACCCTGGCCGCCACAAGGCCGGAAACGGGATCGTGGCTTCGCTTTGACGGCGGCCTCACCTGGGATGCGGATGACGAGACGAACCAGATCGCGTCCGTCTGCCAGTTGGAGCAGGATATTGGTTATGACGCGCTTCTGCTCGGCCCTGCCGAAGTCGGTGCAGTGGTGCCCGGCGTCAACGCGAGCGCAATTACCCCCCAGGGCGCCATCTTCAATCCTGGCGAAGGATGGGTTGACCTGCCGTCTTTGATCAGTCTGCTGCTCAATGAGTTCCGCTCCCGTGGCGGCAAGTTTGTTCGGGACGCTGGACGCGTCCGGATAGATGCCACAGGTGGTCGCGCGCGTGGCGTCGTCACTGCCGACGGTGTGCCGGTAAAGGCGGATGCAGTGGTCCTTGCGGTCGGGCCAGCGACGCCTATCATGCTCGCAGAGATCGGAGTTCGTGTCCCCGACGCCACGCCAATTTCACTTCTCTTGAAGACCAAGCCGATCAAGACCGAGCTCCGTGCCGTGCTGAATACGCCCCGCGTGGCGGTTCGCCCGACGCCGGACGGCGCACTTGTTTTGGATTCGGCGTGGTCGGAGGAAGAAGTCGTGGTCAACTCTGACGGAACCTACACCGTGCACGACAAGACCGTCAAAGGACTGCTCGAGGAGGCTAGTGCGGTGCTCGAGGGCAATCCGCGGCTCCAACTCGCTGCCTATGCAGTTGGCCCGAAGCCCATCCCCGGCGACGGCGAGCCAGTGCTTGGCTGCGTCGAGACCGTTGCCGAACTTCACGTCGCCTTCAGCCACAGCGGCGCCACGCTTGGATTGATCGTCGGCGAATTGCTTGCCAAAGAAATCGCCTCTGGCAATCCGCATCCCATGCTTGCAACGTTCCGCCCTAATCGTTTTGGGGCAAGGCCGAACTGTCCAGATGGGTCGCGGGCCTGGGGAAGAGCCGCGTGATCAGGTTGTCGTGCTACGGCAACAGAGACGGCGAGAGGTCGGCGCTGCGCGTCCAAGCGCGAACGCTCGAAGAAGAATGCCCCGCAAACTATGCTCAGATAGCCACTCGCGATCCACTGGAGTGCGCTAACCGCGACAAGTTGCGCAAGCTTCCGCCCGCAAAATCAGACACTGCGCATGATCAGAAGCCGTTGCTCCAGAACGATTTCACCTTGTCAAGAGACGGCCCGCCTTGCGGCGTGCGAGGGGTCGGCAATGACTTGACCAAGCCTTGACCAAGGGGCAGGATTGCGCCTATCGTCGCGTGCAAGAGCGATTGTCGAGCAATCCACACTCAGCTCGGCAATGAACACGGCTCACCACGTTGACCCGACGCGCGCAAGGACAGGAAATGACCATCACGGTGAAAGTTGGCGAGGCCAAAACGCATCTCTCGGAACTGCTTTCAAGGGTAGAAGCCGGCGAGGAGGTGATTATTTCGCGCGGCAATGATCCCATCGCTAAACTGTCGCGGATTCAACGCCGCAACGATGTCGAAGCCGTGATCGAAGAGATCAGCGCTGCCCGCGCCCGCGCCAAGCCCGTGACGCAGGACGAAATTCGGGCCTGGCGCGATGAAGGGCGCCGCGCTTGATGGCGATCATCGTCTGATGCCTTTCGTTGTCGACCTTTCCGTGGCGGCTGCCTGGATTCTTCCTGATGAAGACAGCGAGGCGGCGGCCGCCCTGATGCGACGATTGCCGGGAGCAACCGCGCCTGTCCCTTCCCTGTTCTGGCACGAGGCGCGTAACGTCGTATTGATGGCCGAGCGGCGTGGCCGCATCGCGGCGGGCGAAGCTGCCACCACCATGGCACGGCTGCGCCGATTGCCGCTGGAGGACGCCGGCGGCGGGTCGGACGGCGCAGTGCTGACATTAGCGGCTTCGCACGGGCTCAGCGCCTATGACGCCGCCTATCTGGCGCTGGCAATCGAAACCGAGTTGCCGCTGGCCACCCTCGATCGGAAGCTCGCACTTGCCGCACGCCGCCAGGGAGTCCAAATTCTCGGGCCGCTCGCGAATGGCAATTGACCTCTTCGCTCGGCCACCTGCCTATGTTATTCGACGTGCAGAAGTCTTTGACGCTCTCGATTCCGTGCTGCCTCTGGACCACCGCGACTTTCTCGCCGAAGAAACCCGAGAAGATTAAGGTAGACCGCACCGAAGAGTCTCTACCTTGTTGGAATCAGATGCAGTGCAGACTTCCCGCCCTTCACGGCCGCCGCTGACAGCTTGTGACAGCTTGCGGTCAAAGCTGGCAAGTTGGCCGCCGCGCGCCTTGGCAAGCGCGAGAAGGTAGGTAGCCGTCACCTGCGCCGAGGTCAGGATTTTGGCTGCATCAATGTCGCCGGAGCCAACCAGGCTCACATCGTCGGGCCAGAAGCTGTGCCCGTGCAGGGTCCGCAACTTGGTAACGATTCGCGCAACAACAGCTGGTGAGCCGGGAGAATTGGGATATCTTTGGTTGCCGACGATGCGCAGGACGCCGTTTTCGGTGACGGGACACGTAGCCCATGCGGAGTTTACCGGTCTCTTCGAACCAGCCATGCGCGTTCGTCATGGGCGACGTGGCCAGGATCTATCAGTGCGATCAGCACATTGACATCGAGCAGGAGCGTCACGGCAGTTCGTCTCGCAAGGCATTGACCGTCTCAAGCGTGACAGGAGGTGCATCCGGCCGAGGCGACAGTAGAGGAATCCCGTTGCGCTCGCCGCCGGCTTGAGGCCGACGCAGCGAGCGCCGGGCGAGATCGGTGATGACCTCGCCGAGGCTGCGATCCTGCTGCCGGGCGATGGCCTTGGCTGCAACCAGGACATCGTCATCGATCGCCAGTGTGGTTCTCATGTTGCCCTGCTTGGTGCGCATCAAACATCACGCATCATATAGAATAGCGACGTCGGATACTCAACCGGTGCGAATAGCCGGCGGACTTGGCGTGGAACGCGTTTTGTGCCGGAAGGATTGTCGCTTCACGGCTTCAACCTTTGTATGCGACGAGAACTGCGCCCGCTGCTGCAATCAGTGAAACGCCAAGCCAGTTCGGCAGGGACAATTGTTCACTGAGGAAACCCACTCCGAATACCGTGTCAAGCGCGCCGCTTAGCCTGGCGTCACCGAGCAACTCCCCCTCCCATAATGCGGCATCAGGGCTGCGGTCACATATCTTGATTGTGTTTGCTGACGTCAGCCAGCTCCAGCCACGTCGACAACAGCCTTGATTAGACCGGACTTCTGCTGCGCCCAGATCGCAATATCGCGTGGGCTGTCTCGCAGGGTAGTGCGATGGGTAACGAGTCGGTCGATTGGTATTTTTCCAGCGCGGATCGAGGCAATGACGTGCTGGAAATCGCTACGCGTCGCGTTGCGACTGCCGATCAGCATCATTTCCCGCTTGTGGAACTCTGGATCTGAGAAGGTTATGTCGTCCGGCACGACGCTGACCATCACCATGACGCCGCCATGGGCAACATAGGCAAAGGCAGCCTGCATCGAACGGCTGTTCCCCGTGGCGTCGAAGACGACGTCGAAACCTGCTCCCGCAGTTCGCTCCGCTATCGTTTCGACGATCGATCCCTTCGACCCGTCGATCACCAGGAAGCCCAATTGTCTTGCGGCAAAGGCCAGCCGCTCGGCATCGACGTCCATGACGGTCACGTTGAGTTGCGCTATGCGCGCAAAAAGCGCGGTGCCAAGGCCGATCGGCCCGGCGCCGATAACCAAGGTGCGAATGCCCGGCCCCGCCATGGATCTGCGCACCGCGTGAGCACCGATGGCCAGAAACTCGACCGTGGCAGCCTCGACCGGTGACAGGCCGGCCGCTGCTATCAAGTTCTGCGCCGGCACGAGAATCTGCTCGCTCATGGCACCGTCACGGTGCACGCCAAGCACCTCGATCGACATGCAGCAGTTCGGCTTTCCCTGGCGGCAGGCGGCACAATTTCCGCAGGCAAAATAGGGGTTGACGAGGATTTGCTCTCCAACCGACAGGTCCACCGGCGCGTTGATTGCCGCGATTGTTCCCGAAACCTCATGGCCCATGACGCGCGGATAGGCGAGATAAGGATGCCTGCCCTCCAAGATGTGGTAGTCGGTTCCACATATCCCGACATAGGCGACATTGATCAGTGCCCAGCCTTCGGGCGGAGTGCCTGGTGCCTGCTGCTCCTCAAACACCAGCCTGCCCGGCTCAGCGCATCGCACGACTTTGATGGTGGGGCCCATGACTATAATTCACCCCCTTGCTAAGCTGGAGTCCGGCAACAGGAAGTGGTGCGGCGGGGGCGACACCCCGGCCCCCGGGGGGGGAAAAAAAAGGCATTTACGTATTGAGCGGGCCCCAAACCGCGCCCGGGTGCACAATTGGCGACCACCGGTTGCCCCGCCTGGCCGTGGAGA
>NZ_JAMYME010000028.1:0-86633 GCF_040318345.1 Mesorhizobium sp. M1169 | reverse complement strand
CCCATCATCGACTCAATCTCCTCTTACGACGAAGATTGAATCAGTGCTTCAGGACTGCTGCAACCCGGACTTTTTCAACACTATCTACCCCAAGCAGCTGTCTAATCTCGGGTACTGAACCCAGATCTTCACCATTAGCCTCTTCATCAGCAATGGCTTGTGGAGTCGCCATTCCAAGCCTAAGTTCGTCGGATGAGCAGGGCCTTCACCCGCGAGGAAGACAGCGAAAACGCCATTGCCGGCATCGGCGAGCGGCCGATCAGCCATCACCGCAATCTGGTCACGGAACGCGGCATGGCGCTGATCGATGCCGAGGTGGCCGCTCTGCGCGACGAACTGGGCAGAGCCGAGAAGAGGGCCGACCGCGAGCGCATCGCGCTGGTGTCGCGTGATCTCCGCTACTGGACGGCGCGGCGCGAAAGCGCCGAGCTTTCGGTGCCGGAACCGGGCAGCGACATGGTTCGCTTCGGCATGGGCGTCACGCTGGAAAGCCACGACGGCAAGAAGGTGCACTGGAAGATCGTCGGCGAGGATGAGGCAAATCCCGCCAAGGGGACAATTTCCCATATGTCGCCGATGGCGATGGCGCTGTTCGGCAAGAAGGTCGGCGAAGTTGCCGTGGTCAACGGTAAGGAATGGGAGATCGTCAAGCTCTCCGACAGTTAGTCTTCGAGCTTGACGACATGGTCGCGGAAGAACGCCGCGGCGCCGGCCTCGTCGATTTCGCCGGCGGCGACGCCGATGACGAATTCGTAAAGCATGCCGTCATTGGCCGACAGGGCATAACCATTCACAATCAGAAATGCGCCGGCCGCGACAATGGCCGTGCGTTTGTTGCCGTCGACAAAGGCATGATTTCTGGCAATGCCGAAGACATAGGCGGCTGCGAGTTCCTCAACCGACGGGTCTCCGTAGTTGGCCTTGTTTTCGGCGCGAGCGAGCGCCGATTCGAGGGCATTTTCATCCCTCAAGCCTTGTGCTCCGCCGTGTCGGCGCAACTGCTCCGCGTGCATGGCTTCGACTGCACGCCGCGTCAGAAACTCCCAGCTCATTCGGCGAGCTTCTGAAGCGCGACCTTGTATTTGTCCATGACCTCGCGGGCAGCTTTCATTTGCCGCTCGAAGCTGTCGTCCACCGGCCTCAGCGCAAAACCGTCACCTGTTTCAACGATTTGAAGCTGGTCGCCGGCCTTCAGGTTCAGACGATCGAGAAGTTCCCTCGGCAGGATCACGCCTTCGGAATTGCCGATCTTGCGAATGGTCGTGTTCATGGTGAGGCATCCTGTTGCAACGCTGATTATAACGCAGTGTGTTTCTTGTTACAACAGGCATTATAACAAGGCGTCAGCCGGCCTGCAGCAGCCGGTCCATCAGCCGCTCCGCCGCTTCCGGGATGACCGTGCCGGGCGGGAAGATTTCAGTGGCGCCTGCCTGCCGGACTGCGTCGTAATCCTGCGGTGGAATGACGCCGCCGGCGACGATCAGCATGTCGTCGCGGCCGAGCTTCTTCAGCGCATGCTTGAGTTCGGGAATAAGCGTCAAATGGCCCGCAGCCAGCGACGAGGCGCCGACGATGTGCACGTCATGCTCGACCGCCAGCCTGGCGATCTCGTCCGGAGTCTGGAACATCGGCCCGACGGTGACGTCGAAGCCTAGGTCGGCAAAGGCGGTTGCGATCACTTTCTGGCCGCGATCATGGCCGTCTTGCCCCATCTTGGCGACCAGAATGCGCGGCTTGCCGCCGGACTTCTCCTCGAACGCGACGATCTTGTCCTGCAGCCGGTCGACCACGGGATTGTCGCCGAGCGCGTTGCGATAGACGCCGGAGATCGTCTGCACCGAGGCGACATGGCGGCCGAAAACCTTTTCCAGCGCCAGCGAAATCTCGCCGACCGTGGCGTTGGCGCGTGCGGCCCGGATGGCGAATTCCAGCAGGTTTCCGTTACTCCCGGCAGCACGGGTAAGCGCATCGAGCGCGCTCTCGACGGCGGCGACGTCACGCGTACCTTTCAGCCGCTGCAGCTTCGACAATTGCCGTGCCCTGACCTCGGCATTGTCGATCTTCAGCACGTCGACTTCGATGTCCGTGCCGGGACGGTGGGCATTGACACCGACCACGATCTGTTCGCCGGAATCGATGCGCGCCTGGGTGCGCGCGGCAGCCTCTTCGATGCGCAGCTTCGGTAGGCCCTTTTCGATCGCCGCGGCCATGCCGCCGAGGCTCTCGACCTCCTCGATATGCGCAAGCGCACGCGCCGCCAGATCATGTGTCAGCCGTTCGACATAGGCGGAGCCGCCCCACGGGTCGATAATGCGCGTCGTGCCGGACTCCTTCTGCAGGATGAGCTGTGTGTTGCGGGCGATGCGGGCCGAATGGTCGGTCGGCAGCGCCATTGCCTCGTCGAAGGAATTGGTGTGCAGCGACTGCGTATGGCCTTGAGTGGCGGCCATCGCCTCGATCATGGTGCGGATGATGTTGTTGTAGGGATCCTGCGCCGTCAGCGACCAGCCCGAAGTCTGGCAATGGGTGCGCAGCGACAGCGAGCGCTCGTCCTTCGGCGAAAAGTTCTTCAGCATCAGGCTGGCCCACAAAAGGCGCGCTGCTCTCAGCTTGGCGACTTCCATGAAGAAATTCATGCCGATCGCCCAGAAGAAGGAAAGGCGCGGCGCGAAACGGTCGATGTCGAGGCCGGCCGCGACGCCGGCGCGGGCATATTCGATGCCGTCTGCAATCGTGTAGGCGAGCTCGAGATCCGCCGTCGCTCCCGCCTCCTGCATGTGATAGCCGGAGATCGAGATCGAATTGAACTTCGGCATGTGCTTCGACGTGTAGGAAAAAATATCCGACACGATCCGCATCGAAGGTTTTGGCGGATAGATGTAGGTGTTGCGCACCATGAACTCTTTCAGGATGTCGTTCTGAATGGTCCCAGTGAGATCCTTCTGCGCGACGCCCTGTTCCTCCGCCGCCACAATATAGAGCGCCATGATCGGCAGCACCGCGCCGTTCATCGTCATCGATACCGTCATCTCGTTAAGCGGGATGCCGTCGAACAACTGGCGCGTGTCGAGAATGGAATCGATGGCGACGCCGGCCATGCCGACATCGCCGGCGACGCGCGGATGGTCGCTGTCGTAGCCGCGGTGCGTGGCGAGATCGAAGGCGACCGACAGGCCTTTCTGGCCGGCGGCAAGGTTGCGCCGGTAGAAGGCGTTGGACTCTTCGGCCGTCGAGAAGCCGGCATATTGCCGGATCGTCCAGGGTTGCTGGACATACATCGTCGGATAGGGGCCGCGCACGAAAGGCGGCAGGCCCGGATAGGTATCGAGATGTGGCAAGCCCTTGAGATCGCCCTGGCTGTAGAGATGCTTGACGGCGATGCCTTCCGGCGTCATCCGCTGGCCTTTGATCTCGACCGGCGCCCGCCGTGGCGGCGACCAGGCGATCTGGCTGAAATTCGGGATCATGGCGCGGCTCCGATCGACTGATCGATGCGGATCGGAAATAGCGGCTCGCACACCGCAACGCCTTCGGTGAAGGCAGGCCGCCGCTCCGCCGCCAGCGTCTCGACCGGACGCTCGGTCTTCGACGGGTGCAGCGTCGTGCCGACGATCGCCCGTTCGCCCGCCTGGTAGGCTGTGTTGCGGCGGGCGGAAGCTGCCTGGACGCGCCTCTGGATGTGCCCTTGCTCAAGGCTGGTCAGCACGCCGCCTTCCGCCTCGATCTGCTGGAACTCCTGCCAGGCCGCCGCGCAGAGCTCCGCAGTCAGCGCTTCGACGGCGCCCGAACCGCAAACCGGATCGGCCACGTGGTCGATGTGGCTTTCATTGGCCATGATCAGTTGCGCGTTGCGGGCAACGCGGCGAGCAAAACCCGCGGGTAGGCCGTGCGCGATCGTGTGCGGCAGGATGGCGATCGAATCCGCGCCGCCGGCGGCGGCCGCGAAAGCGGCGATGGTGGTGCGCAGGATGTTGGTTTCCGGGTCGGCCGCCGTCATCATCCGGAAGGAGGTTTCGGCATGGATGCTGGCGGTGGAGGGCGGTATCGAGCAGGCCTCCTGGACACGCGCCCACAGCCTGCGCAACGCCCTGACCTTGGCCGTCGAAACGAACTGGTCCTGGTCGACGCTGAGCGCAAAACCGATATGCGGCGCCGCGTAGACGAGCGGCTGGCGCGCCTTCTCGAACAGCCTCAGATAGGAGACGGCCGAGGCGAGCATGGTGCCAAGCTCCTGCGCGTCGGTGGCACCGGCATTGTGGAATACCCGCCCGTCGGCCTCCAGCAGCACGCCGGGCACACCCATCGAAAAGAAATGCGCCAGCGACTGCGGCATCGAAGCCTGCAAAGCCTCGATCGACATGCGCAGCCTGCCGGTCCCGGCAAAGATCGCCGCCGGATCGATGCCGAAGGAGAGGTTGAGCTTTGCCGGGTCGGAGCGGCGCTTGGTCAAAAACGCCACCAGCCAGTCGGCCACGGCACGGCTCCAGGGATGGGCGTCGATGCGGATCTGGATGCGGTTGAGCGGCACGCCGTCGAGCACGCCCTCCAGCGCCTCCGCCGTCCTCGGCAAGCCATAGCCGAAGGCGTTCGGCGCACCCTCGAAGACAAGCGACAGTCCGGTGGCACCCTGCGCGACGTCTTCCAGCGCCTGCGCACTGGCGCGGCCTATGTCCGGATCGTCGATGCGCTGGCTGACGATCCACGGTGATCCCGGGTTGGCGCGCACGACAGGCTCCGCCGTTACCGAACGCTCGTAGAGCGGCTCGATGCGGATGGCGTCGTCTGTATGCGAGACGAGCTTTTCCTCGAAGGACCCGCCGGCCAGCGCCTTCTCCGCCAGCGCCAGCCATCGTTGCCGGTCGGCGTTCGGAAGTTCGGCATCCTGGGTCAAGGCACCGGCGCCCATCGGTTCTCCTCGTTCTAGCGGCCGCAGCGGCCGACTATGTCAGTCTACGGTCCCCGGCCCGATATCACAATGCAGCACACATGCCGTGCAACGCGCCTTCCGTGATGGTGACCGTCAACCGATTGCCAAACATGGGCAGGTTCCGCAAGCTCCAAAGGCCATTTTCGACAACGCCCATTGTCGCTGCGCAATGGCCTCACTATACCTGCGGCGGGGCTCCCTTTTCTTCAAGGGATCAGGGCATTCAACCCTATAGGTTTGCGGAGACCGGACACATGGCCGACGATACCAGTATCTTCATAGGGGCCAGCCGCAAGCCGGACGACAGCTATCAGCGGCCCGAACAGCTTTTGCTGCAGTATGGCAATCGTCACGGCCTGGTCACCGGCGCGACCGGCACCGGCAAGACGGTGACCCTGCAGATATTGGCCGAGGGTTTCTCCAATGCCGGCGTGCCGGTATTCTGCGCCGACATCAAGGGCGACCTGTCGGGTATCGCCATGATGGGCACAGCGCAGGATTTCCTGGTCAAGCGGGCCGAGCAGGTCAAGCTCGATCCCTATGAATTCCAGGAATTCCCGGTCATCTTCTGGGATCTGTTCGGCGAGCAGGGCCACCCGATCCGCACCACGATCTCGGAGATGGGGCCGCTGCTTCTGTCGCGGTTGATGAACCTTTCCGAGGCGCAGGAAGGCATCATGAACATCGCCTTCCGCATCGCCGACGAGGAAGGCCTTCTGCTGCTCGATTTGAAGGACCTGCAGTCACTGCTGGCCAATATCGCCGACCGCGCCGAAGAGATCGGCGCCCGCTACGGCAATGTGACGAAACCTTCGGTCGGCGCGATCCAGCGCACGCTGCTGGTCCTGGAGCAGCAGGGAGCCGCGAATTTCTTCGGCGAGCCGGCATTGCGGATCGCCGACATCATGCGCACCACGCGCGATGGACGCGGCGCCATCAGCGTGCTCGCCGCCGACAAGCTGATGATGAATCCGCGACTCTATGCGACGTTCCTTCTATGGCTGATGTCGGAGCTGTTCGAGGAACTGCCCGAGGTCGGCGACCCGGACAAGCCGAAGCTGGTCTTCTTCTTCGATGAGGCGCACCTTCTGTTCAACGACGCGCCGAAGGTGCTGATCGACCGCGTCGAACAGGTGGTCCGGCTGATCCGTTCGAAAGGCGTCGGCGTTTATTTCGTCACGCAAAATCCGCTGGATATCCCTGAAACGGTGCTGGCCCAGCTCGGCAACCGCATGCAGCACGCACTCCGTGCCTACACGCCGCGCGAACAGAAGGCCGTCAGGACGGCGGCCGAGACGTTCAGGCCCAATCCCGACTTCGACTGCGCAACCGTGATCACGCAGCTCGGCACCGGCGAGGCGCTTGTCTCGACGCTGGAAGCCAAGGGCGTGCCGTCCATGGTCCAGCGGACGCTGATCCGCCCGCCGTCCTCGCGGATTGGCCCGATCACGCCCGAAGAGCGCCGCAAGCTGATCACTGAGAGCCCGGTTGCCGGACAGTACGACCAGACCGTCGACCGCGAATCGGCTTTCGAGATCCTGCAGAAAAAGGCCAAGGACGCCCAGGAGGCGCAGGCGCAGCAACAGGACGCAGGCCGTTCGCGCTGGACCATTCCCGGCTTCGGCAATGACGATCCCCAGCCGACCGGCGGCCGCCGCGCGCCGCGCCCCTCCAACCGTCAGACCGTGGCGGAGGCGGCAATCAAATCAGTCGTGCGCTCGGTCGGCTCGTCGGTCGGACGGGCGATCGTCCGCGGGATTTTGGGGAGCCTGTCCAGGGGGCGGTGAGGGGCATCGGACCGAAGGGCGGGCGTCGGTGTTGGTAATTCTGTCCTGTATCAAGCGCCGGTGGCCAGATCTGGAGGACAGCGGACGGCGACTATGCGGAAAGAGCGGTCGCTTGGCGGCGATGCGCCGAACGTCTTGATAGGGGCCGAAGCGGAACATCCGGTTTCGATCCGCATGTAGCGACAAGCCGCGGTTCAACTGGCAACCCAACATTTACCAGTTGGCGTTCTATCGTTGGGGAGCAGCGGCCGTCGTCAATGCCTTGAATTTATGCGTACCGGCCAATGCCGGCTCTGCCGCTCGGATACGGTCAAGGACCGCCTGTAAGCCAAATACTGATCCCGGAGGTCGCATTCCAACCACTGCGCTTACGAGGTCAAGCATCTTTGCCGGTGCTGAAGTGAAAAGGAGGCTGTCGGCATCTGAGAGAGAATGGACGCTCGTGCCGCCGTCTGTGTTCTCAGGCCGAACGAAGGGCAGAATGATGTCGACAGCGATCGGGAAAGCTTCTCCTGTGGCCCGCAGGATCTGTAGCAATTTGAAGGTGGATTGGCCCGTCTGCATTTCGATGTCGAGCGGCCATATCCCTTGGAACACCGGGCCGACAACGTCTCGCCAACGTGCGAGCTTTTCCGCGGGCGGGGCAGCTTCCATTTCCCTCGCCAAATGATGCCCGACGGATCGAAGCATAGCGGGGCGCGCCTGCCGCAATGCCGCCCGGGCCTCGGCTGCGGAGAGCGCATAGCCAGCATCGTCCTTGCGGTTAGCGATCAGAATGGCGGGTAGCCATTCAACGTAGGCGTTGATTACCTCCTCTGGCATGTCGGCCTTGCCGAAAAGCTGCAGAAGAGGTGCCTTGGTAATGGCAAAGAGCTCTGGTGTTCCGATGTAGCGCGAAAAGCGCCGCGCACACCAGGCAGCGGCGGCATCGGGAGAAGCCCAATCGAACTTCGGAATGATGTTTGCAGCTGTCCATGTTGGCGCACGATCGAATAGAGTGGTGACCTCAACGGCCACGCGCACGCGCGCCAGCAAGCCGTTTCGGGCCGGCATCTGAACCGCTGCTTCAAGGCGTGGTCTAATGTTGGCCGCGAATTCAGGCTCATTCTCCGACGTCGGAAGTTTTTTCAAAAGAACTTCCGTCAAACGACCGATCGGGACGTTCATTGACTGGTCGAGCAATCTTAGCGGGACTTCTTCTTCGCTGTCGTCCGCGGGCTCGATCGCTGCGAAAATTCTATCCCACAAAGCCCAAACCGGCTCTTTAAGCGCAAGCGCTTCTGGTTTTTCAAGCCAGCTCGACGCTTGCTTTGCGATTGTGGAAAAATTCGCGTCAGGCCATGCCAGCAGTCGCTGCGCGATCCTGGCCGAAGCACCGGCATCGGCAAATACCTTCTGGGACCACAAAAGTTGTTGCCACGCGTTGGGGCGCCAAGAATTTACAGCGGCTTCGGCCTCAAGACCGCGCAGTGCGCGGTCAGGATCAGTTTGGCAGAGCAAGCGCCACGTTTGTCCTTCTCCCAGCCGTCCTTCGGCATCCAGCCGCAACGCCGTGGCGACGAGTTCCAGATCGGAAACGCCGTGAAGCTGATCGACGTTACCCTCGTCGCCCGATCCTGACTCGCTCCAACTATTGAAACCCGCTTGGGCGGCTGGGCGTAGTCCCCATTGTGGCCATCGCGCTCCGATCTCTTCAAATGCCGCACGTGTTGCATCCGAGAATTGGATACCGTCACGGATCAGGTTTCCGATCAGGTCGTAGCGCCTTCGGTCCTGATAGCGGGCGATGTCGCTGCCTTCGCGGAACCAACTCGCAGGTGGTCCATTGCGAAGGCGCATTTCAAGCTCATCTCGAATCTCCGCGCCGAGTTCGACCCATCGCGAGCGAAGAAGGCGATAAACCTCGACGGTTCCGCCAGTCAGGAACAGCTCGCCCGCCGGCAGGCCTTGCAGTACATGCCCAGCCAAGTCCGCACCAATAGCGTTGTTGGTGCATGCGAACATCGCGAGGCGATGATTTAGACGATGCGGGCTTGCAATCCAGCGCGGCACGAAGAGGCGGGCGCGAGCAATGTCTTTACCCGCCAGCCGTGACCACACTTCGGCGACGACCCGAACAATTGGTAAGAAACCCTTGCGATAGGCGTTCTGCGGATGGTCCGCGACGGATGGCACATCGCCGTCCGTCGTCCCGTAGCCTGTGTTCGACTCAACGCCAATCTCGATAGCATCGTTCAAGGTTGCATCGAGGACATGGGTAAGCGACTGAAGAAGCTGCTCGTCCGCTAGGGCGGGTGTGTCAGATGACCATGCCTGTATCACTTCGTCGATCTGAATGTCTTCGTCGGGCTCGTAGCCTATGGACATTAGATCACTAGGGTTTTGAGGCGCGTCGGGGCTGTTCTCGTGCGAGAAGATGCGCTTGGCGATCTCAACGCGAGGTCTCAGCAAACCTGTCAAACGCTCGACCATATCTGCCGAGCGGTCACCCTGATTGAGGCGGGGCAGAAGATCATACCAGCCGCGCATCGCAAGCCCATGCTTCACGTTCCGCATGTGCCTGATGATCAGTGTCCAACTCAGGCGCAAATAGCCCGGCAAAGGTGTCGGATGTCGGTTCAATCGGTACTCAAGCAACTCGGCTGTTTCCGGCCCAAACAGCCCGAGGCTTTCGACAATCTGCGTGACGGCTGCGGGAGCATCGAGATTTCGTTCGATCCATGTCGCGAGCCACCGATCATCAAACTTCACCAGTTTTAGTTCCGTCAGCACGGACAGCCATGACAAGGAAGGATTATTCGCCACCAGCGACGCATGAGCGTCACCGCGTCCCAAGCAGAATTTGAGCTGGGACTTCTCGAGTTCGCTGGCGTCTTGAGGAGGCTTCGCCAGAATTGTCCTGATGCGCTCGCGTTCAAAGTCAGCCGGCTGAATTGCATACTTTGCCCATTCGGCGAGCATCGCGTAGAGTTCATCGTGCGTTGCAAACTCGATCGGGATAACGCCCTTTGCCCGCCACTGCGCCGCAGAGCCGTCAGACGATCTCTCAAGCGCGTAGATCTTGTTCAGATCGGGAAAACGCTCCCGATCGACGTCCAGGCTTTCGAGAAGCAGACGAAGCGCGGCGTCCTCGGCGCGATAGCCGACTAGAACCATGGTGGTCGTGCGCATGCGATCTTCGATATATCGCGATGCCCATCCATCCCGTAGGTAGGCGTCGCCAAAATCCGCGCTTGTGAGGATAAGGTCGGTTTCGGCAAGTCCGAGTTCGGCATCGGCGAGGCACCCATGCAAATGATGAATTCCGAAATCACGCGGGCCGCCGGGTTTCGGCAACGCCTTGCCCGCTTCGCTGAGTACGGGAAGCCTGCGTTCGGCCAGAGCTCGCTCAAAGAGCGTATCGAAGTTCGTTGTAAGTACCCGGCTTCTTCCGTCTCGATCCTGGGAGAGGGTAAGTACGGATGCATGGGCCGAAAGCTCGACATTGATCGGCACTCTTAGCTGATTTGCGCAGGCAACGCGGACAGGCGAGCCGACAGTGCCTGGCCGACGTAAGCGCTTCTCTAGCGCTCGCAACGTACGATCATACTCGGACTTGTCGTAGGCGTCCTTCTCTGGCGGATCGTGTTCGAATGTTTCGCCAAGCTCTTCGTAGATAAGATCGGTAAGCCCTTTGAACGACGGCAAACCAACCCGCATTGAAATTCCCGCACCGCACAGAAATACCACCCGTCCTGCCAGCGCGTCGGTGACTAACTCGTCGGGAATGTCCGCAGTTGCTTCGAGGAATTTCATTATGCGTGTGCCTGATGCCTTATCTGTCTGCTGCCTTACACTGAATTCCGCGCGAACCAAACACGAACTCTCCAGCATCCCGACCCGACGCAATACAGGTCGCAGCTGAAACAACTCGGAGCCATTTCACCGAAGGAACTCGCATCAAACTTTTCGTCAATGTTCCCCCTATCGGGTGAAAACTGCATATGTGGGATACTTCAGCAATGGCTGCTTGTAGGGTTCGTCTCAGCGAGTATAAGCGACCGCGAACGGGCGCAAAGCGGTCATCCGACCGCTTGGCCTTCGGAAGACGTATTTGGGTCATGAGCTGTCCACCGGCGTCGTCTGCACACGGCGCGGCAAAATCCGCTGCTCGGCGTAAGCACCGGGACCTACAGGCGGGCACCGGCACGGGCAAGCCGACGCTCGGCAAAACCAGCAGGAGCCGTGAGCAATCCCGCCCCTGTGCTTTCGATCAGCTCAGAAGATCGAGTTTGTGATCGATTTTATCGGGCCGAGCAGGATCGATCCTTCCGGCACGCCGGCGTCGATCGGAATGGCTTTGCGGTTTGCTGTCGCCACCATCGGCTGACCGATGTCGGCCGTCACCACGACCGGGGTCTTGTTCGGCACTCGGTCGTAGAGATCGATAATGTCCTGGTTCATCAGGCGCACACAGCCCGACGACACCGATTTGCCGATCGACCGCCATTCCGGCGAACCGTGCAAGCGGTAGAGCGTGTCCTGGTTGCCCTGGAAGAGATAAAGCGCCCGCGCGCCAAGCGGGTTTTTGAGCCCGCCGGGCATGCCGCCATTGTCGGCGCTGTACGGTCTTAGTTCGGGCTGGCGGGTGATCATTTCGTCCGGCGGCGTCCATTTCGGCCATTTCTGCTTCCATTGGACCACGGCATCGCCCGACCATTCGAAGCCGGCGCGGCCGAGGCCGACGCCGTAGCGGATCGCCTGGCCCCCCGGGCGCACCAGATAGAGGAAGTGATTGGTGGTGTCGACGACGATGGTGCCCGGCTGCTGCCCGGTCGGATCGTCCACGATCTGCCGCAGGAACTGCGGGTCGATCTTGTCGACCGGTATGGCCGGCAGCTCGAAGCCGCCATCCGACATCGGCCCATACATCGTCACATAGTCGCCGAGCGCCGGCTCGACATAGGTCGGCGGCGGTGGCTCGACCGGTTGTTGCGACAGCGTGGTGCAACTGGAGACCGCGACCGAGGCGGCGCCAAGCGCTGCTGCGTTGAGAAAACCGCGACGGCTCAGGCGCAGAGAGGACGATGGGGGTGTGAACATGATTGCCTTTTTTAAGTCTCAAATCGCAACAAAGCATGAATACGCCCGGTTGCGCGCGGTTGCCCGAGCAATGCCCGGCGCGATAGGCGGTTCCAATTCTGGCCGCAGGGTGGACAAACAAAGGCAAAGCTGTGACTGGATCGTCACTGTTGCGCCGAGGCAACATGTCCGGCCGTCAAACCCCGGCGACCAGACCTTCAAGGGACGGCAGGATCAGGGCCGGTGGAAAATCCCGGTATTCCTCTGGCTGATTGGCGCGGTTGATCCACACCGTCCTGAAGCCGAATTTGGTGGCGCCGGCGACGTCCCAGCGGTTGGATGACTGGAAAGAGACAGCGCCCGGATAGAGGCGCCAGCCCGTGGTGACCATGTCGTAGACCGACGGATCGGTCTTGAAGCGCCTGACGCTGTCGACGGAAAAGACGTCGTCCAGGACCTGGTCGAGCGCGGCGGATTTGACGGCCGCTTCCAGCATCTCAGGCGAACCGTTGGACAGGATCGCCAGCCTTGCTCCCGATGCCTTGAGCGCCTTGAGCACGGCCGGCACCTCCGGATAGCAGTCCAGCCGCCAATAAGCCTCGAGCAGCTTCGCCCTCAGCCCGGCATCCGCGGATGGAACCTTGCGCAGGGCGAAGTCGAGCGCCTGCTCGGTGAGCTGCCAGAAATCGGCGTAGGCCCCCATCAGCGTCCTGACCCAGGAATATTCCAGCTGCTTGGCGCGCCAGATATCGGACAGCAACTGGCCGTCCGGCCCGATCTGGTCGGCGTGACGGCGCACGGCCGCATGCACGTCGAACAGCGTGCCATAGGCGTCGAAAACGTAAGCCGCGAACTGCATTCGACAGTTTTGAGGCCGCGTAAGGCAAGGCGCAAGCGCTGATTGCAGTCCGCCAGCCCGCTGGCCTCAACAAATCTCAGCCAAGCCGGTTGACGGCGGCCGCCAAAGCATCTTCCAATGCGCCGCAACAAGCATCGAACGGAACCTGGCAATGACACTGGCGACTGCGGCGCAATCCGCGACATGGACCTTCGTCGACGGCGACTGGTACGAGGGCAATGTTGCCATTCTAGGGCCGCGCAGCCACGCCATGTGGCTCGGCACCAGCGTGTTCGACGGCGCCCGCTGGTTCGAGGGCGTCGCCCCCGATCTCGATCGCCATGCAGCAAGGGTAAACGCCTCGGCGATCGCGCTCGGCCTGAAGCCGACGATGAGCACCGACAGGATCGTCGGCCTGACCTGGGACGGGCTGAAGAAGTTCGACGGCAAGACGGCGGTCTATATCAGGCCGATGTATTGGGCCGAGCATGGCGGCTATATGGGCGTGCCGGCCGACCCGGCCTCGACGCGTTTTTGCCTTTGCCTCTATGAATCGCCGATGATCTCGCCGGCGGGTTTTTCGGTGACGGTGTCGCCGTTCCGGCGCCCGACCATCGAAACCATGCCGACCAATGCCAAGGCCGGCTGCCTTTATCCCAACAACGGCCGGGCCATCCTCGAAGCCAAGATGCGCGGCTTCGACAATGCGCTCGTGCTCGACATGCTGGGCAATGTCGCCGAGACCGGCACGTCGAATATTTTTCTGGTCAAGGACGGCCATGTCCTGACGCCGGCGCCGAACGGCACCTTCCTTTCCGGCATCACCCGCGCGCGCACCATGGCCCTGCTTGGCGAATACGGGTTCACGACGACAGAAAAGACGCTGTCGATCCGCGACTTCCTGGAGGCGGACGAAATCTTCTCGACCGGAAACCACTCGAAAGTGGTGCCGGTCACCCGTATCGAGGATCGCAATCTGCAGCCCGGACCGGTGGCCAAGAAGGCGCGCGAACTCTATTGGGAATGGGCGCATTCGACTTCGCCCGGCTGACCCGCTAAAAAGCGGCCGGCGCTTCGTTTCCGGAGTTGTTCCAGACCAATCCAGTCCTATGTTAGTCCGGTATCGACACCGGATTTTTCCACGAGGGAGTACGACCGATGGCTTTTGAATTGCCCGCCTTGCCCTATGATTACGAGGCTTTGCAGCCTTATATGTCCAAGGAAACGCTGGAATATCATCACGACAAGCACCACAAGGCCTATGTCGACAACGGCAACAAGCTGGCCGCCGAGGCGGGCATGGGCGATTTGTCGGTCGAAGAGGCCGTCAAACAGTCCTTCGGCAAGAATGCGGGCCTCTTCAACAATGCCGCCCAGCACTACAATCACATCCATTTCTGGAAATGGATGAAGAAGGGCGGCGGTGGCAACAAGCTGCCGGGCGCATTGCAAAAGGCGGTCGACAGCGATCTTGGCGGCTACGACAAGTTCAAGGCCGACTTCATCGCCGCCGGCACCACCCAGTTCGGTTCGGGCTGGGCCTGGGTCTCGGTCAAGGACGGCGAGCTGGCGATCTCGAAGACGCCGAATGGCGAGAACCCGCTCGTCCATGGCGCGACGCCGATCCTCGGCGTCGATGTCTGGGAACATTCCTACTACATCGATTACCGTAACGCCCGGCCGAAATACCTCGAAGCCTTCGTCGACAGTCTCATCAACTGGGACTACGTGCTCGAGCTCTACGAAAAGGCCTGATCCGTTCCAGAAAAGCCCCGGCAGAACCGGGGCTTTTCTTTTTCAGCATCAGAACGACAGCTGCAAAATTTCACGCAAGCGTGAGGCGAAGCGTCGGAATTTTTAAGCCATCCTTGCCGTTTGTAATCGGGGTGGGACCGCATCCTGAATTTGCCTTCAACATGGAGCCAAGTGAATGAGAAAGCTTATCCTCGCCATCTCGATGCTCGCCTTCGCCGGTTCGGCGGCATTTGCCGACCCGGTAGCCGACCGGCAGGCCCTGATGAAGGAACGTGGCAAGATCGCCGCCGGCTTGTCGAAAGTGGTCAAGGGCGAGACGCCCTACGACGCAGCTTCGGTGCTGACGGCGTTGCAGGCACTGCAGGTCAATGCCGAGAAATTCCATGCCGGCGTCGACACGCTTTTCCCGGCGGGCAGCGACACCGGCGACACCACGGCGTCCCCAAAAATCTGGCAGGACATGGCCGGCTTCAAGACGGCTGAAGGCAAGTACCTCGCCGACGTCAAGGCGGCGGTCGCCGCAGCACCCGCGGATGCCGACGCGTTGAAGGCGCAGTTCAACACCATCGGCGGCGGCTGCGGCAACTGTCATCAAAACTACAGGGTGAAAAAAGGCTGATAGCGGGCAATGCGCTTGCTGAAGAAACTTGTCGGCGCCGCCCTCGTTCTGGGCGGGGCGGCCGCGATTGCCGGCTGGTTTCTGTCGGCTCCGGTCAGGCTCGATGCCGCAACGCTGGCTGAGCTTGGTCCTGGCGACGCCGCCAGGGGCAAGCGCATCTTTTACGCCGGCGGCTGCACATCCTGTCATGCCAAGCCTGGCTCGCAAGGCGACGCCCGTCTTCAGCTGGCGGGCGGCCTCGAGCTCAAGACGCCATTCGGCACCTTCGTGCCGCCGAACATATCGCAGGATACCAGGGACGGCATCGGCGCCTGGTCGGTCGAGGATTTTGCCAACGCCATGCTGAAGGGCGTGTCGCCGTCGGGCGAGCATCTCTATCCGGCATTTCCCTATACTTCCTACGCGCGCATGAAGCCGGCCGACATTGCCGATCTCTATGCATTCCTGAAGACGTTACCCGCGGTCGCCGGCAAGGCGCCCGCCAATTCGCTGGGGTTTCCCTTCAACGTCCGACGCGGTCTTGGCTTGTGGAAGCTGCTCTATTTGAGTGACCAGCCGGTCGTTTCCTTTCCCGACGGCACACCGGATCCGGTGGTGACAGGCCGCTATCTGGTCGAAGGCCCCGGCCATTGCGGCGAATGCCACACGCCGCGGGATCTTGCCGGCGGCACCAGCAAGAGCGAATGGCTGGCAGGTGCGGCCGCCGCCGAAGGCAGCGGCATCGTGCCGAACATCACGTCGGGCGAGGGCGGCATCGCCGACTGGTCCGAAGCCGACATCGCCAACTATCTCGAAACCGGCTTTACGCCGGATTTCGATACGGTCGGCGGCGCAATGGTCGACGTGCAGCGGAACATGGCCGTGCTGACCCCGGAGGACCGCTCGGCGATCGCCGCCTACCTGAAAGCCGTGCCGCCGCACCCCAACGGCTATCCGGCGCGCAAGAAGCCGTCGGGCTGACGGCCGTTGCGTCAGCGGTCGCCGAGAAAGTCGAAGCCGGTTTCGAAGAAGTGATTGTAGTCGCAGGTCATTTCCTCGCCGGGCGCAATGTCGCGCAAGGCATAGGTCTCCTCCGGCTGCGAGACGTCGCAATTCGGGCTGTCGGCATGGTTCATGTAGCGCGCATCATCGGCCTCGAAGACGATGTAGTTCGGGTCGCGCCGGTCCGGATAGGCGTAGCGGTCGAGATAGGTTTTGACCGGCCCGGTTTCCCGCTCATAGGTCTCAACCTCGATGCGCCGGTCGTATTTCGGGTCGAGCTTCCAGACCAGCGTGCCGCGGGCAATGTGGTTCTTGGCAAAGACGCCGATGCCCTGGATGGGCGATTTGTCGAGATAGACATCGACGAGCAACATGGCAGATCCCTGGGTGATTGTGTGTTGGCGCGGCTGTGAAAAGGCCGCGCACTGGGTAGCGCGCGGCCTTTGCAATTGCGAGCGGAAAATCAGCTGTGCCTACCCATTATCCGAAGCCTCGTACGGCTCGTCGCCTGTCGAGACCCTAGCGCTGTTGCAGCGCCAGCCGGATGCCTAAGGCGCAATAGATACCGCCGACAGCTTTGCCTTGCCATCTCAGCACCGTCGGGTTTCGGCGCAGGAATGCACCGAGGCCGCCCGCACCCACGGCGAAAACCACCGTGCTGACGAGGCCCAACAGAACAAAGATGACGCCCAATATCGCCAGTTGAAGCATCACCGATCCGTTTTCAGGCCGCACGAACTGCGGAAGAAATGCGAGGAAGAAAAGCGCGGTCTTGGGATTGAGAACCTCGGTCAAAACAGCTTGCCGAAATGCTGTGGCAGCGGGGATCGCAAGTGCGCCGGCGGCCGGATAGGCAGGCGTTTTCTCGATGATCGCGCGAATGCCGAGATAAATGAGGTAGGCTGCGCCGATGTACTTCACTATGCTGAAAAGCGCCGCCGACGTGGCAATGATCGCCGAAATGCCGACGATCGCCATGAAGGTGTGAACCACGTCGCCGGCCGCGATCCCGGCGCCGGTCGCAATGCCCACCCTGGTTCCGGAACTGGTTGCCCGCGCCACCGTCAGAAGAGTGGCGGGACCCGGGATGAAGACAAAGCCAAGCACAACCGCGACATAAGCTATCAACGTGGCGAGATCGATCATTGGTGGGCCCCGCAACTCTCACCGCCAATGAAGCCACGTCGCGGAACGGAAGGCAATGACCGCTCATCCGCCGATGTTCACGCCGCAAGCTCGGCCTTGCCTTTCACCTTCAGCGCGAAGGCGTAGGTGAAGGCGATTTCCTCCAGTCTTGAAAACCGGCCGGAGGCGCCGGCATGGCCTGAATCCAGGTTGATCTTGAACAGCACCGGATTCTCACCTGTCTTGCGGTCGCGCAACCGCGCCACCCATTTGGCCGGCTCCCAATAGGTGACGCGCGGGTCGGTCAGGCCGGCCAGCGCCAGAATCGGCGGATAGTCAAGCGCGGCGACATTGTCGTAGGGTGAATAGGCGGCGATGGTCCGGTAATCCTCCGCCGAAGCGATCGGATTGCCCCATTCCGGCCATTCCGGCGGCGTCAGCGGCAAGCTGGCGTCGAGCATGGTGGAGAGCACGTCGACGAAGGGAACCTCGGCGACGACGGCGCCGAAGCATTGCGGCGCCATGTTGGCGACCGTGCCCATCAGCATGCCGCCGGCGGAACCGCCTTGCGCGACAATGCGGTCATGCTGTGTATAGCGCTCGGCGACGAGATGCTGGGCGACCGCGATGAAATCGGTGAACGTATTCATCTTGTTCGCCCGCTTGCCGTCGTCGTACCAGCCATAGCCCTTGTCCTTGCCGCCGCGAACATGGGCTATCGCGTAGACAAAGCCGCGGTCGACCAGCGAAAACAGATTGGTGTTGAACGCGGACGGGACGGTGATGCCGTAGGAGCCGTAGCCGTAAAGCAGGCAAGGTGCGGACCCGTCGAGCGGCGTGTCGCGGTGATGGAGGAGCGAGATCGGCACCAGTTCGCCGTCGGCGGCAGGCGCCATCAGCCGGCGCGTGACGTAGTGCTCCGGGTTGTGGCCGGACGGCACTTCCTGGGTCTTGAGCAGCATCCGCTCGCGGGTGCGCATGTTGTAATCGAAGACCTGCGCCGGGGTCGTCATCGACGAATAGGAAAAGCGCATGATCTCGGTGTCGTATTCGTAGGAGCCGGACAGGCCGAGCGAGAAGGCCTCCTCGTCGAAGGAGATCAGGTGCTCCTCGCCGCTCTTGCGGTCGCGCACGACGATGCGCGGCAGGCCTTCCTTGCGCTCGAGCCGGACCATGTGGTCCTTGAAGCCGATCACCGAAAGGATCAACCGGCCCGCTTCGTGCGGCACCAGTTCCTGCCAGTTGGCGCGCACCGGATCGTGGGCCGGCGCCGTCATGATCTTGAAGTCCTTGGCGCCGTCGGCATTGGTGAGGATGAAGAAGATGTCGCCGCCTTCCTCGAGTTCGTACTGCAGGCCGGTCTGGCGCGCCGCAACCAGCTTCGGCTCTGCGAACGGATCGTTGGCGCTCATGATACGGTATTCCGAGGTCTCATGGTCGTTGATGCCGATCATGATCCACTCGTTGGAGCGCGTGCCGCCGACATCCATGAAGAAGCCCGGATCGGTCTCCTCGTAGATCAGCCGGTCGTTTTCAGGACCGTCGCCAAGCGCATGGAACAGCACTTTGGAAGGACGGTGGTTGGGGTCGAGGCGGGTGTAAAAAAAACCGTCATTGCCGGCATCCCACACACCGCCGCCGCCGGTGTCCGGGACCCTGTCCGCCAGATCGTTGCCGCCGGCCAGATCGCGGACGCGCAGCGTGTAGAATTCGGAACCCTTGTCGTCGAAGGCCCAGAGCAGCTTGCTGTGGTCGTGCGAATGATCGACGCCGCCCAGGCGGAAATAGGGCTTGCCCTCGGCCTCGGCATCGCCGTCGAGCAATATCTGCTTGTCGCCGCCGTCACGCGCCGTGCGGAAATAACGCGGCTGCTGGCCGCCAAGCTTGAAGGAGGAGCCGTAGGCGTAAGGTCCGTCCTTCATCGGCACGGAAGAATCGTCTTCCTTGATGCGTCCCTTCATTTCCGCGAAAAGCTGCTTCTGCAGTTGGACCGTATCGGCCATCAGCGCCGCCTGGTAAGCATTCTCGGCTTCGAGGTGGGCGCGGATTTGGCCGTCGAGCAGGGACGGATCCCTGAACATCTCTTGCCAATTGGCGGCCCTCAGCCAGGCATAATCGTCCGTCCGTGTTATGCCGTGATGCGTGTCGAAGATCGGCCGCCTCTCCGGCTGCGGCGGCGTGGCGGTCGGAAACACTGGGGTTCTGGTCATTGCGTCTCGCTGTGGAAGCTACTTGAATGGCGAATGAACACGCCGAGCAGCGCGGGTTCAAGGGCTATGATCTATTGTCGTGGTGGCTCGAGAGGACGGGCTGGAGGAGCGGATAACGAATATTTCTTCTCGGACTGCCGCGGTTCTCGCGGTCGCTGCGATGACCCTGCCAGTGCCGGTCAATCTCATGCAACTGCCTTCGCGGCTTGGCAAGTGGCCGATATGGCTGGGTCTAGGGAAATACACTACCCCATTTCAATGACACAGCGCACCGCTCCGGCGACGGCTCACGAGCAACAGTAACACAGCGCAACCTATGATTTTACTGAACCGCCGATCATCCAGGCTGTAATGCCGCCGGCAGGGTCAAGCATCGAGCTCTATTTACCTGCTGCCGTTTGTGTAATGGCTGCTTGCCGCGGCGTCAGTCGATGCTGGTCTGACCAGAAAAAACGGCAAAGTTACACTTTGCACGAAAGAGTGAAGCTGAATGAGGAATATTTGACTTGTATCGCTGAATAGACCGCAAGAAGCGAATTGACTTACTTGGCGCTCAGGCTCATTAAGATGCCGCGACGCGAATCGCGGAGGCTTTTTCCTGCACAAGTTCGCGCGATGCCCTGCCTGCCAAAAATAGGGCGTAGACAGAAACAATTCTCGTTGGGACCTGAACGCCATGGATATTACCGAAACACCTTCCAGAAACAGCGACGCGCTGATCGAGCTCACCGCCGATGTGGTGGCCGCCTATGTCAGCAACAATCCCGTACCGGTCGGCGAACTGCCGAACCTTATAGCCGATGTCCATGCCGCTCTCGGGCGTGTCGGCGGGGCCGCCGAGCAGCCGCCTGCCGACAAGCAGAAGCCGGCAGTAAATCCGAAGCGGTCGGTGCATGACGACTACATCATCTGTCTCGAAGACGGCAAGAAGTTCAAGTCGCTCAAGCGTCACTTGATGACCCACTATGATCTCACGCCCGACCAGTATCGCGAAAAGTGGAACCTGGACCCGAGCTATCCGATGGTTGCGCCCAATTACGCGGCCGCCCGTTCGCAGCTCGCCAAGAAGATGGGTCTCGGCCGCAAGCGCAAGGGACGCTGACAAGCGGCTCTTCCGGTTTGATACTCAAACGGCGCCTGCGGGCGCCGTTTTCGCAGCCGTTTTCGCATTGGGGGGAGACCAAGCTCAGGCCGCCAGTTCTTCATGCCGCCGGCAACTGCCGTGCGGTCAGGCGGTCTGCTTCAGCGCTGCCTCGGCGTCACGCTTGATGCGCTTGACCATCGAGCGAAGGCCATTGGCGCGCTGCGGCGACAGGTGCTCGTCAAGCCCGAGTGCCTTTAGCGTTGCCTCGGCGTCGGTCCTCTGGATTTCGCTGGCCGGCCGTCCCGAAAACAGCGCCAGCATGATGGCGACCAGGCCGCGCACGATATGGGCGTCGGAATCGCCCTTGAAGGTGATAACGGGGTCGGCACCCCCGCCCTGTTCGGTGGTCAACCAGACCTGGCTGACGCAGCCGGGCACCTTGTTTGCCGGTATGCGTTGCTCATCGGGAAACGGCGGCAGCGCTTCACCCAGTTCAATCACATAGCGATAGCGGTCTTCCCACTCGTCGAGCAGGGAAAAGTCGTCGCGGATGGTCTGGATCGTCGTCGTCATGCCCCGGATATAGTCATCCGGCGCTGTCACGTCACGGAAAAAGAGGAGAAACGCCGCAGGCGCCGGGCATGGGGAGCCTTGCGGTCTGGCGATGAATTCGGCCGAAACAGTCTCAGTTCTTCGCCGGCAAGTGCAGTTTCGCCGGCAGATCGACTTTCGCCGGCAAGACGATTTCCCCGGGCACGCTGCCGGTAGTCGTCACCGTATCTGGTTCAGCGGCCTTGTCGTCCAGCATGGCAGCCGCGATCTTGGCGGTCTCCCGGGCCCGGGCGGTGATGGTGTGCATTGCCGATTTGCCGGTCTCGCACACGTCCGGCTTGCGCTCGCAGATACCGGCGATATCGCCGACGGCTTCGCGCGCCGCAAACAGCGCCTGGAGCGGCCCGACGCTTTCGCGGCCCGCATCATCGGCGCCGACACCCAGCGGTAGCGCCAGAAGCACCAGCGAAAACCAGAAAGCAGCTCTTATCAGAAAGCCCATCTGTCTGTCCTTTATGACGGTCATGCCTCCGAACCGCACGACCCTTGTACCGCGATACTGACACAGACGCGCAAAGGACGGCTTGTCCCGAAAGCAACAGTTTTCCTTAAATTTTAGGTAGATTCGAAACGAAGCGTTTTGAAGTTCATTTGCCTCGAACGGCTCAGATTTTATTCAGCAAATGATAACCATCCAACCTATTGTTTTTCGTGGTCATTTTCTTAATCGGCGACAGGTTGATGCCATCGGTCGTAGGTACAGGCGCGGGCGGTGTGGATAACGCTCCGTTTACTATGGCGGCAATTGCCCCGGTTTTTCCCCGCCGGTATCCCGATATTTGCAGCCTGCCGGGGGACGATCGACCCAGCCTTATCCATTCCTTAAACGCTGGATGCGAGTTTCGGATCGACAAAAGCCGCCTGCAAAGCAGGGCCGTTCACGACCGGGTGCGTTGAGTTGAGTGCGATCAAGGCCAGATACGCCGAGTTGCCGGGCGCGATAGCCGCCGGTTGCGAACGGATGGTTCATCCGTCCGTGCTCGGCCAGAGCGATCGTCGCCGCCACAGCCGGTTCATTGGCGTCATGCTGGCGGCTCCTTTCTTCAGCGCGGGTGCAGCGGTCACGCTGGTCACGTCGGGCATGGGCGCCGCCTTGACTGTGGCTGCGATTTTTGCGGCGTTTGGCCTTTGCTGGTTCGCCGCCCTGCTGGTGGCGGCATCGGGCAAGATGACCCTGGCCGGCCAACTCGCCTTGGTCGTCGGCAGCGTTGCCCTCGGTGCCCTTATCGCTGCCGCCGGCGGTGTGGCCTCGCCGGTTGCCTTGCTTGCGGTGGCGCTGCCGTTTGAAGCCTGGTGGATCGGCCAGTCGCGCCGTGCCGTGATCTGGGGCGCCATATCGGCCCTGGTCGCAGTCTTGCTGCAGCCTTTCGCCGGTTCGGTCTTGCCGCTCGGCCAGACCGAAATCGCCGCATGGCACTGGCTGGTACCGCTGGCCTGGGCACTCACGCTCATTCCGCGTGTCGCTCCACTTCGCGGCGCCGCCAACGCACAGCTCGATCCGGCCGGCAGCCACCGGCTCGAAGACCTGATCGACGCCGTCGTGCTGCGAATCGCTGCGCATGGCGAGGTTCTGGACGTCTCGGCTAAGGCACGCACCATGCTGAGGCTGCCGCCGGAGCTGCTTTTCGGCACCGGACTTTTCGATCGCATCCATCTGTCCGACCGCGTCCCGTATCTCAGTGCGCTGGCCGATATGCGCGATGGCACCCTGTCGCGCCGGCTCGACCTTCGCGTCCGGCTGCCGCAGAGCAGCGGCGTGACGGCCGACAATTACCGGCCGTTCTCGCTCGAGATGATGCGCGCGCCGGGGCAGGAGACTGTCTTCACGCTTCTTCTGCGCGAGAACGACGAACTGGCCGGACTGCGCCAGGAGCTTGCCGCTGCCAATGAGGCGGCTGCCTCCGCCGAGGTGGCGAAAGGACGCTTCCTTGCCGTCGTCAGCCATGAGTTGCGCACCCCGCTCAATGCCATCATCGGCTTTTCCGACATGTTGCTGCACGAGATGTTCGGCAGCTTCAAGGATCCGCGCCAGAAGGAATATGTCGGGCTGGTCAGGGATTCGGGCCAGCACCTGCTTGCCGTCGTCACCTCGATACTCGACGTATCGCGGATCGAATCGGGCGCTTACGCGACCGAGCCGGAACCGTTCCGCTTCCGCGAAGCGGTCGAGATGTGCCAATCGATGATGCGCCTGCAAGCCGAGGCAAAGGCCATCGATCTGCAGGCCCAGATCGCGCCGGACGCAGGCGAAATAAATGCCGACCGTCGCGCCGTGCAGCAGATCCTGATCAATCTCGTCTCTAACGCGATCAAGTTCACGCCCGAAGGCGGCAATGTCGTCATCGGCGCCAAGCGCATCGGCTCGCGGCTGCATTTCTGGGTCCGGGACACCGGCATCGGCATCGCCGAGGAAGATTTCGCCAATCTCGGCAAGCCGTTCATGCAGATCCAGAACGACTATACCCGCCGTTTCGAAGGCACCGGGCTCGGGCTTTCGCTGGTGAAGGGGCTGGTGGCGCTGCACGAGGGCACCATGTCGATCGAAAGCATGCCGGGCGAGGGCACCACGGTGACGATCAGCCTTCCCGTGAACGGCCCGACGGGCCGCTCGGCGGAGAAGGCCGGCGTGGTGCCGATGTCCGCAGTCAAAGCCAAGGCGGACGGTGGCAAAGGGGAGAGCAATGGGTCGCTCCGCAAAACAGCCTAGGGCGGTCAAACGCCGCGGCAATGCCTTCGAGCACGGAGCGATGGCGCTGGGCAGCCTGATCTCGCGCAATCCTGTTGTGGTCGGCGGCTCCACCGCGTTCCTGGTGACGCTGTTCTACGTCTCGGCGAACGCGCTTTGGTACCAGCCTTTTCCGCATGCCCGCGCGTTTTTCGCCACGAGGAGTATCGAGCGCTTTCCCCGGGCGGACAGCGACGAGCCCGAAACCACCATCAATATCGTGCGTCCGGCCGCTGCGCCGATCAAGAGCGACCCGGTCGTCGAGCAGGTCCAGGGCATATTGAAGGATCTCGATTTCTATTCCGGCACCGTCGACGGGATTCCCGGACCGAATACGCGCAAGGCCATCCAGGCCTATCAGCAGAAGGTCGGATTAAATGCCTCCGGCGAGATCGACAGCGTTTTGCTGGATCAACTGGGTGCCACGCCGACGACCGCAGCCGTGGTGCCGCATCCCGTGCCGCGGCCGGTCGAAACGGCCGCTGTTCCAACCGCCATTCCAGCGTCCGCACCGGCAAATGCGGTGGCGCAAACACCTGATCCCCGCATCGTCAAGATCCAGGCCGGACTGAAGGCGTTCGGCAATGACGACATGCGATTGGATGGCGTCGTCGGCGCGCGCACCAAGGCCGCGATCAAGGAATTCCAGGCGCTGTTCGGCTTGCCGGAGACCGGCGAGCCCGACGAGATCGTCTACGTCAAGATGCGCGAGATCGGCCTGACCAACTAAGGGTCGAAACGGCCGCTCGCCGATCGCCTCGCAAAGACCGGTTACGGTCTTCCGGCCAATGCTGTAAGGACCGCCGCATGTCCAGGACTTCTCCATGCGGGTAACCACCGATCTGTGGGTGTCGGCGCTGTTGCGCCGGGTTTTCAGCGCCGGCGGCTTTGCCGCCGTGGTCAAGCGCGGCGCGACGGAAGCCGGCGCGGTTTTCGTGCTGGCGCGGGGCAGGCAAGGGGAGACGGCGCTGTTCGGGCCGGCGCCGCAGACGAGTTACGATTCAGCCAGGCCGGACGACCGTTTTTTCAGCCTGCTTGGCGAAGGCGACGATGCCGCCATCTTCGACGCGCGGCTGGAGCGCGAGAAGAGATTCGATCCGGATATCTGGGTGGTCGAGATCGAGGCGGGCGCCATTCCCGTCGAGGAGCTTATCTCGGTCAAGGCGTCTTAACGGCAAGCCCTTCAGACGCGACGCGCCTTTGGGGTGGCGGTCATATCGGCGCTGTTCGGCTTGCGCAGGTCGGCATTTGCGGCGACGCGCCCAGGCTTGCGAACGATTTTCGACACGGTCTCGGCCTTCCAGCCGCGGAGCCTGTCCAACGCCGCGTCGCGGTGCAGCAGGCGGTAGCGGTCGAGGAAGATGCGGATCGCCTGCGGGTGCGGAAACTCGGTCGGATAGATGGCGGCCGTGATCAGGAACGCCTTGTCTTCGCTGAGGTCGAGCGCGCGCAAGGCGGCCAGCAGCGATATGTAATTGTGGCTCGCGGTGAGCGTCCGCGCCGTTGAAAAATCGACTTCGAGCGCATCGGCGAGCGCTGTCTGGAAGAATGCCGCATTGCCGGTCAGCGCGGTCTCGCGCAGCTTGACATAGGTTTGTGGCTCGACGAACGGACTGATGGAGGCGCCGCTCTCGGCGCGCATCATGGATCGCAACCGGCGGCGTACAGTTTCAGCGGCATCGGAAGCCTCTTGCCTGTTGACCTCGCCCGCAACCACTTCGGCGTTTTCGGACGCGGCTTTGGCGGTTGTTTCCGGCTGCTGCTGCGACCGCACCAGCGTCGGCCTTTCGAGCACTTTGATGAGATCCGCGATCGTCTGATTGAGATCCTTGCGGCGGGCAATGGCACGGGCATGCGGCAGGCCGTGACGTCCGATCAGCGCGATCAGGTCGACGTCGCTGAGGGCGCGCGAGCGGATGAGCAGCGGAGCGGCGATGTCGACCCGCTCCTGGCAAAGCCGCCGCACCAGCGCGGCGGGTGCATATTCGCATTCGGAAAGGGCTGCCGCGACGTAGCGGCGCGATTCGACCGAGACATTCTCGAACAGCGGCAGCGTCAGGTCTTCGAGCTGCGCGATCTCCCGGCGCGAAGGGCGGGTGAGCGAGCAGAACGCCGATACCGCGGCGCGAAACAGCCTTTCGGCCTTTCCCGATTCAGCTCCTGCTGCGATTTGCCTGAAATCCGAAGCTGACACGAAGGATACGCCCGACACTCGACACGATCTGGACGGCGCTCTGCCGGGCTGTACCGGTTTCGCGTTTCCCAAGAACAAAGATCAATTTAGCGGCGATCCGTTAGCGCTCCGTTAACCTACTGCCTTCTTAATCGACTATGGAGGCGTTGCGTTGTGCTCCGGGGCAACCGAGAGGAATACGCGAACCATGGGCATGGTACTGTCTTTCGTGCCGCGAACGGCGGCAACCAATCGAGCACAACAAACCGCGCCGGCGGCAGTGATCATCTTTCCCGGGGTCCGCTACGAACAGCGGCCGCAGACCGGCGAAACGCGGCCGGCCGGCCCTGACAACCCGGGACCTTCGGGAACATTGCCGGTACCGCATCACTGAACATCGGAACCGGCTTAAAAATCCTGCAGTTCGCAGGAACTCTGTTCGAGAAACCGCGAGACGATCGGCTTCCAGCTGTCGTCGGGCACGAACGAACGGATGACGAATACGCCTTCCTCTATCGGCGCCTCGACGAAGATGGCCCCTTGCAGTTCCTCGGGAAGATCCTTGCGGACCTCGATCATCTGGGCCGGCGTCAGCACAACGGTGTCGAGCATGCCTGCGGTCGCGCTGTGGTCGTTGAACGAGTAGATGTTGTGGCCGCCGCGGTCATAGACCGATATCGACCAGAACGGCACCTTGCCCGGTGCCTTGACCCGCACCATTCCCTCGGCAAGATCGAAACGGCATGCCGCCGCATAAAATAGCGGATCGACCGATTTCACCACCGGCGCGCCGCCGGCTTCCGCGTCGAGCCTGGTCATCTTGTAGAGATCCGAAGCCATGGCCAATCGCGACCAGGCGTCGCGTTCGGAGAACTCGGGGACGAGCAGCAGCACGATGATGTGCACGATGCCGGCGCCGAGCAGGCCGAGCAGCACGGCATGCAGCAGGCTACGCATTGCAGCCGACCTTCTGGATTTGTGGCAGCGTGACGTCCGAGAGACCGGTGCTGCTGGCGATCGGCGTGTCGTAGAACGTAAGCACCAAGTACATCTTGCCGGCGCCGCTGGTCAGCAGCCAGTTGCCGGGCGCTGGGCGGCTGCCGACGGAAATGACCACCGAATTGTCGGCCTGGCGCAGCACTTGATAGGACTGCAGCGCAGCCGGCCTCGGCTTGCCGGTCTCGACCACGCCAAGCGACTGGTCGGCGGCATAAAGCGTCCAGAACCGGGCGGTGGGAAAGCCGCCCGCGATCTTGTAGGCACATTGCCGCTGGAGCTGTTCGCCGCCGGAATCGCGCTCGGCTATGAAGGACAGTCCTTCCGCCTGTCCGAGCGCCAGCACGCCTTCGCGAGCCACGCGGGCCTTCGAATAGGGATCTGCCGTCGGCGTGCCGATGTCGGGAAAGGCGGTCCATTGGCCGATCCTGATGGCGCCGACGCCATCCTGCAGCTTCAGTGCATACCAGACGCTGCCGCCGCCGCCGACGACAGCGATGGCAAGCGAAAGCAGTGTCAGGAAGGCGTTCTTGAGCATGAGGAGGCAGGGAACCGAAGGCCGGGACTGAAAAATTGCCGCTCGGGGATATCGCGGCGCAGGGCCTTGTGGCAAGCGGCCCCGCGCAATTGGCTGTCACAGCGCCGACAGGGTCTCCGGCGCAGCGGGCGCGTCGAGCACGGGTGCCGCCTGGAACAGCCTGGTCAGTTCCTTCAGGGTCTGGGTGGTCCGGCTGGACAGCACCGGCGGACGCTCGGCGGCGGCATCGGCTGCTGCCTGTTCGGCGTTCTTCTTTTCCGCTTCCTCGGCCTTGGCGGCAATTTCGGCATCGACGAAGGGGTGATCGAGGCCGGGAATCGGTCTGAGGTCGATATTCTGGTGCGCATAGACCATCAGCCGCTGCCACACCATGGCCGGCAGCGTGCCGCCGGTCATCTTGTTGGTCGCGGTGAAGTCGTCATTGCCGAGCCAGACGGCGGCCGTGTAGTTGCCGGTAAAGCCGACAAACCAGGCATCGCGGTAGGACTGGGTCGTGCCGGTCTTGCCGGCGACGACGATGTTTGGAAGGGCTGCGCGCCGGGCAGTGCCGATCACCGGCACCGCCGCCAGCATGGTGTTCATGTATTTGAGCGCCAGCTCCGACAGCACCCGATGCGGCGGCGGCGCATCCTTGGCGAAGTCGTAGACCACCTCGCCGGTACGGGTGAAGAGTTGGCTGACGCCGTGCCGGGTTCCGGCAAGGCCGTTCTGGGCAAACACGCTGTAACCCGTCGCCTGGTCCATCACGGTCATGCCCGACGTGCCGAGCACCATGGTCTTGTGCGATTCAAGCGGCGACTCGACGCCCATCGCCTCGGCCATGGCCTTGATCGGCTTGATGCCGAGATAATCCTTGGCCAGCCGCACCGGCACCGTGTTGATCGATTTGGCCATCGCCGTGATCAGCGTGACGTTGCCGGCCGACCCGCCATTGTAATTGTGGGGCGACCAGCTGCCCCAGGAGATGGGTCCGCCGGAAACCACCGAATCCGGCGTGAAGCCATGCTCCATCGCCGTCGCGTAGACATAGGGCTTGAACGAGGAGCCGGTCTGGCGAAGTGCCTTGGTGGCGCGGTTGAACTGGCTGGCGCCGTAGTCGCGGCCGCCGACGATCGCCCTGACCGCGCCATTGGTCTCGATGACGACGATGGCGCCCTCGGTGACGTTGTATTCCTTGCCGAACTGGCGGAGGTGGAACTCCATCGATTCTTCGGCCGCCTTCTGGATGTTGGCGTCGAAGGTGGTGTGGGCGACAAGCGAGTGCGGGCCGCCTTTGGCGGCGATCTTCTTGACCTCGTCGAAGGCCCAGTCGAGGTAGTAGTCGGGGCTCTTCTGCTCGCCGCGGTCGACGATTTCGGCCGGGTGTAATCTTGCCTGCAGCACCTGGCCTTCGGTCATGAAGCCGGAATCGACCAGGTTGGACAGCACCACATTGGCCCGCGCCCGGGCGGCGGGCAGGTTTATGTGCGGCGCATATTTGGTCGGCGCCTTGAACAGGCCGGCCAGCATCGCCGCCTCGGCAAGGTTCAGGTCCTTGACGCTCTTGCCGAAATAGAAATCGGCTGCCGCCTCGATGCCGAAGGTGCCGCCGCCCATATAGGCGCGGTCGAGGTAAAGCTGCAGGATTTCCTTCTTCGACAGATTGGCTTCGAGCCACAGCGACAGGAAGGCTTCCTTGATCTTGCGCTCGAATGTCCGCTCATTGGTCAGGAACAGGTTCTTGGCCAGCTGCTGGGTGATGCTCGAGCCGCCCTGGACGACGGAATTTGCCCGCACATTCTCGAATATGGCGCGCGACAGGCCGAGCACATCGATTCCGTAATGGTCGAAGAAACGGCGGTCTTCGGTCGCCAGCACCGCCTTGATGACATGGTCGGGCATCTCGTCGACCGGCACCGAATCGCGCTGGATGATGCCGCGCTGGCCGATCTCGTTGCCGTAGCGGTCGAGGAAGGTGACGGCGAAGTCGCCTTGCGTGCGCCAGTCGCCGGCGGTTATCTGGAAGGCCGGCAAGGCCAGCGCCAAAAGGACGACGATGCCGCCGGCACCGAGCGTAAAGCCTTCACTCAACAGTTCGATCAGGCCGCGGCGCCAGCCGCCGACGCGGAAACGCCGCGAGAAGATGGTCGCCGCCTCCCAGAACTGGCGCGCCCTGAAGCCGATTTCGTAGGCCGAGGAATCAATCCACGCATCCACCGCCAGCAGCCTTGCGGCGACCGGACCTCTTCTCTTGCGTGGTTCCAAAGGACTGGCCATTCCAGGATCCGGCTGCGGCGATGCCGCCAACTGAGAAACCGCATACCGGCAATTTCACGGCGGCGCGCCGCTATGACTATTCGTCCATTTTGGCGCTGCCTACAAGGGCGATGAAGGTTCCGCGCCTGCGCGAGGTGCCGAGGATTGGCAGTCGTCACATGGGACGCTTGTCCGCGATCTTTTCGGGTCGCGGCCTATCATGCCGGCGTTGGCTTTCCTGCGCTTGTCGGCAAGCCTGCGAATGCGATCGAAGCGGCTTTCCTCGGCCACTTCGATTTTCGCCGCTGCATTTGGCTTCGGGACGATGCGATCATTGATCGATCTCCTTGCCGATGGTGCGCGCCGGGGAAGATACCCCGGCGGCTGTCTTTCAGGCTTGTTTCCGGCAGTGGCTGGTCAATAGCCGATGCCGCCGGGCGAAGCAGCGGCTTCCTTCGCCGGAACGTCGGTGATCATGGCTTCCGCCGTGATCAGAAGCGCCGCAATGGAGCCCGCGTCCTGCAGCGCCGTCCGTACCACCTTCGCCGGGTCGACGATGCCGGCCTTGATCATGTCGACATAGACCTCGTTCTGGGCATCGAAGCCCTGATTGTGATCCTTGCCCTCGGCGAGCTTGCCGACGACGATCGAACCTTCGACGCCGGAATTCTCGGCGATCTGCCGGATCGGCGCTTCGAGCGCTCTCGACACGATCGAAATGCCCGCTGTCACATCGGCATTGGCTCCGGTCATCCCGTTCAGCACAGCCTTGGCGCGCAGCAACGCGACACCGCCGCCCGGAACGATGCCTTCTTCAACGGCCGCGCGCGTGGCGTTCAGCGCATCGTCGATGCGGTCCTTCTTTTCCTTGACCTCGGATTCGGTGGCGCCGCCGACGCGGATGACTGCAACGCCGCCCGCCAGCTTGGCGAGACGTTCCTGCAGCTTCTCCTTGTCATAGTCGGAAGTGGTTTCCTCGATCTGCGCCTTGATCTGCTGGACGCGCGCCTGGATGGTGGTCTTCTCGCCGGCGCCGTCGATGATCGTGGTGGTGTCCTTCTCGATCAGCACGCGCTTGGCGCGGCCGAGCATGTCTATGGTGATGTTCTCCAGCTTGATGCCGAGATCCTCGGAAATCATCTGTCCGGCGGTGAGCACGGCGATGTCTTCCAGCATCGCCTTGCGGCGGTCACCGAAGCCAGGCGCCTTGACGGCCGCTACCTTGAGGCCGCCGCGCAGCTTGTTGACGACCAGCGTTGCCAGCGCTTCGCCCTCGACGTCCTCGGAGATGATCAGCAGCGGCCTGCCGCTTTGCACCACGGCTTCGAGGATGGGCAGCAGCGCCTGCAGATTGCCGAGCTTCTTTTCGTGGATGAGGACGTAAGGGTCTTCCAACTCGGCGCGCATCTTTTCGGCATTGGTGACGAAGTAGGGCGAGAGATAGCCGCGGTCGAACTGCATGCCTTCGACGACGTCGAGTTCGGTTTCGGCGGTCTTGGCCTCCTCGACGGTGATGACGCCGTCATTGCCGACCTTGTCCATCGCCTTGGCGATCATGGCGCCTACGCTGGTGTCGCCATTGGCGGCAATGGTGCCGACCTGCGCGATCTCGCCTGAGGACTTGACCTTCTTGGCGCGCGCCTGAATTTCCTGGACGACGGCGCTGACGGCAAGGTCGATGCCGCGCTTGAGGTCCATCGGGTTCATGCCGGCGGCAACGAATTTGGCGCCCTCGCGCAGGATGGAAGCGGCAAGCACCGTGGCGGTGGTGGTGCCGTCGCCGGCGAGGTCGTTGGTTTTCGAGGCCACTTCGCGCACCATCTGTGCGCCCATGTTTTCGAACTTGTCGGAAAGCTCGATTTCCTTTGCCACGGCCACCCCGTCCTTGGTGACGCGCGGCGCGCCGTAGGCCTTGTCGATGATGACGTTGCGGCCTTTGGGGCCGAGCGTCACCTTGACGGCGTTGTTGAGGATTTCGACGCCGCGCAGCATGCGGTCACGCGCGTCGGTGGAGAATTTGATTTCCTTGGCAGACATGATCTTTTCCAGTTCGGTTGTCGTGGCAAGGCGCTTGCAGCGCCTGAATCAAAGCTCGGAGCGTCCTTTGCGCGCGCGGGAGGGCGCGCGGCCTTCCAATCAGGCGGCCTTCTTGGCAGCCACGGTCTTGTCGATGATGCCCGTCTCGCTTTTTTCGATGATGCCCATTATGTCGGCCTCCTTCATGATCAGAAGGTCCTCGCCGTCTATCTTGACCTCGGTGCCGGACCATTTGCCGAACAGAATGAGGTCGCCGGCCTTGACTTCTAGCGGGATCAGCGCGCCGCTTTCGTCCCGCGTGCCCGGCCCGACAGCGATCACTTCGCCTTCCTGCGGTTTTTCTTTGGCATTGTCGGGGATGATGATGCCGCCCTTGGATTTGGTGTCGCTTTCGGCGCGCCGAATGACGACGCGATCGTGGAGTGGCCGGAATTTCATGGGGACTCTTTCTGGGGCCGGCTTAGGCGGCCGCCCCCTCTCTATAGGCGCCTTGGCACTCGATTGATAGGAGTGCCAAAAAAATATTCATGCGGCATATAAAATATTGAACGTATTATCTTGCCAGGTCATCCCCTGGTGTTCGGGTCTTGCCGAATATTAATGAAATTGAATTTCTGTCTTTGAACACCTATTTTACGATGAAGTTCACATTCATGACTTTCGCTTCAAGGGAGATTTTACCGATGGCCGAAGGCAATCAGAACATCATGGAAAAAGCTCAGGCTCGCTTCATGGAAAACCAGAAGAAGACGGCGGAGCGGAACAAAGCAACTGCCGAATATCTCTCGGAAGCCAAGGCGAGGAGCATCAAAACGGCAAGGCTGAGGGAATTGCGACTGGCCAAGGAAGAGGCGGACCGCGCGGCGGAAGCTCTGAATCCGGTCCCACCAAAGAAGAAGCGGGCGTCACGGGCAGTCAAGAAGGCCGTATCTGCATCGACACAGCCCAAATCATGAGCCTGACATTTCCCACTCCAGCTGCGGCCAGGAAGCAAACGCATCCGCTTCGTCGTCCGTGCCGTCGCGGGTTGCAGGAGCAGGGCTTATTGCCGAGATCATGAAGGTTCATAATCCGCATGAGACGCGCTGATTCGCGCTTTGGCGGGATGCCTTCATGCAACGCAGCTACGCAGCCGGGAGGTCGACGCGACGGGCGAAGGGAAAGACGATGACCGCGCCGGCCGTCGAATTGCAGAGGGCCATATTCCAGGCAGTGAACGGCGATCCCCACCTGTCGGCGGCACTGGGCGATGCAAGATTGCTCGACCGTGCGCCGGAAAATGTTGCGTTCCCCCACATGACCTTCGGCCGCACCAGCGTCTACGATTGGGCAACGGGAATGGAGAACGACGCAGAACAGTTGCTGACGTTGCATGTCTGGTCGAAATCAGAGGCCAGCAAGGAAACCAATGACATCATGGACCTTGTTAGCACCCGCCTGCGCGATACGGCTCTCTCGCTCGGCGAACATCGCCGCGCCTACCTTAAGCTCGAATTCGCCGAAGCCCGCTACGACGAGGACCTTTCGGCCCATCACGGGCTGCTGCGCTTCCGCGCCGTGATCAAGGACGAGGGCTGACCACCGGGCATTTTTTACAAATCCGGCAATTTTGTTCTTGCTTTGTGCCGGCAGCTATGCTACTAATTCGCCTATGGTGCTGATGGCGCCAGCGACCCGCCGCAGAGGCGGTTTTTTATTTCCGGGTCGGTTCGCCTGAATCTGCCTTCGGTTGCCGGATCGATTGTCGAAGTCGGGGCAAACCTGAAGCGATTGCCTTTCACTGCCAAACGATGCCCGGTTGTCGGCGAAGGATCGGAGGGCTAGGTTAAACTTGGCAATTTCGCGGGATGGGGCGGCGAAATGGCAATCCGGTAATCTCGCGCTTCAGGGGTGTGGCGGGCATGCATTCGAGCGTTCACCGTTCATATGACGTTCAGCACCGGCGCGTTAGAACGCTGACCATGAAAACCCTTCGCTGCCACTTCCGGACCGCGGCACTGGCGCTGTCAGCCGCCGGTCTGCTTGCGTCGCAGGCGATGGCGATCCCCGTTGTCGTGCCCGAGCAGCCCCAACCGGTCGTCCTCGCCGCCTCCGACTGCTATGCGATCGGCCAGCAGGTGGCCGAGCAGAATGGCGGCACCTTGGCCAAGGCCTCGCAGTCGACACGCGGCGGCCAGCCGGTCTGCGTCATCGTCGTGCTGGTTCCGGGCAAGGAAGGGCAGCGTCCGCGTCGCTCGGAGATCGTCGTTCCGCTGAACTGAACCGTGCCGTTTCCCAGTCTGCCGGAATCGGCCTATATCTGAACAGCTTCAACAGGCCTTCCGCATGCGCGTACTCGTCGTCGAAGATGACAAGGATCTCAACCGGCAGATCGGCGACGCGCTGGTCGATGCCGGCTATGTCGTCGACCGCGCTTTCGACGGCGGGGAAGGGCACTTTCTCGGCGACACCGAGCCCTACGATGCCGTGGTGCTCGACATCGGCCTGCCGCAGATGGACGGCATCAGCGTGGTCGAGCGATGGCGGCGCGGCGGCCGCAAGATGCCGGTGCTGATCCTGACGGCACGCGACCGCTGGAGCGACAAGGTTGCCGGCATCGACGCCGGCGCCGACGACTACGTCACCAAACCCTTCCACATCGAGGAAATCCTGGCCAGGGTGCGGGCCTTGATCCGGCGTGCTGCCGGGCACGCTTCGTCCGAGCTGACCTGCGGGCCGCTCCGCCTCGACACCAAGGCCTCCAAGGCCGACGTCGACGGCGTGCCGCTGAAGCTGACCTCGCACGAATTCCGCTTGCTTGCCTATTTGATGCACCACATGGGCGAGGTGGTGTCCCGGACCGAGCTGGTCGAGCATCTCTACGACCAGGATTTCGACCGCGATTCCAACACGATCGAGGTCTTTGTCGGACGGCTTCGCAAGAAGATGGGCATCGACATGATCGAAACTGTTCGCGGCATGGGCTACCGCATGCGTAAGCCGGAGGCGTAACGCGGAACCGCTGCCTACAAAACCCGCCGTCTCGAACACGCCGTCGCTGCGGTCATGGCCGCGTTCGGTGGCGTTTCGCGTCATCGCCTTTTCCACGGTCTGGGCGATCCTCACTCTGGTCGTCATCTTCACCTTGATCACCACGCTCTATCGCCAGGCCAGCGAGCGCGGTTTCGACAGCCTGCTTTCGGCGCATCTGTTCAACCTGATCGGCTCGGTCGGCGTTTCTGAAAGCGGCCAGTTGACCGGCGCCCCCGACCTTGGTGATTTGAGGTTCTCGGAACCGAATTCCGGCTGGTACTGGTCGGTCGAGCCTGCCTCGGAAGGCGTGCACGGCGATCTCCATTCGTCGTCGATGACCAAGGCGATCCCGTCGCCAAGCGTTGCCGAGGTGCCCTTCAATGCCAGCTTCCAGCGCAGCTATTCAGCGGACGGCATCGAAGGCGAGCAGTTGGAGGTGTTCGAGAGCGAGTTCGTGCTCGATGCGAAAAACCGCGCCGCGCGCTTCCGCGTCATGGGCAACCAGACCGAGCTCGAGCAGGAAATCGCCACCTTCCAGCGGCGTCTTTTGACCTATCTGTCGCTGTTCGGCGTCGGCATGATCGCCATCAATGCGATTGCCATCCTGCTCGGCCTGCAGCCGCTGCGCCGGGTCAGGAATGCGCTTGCCATGGTGCGCGAAGGAACGGCGCAGCGCCTAGACGGCCGTTTCCCGGCCGAGATCGAGCCGCTCGCCAACGAGACCAATGCGCTGATCGAGAACAACAGGCGCATCGTCGAGCGGTCGCGCACGCAGGTCGGCAACCTCGCGCACTCGCTGAAGACGCCGCTTGCCGTGCTGCTCAACGAGGGACGGGCGCTGGGTGGCGCCAAGGGCCAGCTGATCGCCGAGCAGGCCGCTTCCATGCAAAAGCAAGTGGACCATTATCTGCAACGTGCTCGCGTCGCCGCGCAGCGCGACAGCGTCGTCTACCGTACGCCGGTGGCGCCGCTGGTCCAGCGCATGGTTCGGGTGCTGCAAAAGCTCAACCCGCAGACGGCGCTGTCGCTGTCGCTGCCGGCCACCGACATCGTCTTTGCCGGCGAACGCGAGGACCTGGAGGAGCTGCTCGGCAATCTGCTCGACAATGCGATGAAATGGGCAAGGAGCGCGGTCGCCGTTTCGGTCAAGCCAATCTCCAGCAAAGGTGGCGCTGGCACGGAAGGCGCAGCCAACCTGTTCGAGATCAGCATCGAGGATGACGGCCCCGGCATTCCCGACGACAAGGCGCGCGAGGTGTTGCAGCGCGGCCGGCGGCTCGACGAGACAAAACCGGGCAGCGGGCTCGGACTTGCCATTGTCGCCGACCTTGTCAACGAGTATGGAGGCTCTCTGGCGCTGGAACGATCCATCATGGGTGGATTGAAGGCGATGGTTCGATTGCGGAGCCTTCAGTAATGCTTTTCCAGATTGCTTTTCCAGGTGGCTGGCTGCGGCCAAATTTCCGACAAACATCGACATTATGGCCGCGCCAGCTGCTGACAGCGCGGCGGTCCAGCTCAAGAAAGCCGGTATTGGCATGAAGATTCGCGTCGCGCTCGTTTCCGCCCTGCTCGCCGTCTCCGGCTGCACGACGCTCGGCAAGGGCCCGGCCGTTACGGTGACGCCGGCCGCGACGCCCAGCGGCGCCAAGGTGGCGACGACGATCATCTCCGCCATGGGCGGCGGCCTCGTCGGCGGCTCTATCGGCGCCGGCCTGAGCGAGACCGAGAAGCGCAGCGCGCTCGAGGCGGAATACAAGGCGCTTGAATACACGGCGAGCGGCCAGAAAGTGGCTTGGAAGAGCGACAGTTCGGCCCATCGCGGCGAAGTGGTCGCCGCCCAGCCCTATCGCGTCGGCTCGCAGGACTGCCGGCAATACACCCATACGGTGTTTACCGGCACCGCCGGCGCCACCGCGCGCGGGACCGCCTGCCGCAATGCCGACGGCAGCTGGACGCCGCTGACGTAGCTGGCCGGTCGTCGATCCGCCGATACCGGTCCGGCACTAAAGCGCGTCGCGTTCGACCGGCGTCATGCGACGCGCTATAGGTTCTTGTTTTGATGCATGGTCGTTATCGCAAAACCGCTGCACACTTTTGCGCGACATGCATTATCGATCGGAGCGGCCCCGCCAAAGCGTCGCAGCACGCTTGTGTTGGCAGGGCAAGGGTCTCGTTCTATTGGAAGAGCCATGCTGTTTTGGGTCATAGCCGCACTCCTGACGCTGGGCGCAAGCTTGGCGGTGCTGCTGCCGTTGGCCGGCGGATCGAAGAACGCGTCCGCTGCCGGCGATCACGACCTTGAAGTCTATCGCGACCAGCTGGCCGAGCTTGACCGCGATATGGCGCGTGGCCTGATCCGGCCAATGGAGGCCGAAGAGGCACGCGCCGAAATCGCCCGCCGCATCCTTCGCCTGAGCAATGCCGGCCACCCCGACGAGACGGCGACGCAGCCGTCGCGGTCGACAAGGCTGGTGGCGACGGCGGCCGTGCTGCTGGTTCCGCTGGTCAGCTGGGGCCTCTATGGCCAACTCGGCTCACCCGACCTGCCGTCGCAGCCGCTCAGCGAACGCCTGGCCAAGAACCCTGCCGACAGCTCGGTCGACGAGCTGATAGCCCGCGCCGAGGCGCACCTGGCGGCCAACCCATCCGATGGCCGCGGCTGGGACGTGCTGGCGCCGGTCTATCTGCGCATGCAGCGATACGCCGATGCGGTGACCGCCTATCGCAACGCCATCCGCCTCGACGGCGACAGCGCCGCCCGCCAGGCGGGTCTTGGCGAGGCGATCGCCAATGCGGCCGGCGGCATTGTCTCCGCCGAAGCGCAGGCGGCTCTCGAGGCGGCGTTGAAGCTCGATCCGGCCAATCCGAAGGCCGCGTTCTATCTCGCCATGGGCATGGCACAGGAAGGCCGCATAGCTGAAGCCACGGCGGCCTGGCAAAAGATGCTTGCCGCCTTGCCGCAGGGCTCGCCGTGGCGCGGCGCCGTCGAGCAGGCGCTGGCCGAATCCGCCGCCCGCAGCGTCGCTTCGGAGGCGCCTGCGAAAGGGCCGACCGCCGAGGATATCGATGCTGCCTCCTCGATGTCGCCGCAGGACCGGCAAGCCATGATCAGCACCATGGTTGCCGGCCTCGACGAAAGGCTTCGGCAAAATCCGCGCGACGAGGAAGGGTGGATGCAGCTCGTTCGTTCCTATGCCGTGCTGGGCAAGACAGATCAGGCACGTGACGCGCTCAATCGCGGTATCGCCGTCTTTGGCGCGGACAGTGACCAGGCCAGGAAATTCACCGCCTTTGCCGCCTCGCTTGGCGTGACGGCGACGGAGTAGACGATGACGCGCAAGCAGAAACGACTGTCGGTGATCGCAGCGGGGCTGGGGTTTCTCGGTGTTGCCACCGGGCTGACCTTCTATGCGCTTGGCCAGAAGGCCTCCTATTTCTATATGCCGGCCGATCTGGCCACCGCCAGCCTTCAGCCGGGCCAGCGGATCAGGCTCGGCGGTCTCGTCGAAAAAGGCACGGTCGAGCGTGGCCAAGGCGCCACCGTCGCCTTTTCGGTGACCGACAACCAGAAGGACGTCAAGGTCACCTATACCGGCATTCTTCCCGACCTCTTCCGCGAAGGGCAGGGCGTGATCACCGAAGGCTCGTTTGGCCCTGACGGAATCTTTGTCGCCGACAGCGTGCTGGCCAAGCATGACGAGACCTATATGCCCAAGGAAGTGGCCGACGGCCTCAAGGCCAAGGGCGTATGGCAGGAGAGCAAGAGTGACTAGCGGGTGCGGTGACAATGGTTGAAACCGGACATTTCGCCCTGGTCCTGGCGTTTGCGCTGGCCCTGGTGCAGACGATGGTGCCGCTGTTCGGTGCGCGCACCGGCAACCACAAGATGATGGCCGTCGGCGCACCGGCCGCGCTGACCGGCTTTGCCTTGACGGCGCTGTCTTTCGTGGCGCTGGCAACCGCCTACGCCGGCTCCGACTTCTCGGTTGAGAGCGTCTGGGAGAACTCGCATTCGCTGCAGCCGCTGATCTACAAGATCACCGGAACCTGGGGCAATCACGAAGGTTCGATGCTGCTCTGGGTGCTGATCCTGACCTTCTTCGGCGCGCTCGTCGCCGTCTTCGGCGGCAATCTTCCGGCGACGCTCCGGGCCAATGTGCTTGCCGTGCAGGGAGCGATCGGCGCCACTTTCTTCCTGTTCATCCTGACGACGTCGAACCCGTTCGTCAGGCTCAATCCGGCGCCTATCGAGGGCCGCGATCTCAACCCGATCCTGCAGGACCTCGGCCTCGCCATCCATCCGCCGCTGCTTTATCTCGGCTATGTCGGTTTCTCGATCTGCTTTTCCTTCTCTGTCGCTGCCCTCATCGAGGGCCGCATTGACGCTTCGTGGGCGCGCTGGGTAAGGCCGTGGACATTGGTTGCCTGGATGTTCCTCACCGGCGGCATCGCCATGGGCTCCTACTGGGCCTATTACGAGCTCGGCTGGGGCGGCTTCTGGTTCTGGGATCCGGTCGAGAACGCATCCTTCATGCCGTGGCTGGCGGGCACGGCGCTGCTGCATTCGGCGATCGTCATGGAAAAGCGCTCGGCGCTGAAGATCTGGACGCTGCTTCTGGCGATCCTGACCTTCTCACTGTCGCTGCTCGGCACCTTCCTGGTGCGCTCCGGCGTGCTGACCTCGGTGCACGCATTCGCCACCGATCCGACGCGTGGCGTGTTCATCCTCTGCATCCTGACGCTGTTCATCGGCGGCTCGCTGGCGCTGTTTGCCTTGCGCGCCTCCCGGCTGACGGCCGGCGGCCTGTTTCACCCGATCTCGCGCGAAGGCGCGCTGGTCCTGAACAATCTGTTCCTGACCACCGCCACCGCCACCGTGCTGGTCGGCACGCTCTACCCGCTCGTGGTCGAAGCCCTGTCTGCCGACAAGATTTCGGTCGGCGCGCCGTTCTTCAACCTGACATTCGGCCCGCTGATGGTGCCGCTCTTGGTCGTCGTGCCGTTCGGGCCGCTCCTCGCCTGGAAGCGCGGTGACATTTTCGCGGTCGCCCAGCGCCTGATGGCGGCTTTCGCGGCGGCGCTGCTCGCCGTGCTGGTGACGGCCCTGTTCATCGATGGCGCTTCGGTGTTGGCGGCACTCGGTGTCGGCCTTGCCTTCTGGCTGATCTGCGGCGCGCTCACCGATCTCGCCGTCAAATCCGGCTTCGGCACCGTCGCGCCCGCCACCATGCTCAGGCGCTTCGCCGGCCTGCCGCGCTCGGTCTTCGGCACAGCGCTTGCGCATCTCGGCCTCGGGCTGACAACGCTCGGCATTGTCGGCACGCTTTGTTTCGGCACCGAAAAAATCCTGTCGATGCATGCCGGCGAGACCGTCGAACTGTCCGGCCACAAGCTGCGCTTCGAGGGGCTCTACCCGGCCCAGGGGCCTAACTACAGTGAGGATCGCGGCCGCTTCACCCTGCTTGGCGCCGACGGCAGCGTCGCAGGCGAGATCACCTCGGCCAAGCGCTCATATCCGGTGCGCCAGATGACCACGACCGAATCCGGCATCAGGACGATCGGCTTCAGCCAGCTCTATCTTTCGCTTGGCGACGAGGGCAGCGATGGCTCTGTGGTCGTTCGTCTGTGGTGGAAGCCGCTGGTGACGCTGATCTGGGGTGGCGGACTGGTGATGATGGCGGGCGCGGCGATGTCGCTGCTCGACCGCCGCCTGCGCGTCGGCGCACCGTCGCGCCGCAAGGCTGCGGCCGGCGTGCCATCGGCGAGCCTGCAATGAAAAGGGCCACGCTGGCCTCGCTGGTCCTGCTGCTGGCGCTGTTGTTCGCCGGCGCCGCGCAGGCCGTCAAGCCGGACGAGGTGCTGGCCGACCCGGCACTCGAGGCGAGGGCGCGCGCATTGTCGGAAGGCCTGCGCTGCATGGTCTGCCAGAACCAGTCGATCGACGAGTCCGATGCCGACCTCGCCCGCGACCTGCGCGTCCTTGTGCGCCAGCGCCTGGTCGCCGGCGATACCGACCGGCAGGTGATGGACTATGTCGTTTCGCGCTACGGCGAATTCGTGCTGCTGAAGCCACGCTTCAATCTGCGCAATGTTTTGCTCTGGGGGACGCCAGTTCTTCTGCTGCTCGTTGGCGGGACATTCATCCTGCTGGCCGCCCGCTCGCGCCGTTCGACGGTGACCGCTGCATTAACTGCCGAGGAACAGGCGGCGCTGGACAAGATGCTCCGCCGCGATTGATCGATACATTACGAAAGTTTCATGTACCGGAAATGGCGCCGTAATGTGCGGCCCTCTATTTCCTTTGTCGAGGATGCCAATCAAGGGGCGTCCCTTGAAAAGAGGATACGATAACCATGAATGTTGCCCCCAATTCATATCTACGCACCCGCAAACGCCTTTTGGCCGCAGCCGCATCCCTGGCCATTGCCGGCGCGATCGGCTTTGGTGCTGTTGCCACCGGGACAGCCCCGGTGCTGGCCGACGCCGTGCGTGTCGAGGCACCGCAGGTCCCGAGCTTCGCCGATGTGGTCGAGCGCGTTTCGCCGGCGGTCGTCAGCGTGCGCGTCAAGGCCAAGATCCAGCCGACGGCCGATAACGGTTCCGGCCAGATGGACGACGAGGACGGCTTAGGCAATCTTCCCGACAACCCGCAGCTGCGCCGGTTCTTCCGCGAATTTCGCGGCTTTGGCGATCAAGGCGGCGATCAGGGCCCGAACGGAATGCGCCGTTTTGGACACCGTGACCGCAACAACGACCAGCCGCGGCCAGTGGCGCAAGGGTCCGGTTTCTTCATCTCCGATGACGGCTATCTCGTCACCAACAACCATGTCGTCGAGGAGGGCACCGCCTTCACCGTGGTGACCAATGACGGCAAGGAACTCGACGCCAAGCTGATCGGCACCGATCCGCGCACCGATCTTGCCGTGCTCAAGGTCGATGACGGCAACAAGTTCACCTATGTCGACTTCGCCGATGATTCCAAGGTTCGCGTCGGCGACTGGGTGGTGGCTGTCGGCAATCCGTTCGGCCTCGGCGGCACGGTTACCGCAGGCATCGTTTCGGCCCGCGGCCGCGATATCGGCGCCGGTCCCTATGACGACTTCATCCAGATCGACGCCTCGGTGAACCGCGGCAATTCGGGCGGCCCGACCTTTAACCTCAACGGCCAGGTTGTCGGCATCAACACCGCGATCTTCTCGCCCTCGGGCGGCAGCGTCGGCATTGCCTTCGATATTCCCGCTTCGACCGCCAAGCAGGTCGTGCAGGATCTGATGAAGAACGGCACCGTGCAGCGCGGCTGGCTCGGTGTCGAGATCCAGCCGGTCACCCCCGAAATCGCCGAGTCGCTTGGCCTTGGGTCCGGCAAGGGCGCGCTCGTTGCCAGCGCGCAGGACAACGGTCCCGGCAAGAAGGCCGGCATCACCGCCGGTGACGTGATCACCCAGGTGGACGGCAAGGACGTTGCTTCGCCGAAGGAACTCGCCCGCCTGATTGGCGCTTACCCGCCCGGCAAATCTGTCGATGTGACGGTGTGGCGCAACGGCAAGAGCGAGGCGGTCAAGGTCGATCTCGGCAAGCTGCCGTCGAGCGACAAGCAGGCCTCGGCCGACCAGCAGCCTGCCCCCGCGCCGAAGACCGACACGCTCGCCGATCTCGGCCTGACCGTCACCAAGTCTGACAATGGCAAGGGCCTTGTGGTGACCGATGTCGACCCCGACAGCGATGCCGCCGATCGCGGCATCCAGCCCGGCGACGTCATCACCTCCGTCAATTCGGCGGAAGTGAACGGCGCCGGCGACGTCGACAAGGCGATGGCCGACGCGGTGAAGTCCGGCCGCAAGGCGGTGCTGATGCAGATCACCCGCGACGACAGCAACCGCTTCGTCGCACTGCCTGTCGCCAAGGGCTGAGCGCATGACCCCGAACACGTATTCCGTTTTCGGAAAGGCTCATGCGCCGATTCAAGGTGCTAGAGCGTCCTTTGCGCGTCCAAGAGGACGCGCGGCGCTCTAGTGGTCGACTTTTCCGGTGCGGCGGTTTTCAACACCCCCGAGCCGCCGCACGGGAAAGCACGGGGCCTGAATACGTTCGTCAGTCATCGTGTTCCGCCCCAGCGGCAGCGGGCCTCCCATCGCCCGCTGCCGCTCGAACATGCCGCTCAAGGCGTGAAGCGGTTTTAGGCTACGACATGCTAAAACAAAGACTTACCGCGTATCCCTGAATCACTTTGTTCGCGATACGCCATGGAGAAGGCCACGATGCATATGCCGGCCACTCAATCTTCCAGCGAAATCGCGTATAACGGTTCTATGAAGATTCTCGTCATAGAAGACGATCGCGAGGCAGCCGACTACCTGCAGAAGGCGTTCGCCGAGGCCGGCCATACCGCCCATGTCGCCGGCGACGGCGAAACCGGCTTCGCGCTCGCCGATTCCGGCGACTATGACGTCATGGTCGTTGATCGCATGATGCCGCGCCGCGACGGCCTGTCCGTCATTGCCGGGCTCAGGTCCCGAGGCAATACGACGCCCGTGCTGATCCTGTCGGCGCTCGGCGAAGTCGACGACCGGGTCACCGGTCTGCGGGCCGGCGGCGACGACTATCTGACCAAGCCCTACGCCTTTTCCGAACTGCTCGCCCGCGTCGAGGTGCTGAACCGCCGCGCTAGCGCCAGGGAAGCCGAAACCGTCTACCGGGTCGGTGATCTCGAACTCGACCGGCTGTCGCACTCGGTGCGCCGCGCCGGGCGCGAGATAACGCTGCAGCCGCGCGAGTTCCGCCTGCTCGAATATCTGATGCGCCATGCCGGCCAGGTGGTGACGCGCACCATGCTGCTCGAGAATGTCTGGGACTACCATTTCGATCCGCAGACCAACGTCATCGACGTTCATATCTCGCGGCTGCGGGGCAAGATCGAGAAGGGCTTCGACAAGCCGATCCTGCACACGGTTCGCGGCGCCGGCTACATGCTGAAAAGCGGCTAGAACCCCATGGCTCTTTCCGTGCCGGCCATCATGAAGACGACGGCAGCGCGGCTTTCAGCGCTTTATCTTCTGCTTTTTGCGCTGTGCGCGGTGTTGCTGGTCTTGTACATGACCTCGCTCTCGGCGCGCATGCTGACCGCCCAGACGCAGGAGACGATCAACGACGAGGTGCTCGGCCTCGCCCGCGCCTATCAGCGCGGCGGCCTGCCGCTGCTGGTCCGCGTCGTCGAGCAGCGCTCCCGCCAGCCCGGCGCCAATCTCTATCTGATCGCCGATGCCAACGGCCAGATCCTGACCGGAAACGTGCAGAGCCTGGAGCCGGGCGTGATCGAGGCCGAGGGCTGGACCACCGAACCGTTCTCCTACCGCCGCTTCGGCGAGGGCGAGCTCGAGCGGCAGCGCAACCCGATCTCCGACCCGAACGAGCCCGCCCAGAGCGAAGTCCAGGCCGAAGGCGAGAAAGGCCACAACGCCATTGCCCTGGTGCTGCGCCTGCCCAACCAGATGATCATGCTGGTCGGCCGCGACCTCGGCGAGCCGGAGCGCTTCCGCGCCGTCATTCGCCGCGCCTTGATGCTGGCGCTCGGCATGATGGGCGTCGGTGGGCTTCTGATCTGGTTCTTCGTCGGGCGCGCGGCGCTGAAGCGCATCGACAGCGTGTCCGAGGCGAGCCGCCGTATCATGGGCGGCGATCTTTCCGGCCGGCTGCCGGTCACCGGCGCCGGCGACGAGTTCGACCGGCTGTCGGAAAACCTCAATTCCATGCTGGCCAGGATCGCCACGCTGAACGAGGGCCTGAAGCAGGTCTCCGACAACATCGCCCACGACCTGAAGACGCCGCTGACCAGGCTGCGCAATCGCGCCGAGGCGACGCTTTCCGGCAAGCACAACACCAGCGACTACCGGCAGGCGCTGGAAGGAACGATCGCCGAATCCGATCAGCTGATAAAGACCTTCAACGCCATCCTGATGATCTCGCGACTGGAAGCCGGCTATTCCTCGGAAAGCACCACCAGGGTTGATTTGGCCGCTGCCGTGCACGACGTCGTCGAACTCTACGAGCCGGTAGCGGAGGAGGCGGGCGTGACGCTCGAAACTTCGGTGCAAGGTTCCTTCGCCGTCAACGGCAATCGCGAGCTGATTGGCCAGGCGCTGTCCAACATCGTCGACAACGCGATCAAATATTCGACCGACTCGACCTCCAGGCCTATGGTTCGCGTGACGCTGGAGCGTGTCGGTAGCGAGATCAGACTCGCCGTCTCCGACAACGGCCAGGGCATTCCCGACGATGTCGACCGTGCCAGGGTGACCGAACGCTTCGTGCGGCTGGAAAAGAGCCGCTCGCAGCCGGGATCCGGCCTTGGCTTGAGTCTCGCCAAGGCCATCATGACATTCCACAATGGACGGCTTGAGCTTCTGCCCGGCAATCCCGGATTGTCGGTCGTCATGAGTTTTCCCGGGCGGGAGGATCGCTGATGGTAGCGAGGATGGCAGTGCGACGCCTCGAAACGGACTGGCTGTTGAAGCCGGCGGTAGAGCTCGTTCCGCTGGATGCAAGCCGCGCCAGGCAGGAATTGTCGGAGATCGCCGACGCCGCGCGGCAAAAGGAACTGCCGCGACTGGCGAAATTTCTCGCCGGCAAGGGGGTCGTCCAGGATTTCCTCGCCGCCGTGTTCGACCTGTCGCCGTTCCTGCGCGATACCGCGCGCCGCCGGCCGCGGATACTCGATGCGCTTTTCAACGAGACCATCGAGGCGCGGCTGTCATCGATCGGCGCCGTGGTCGACAAGGCATCACGCGCAGAGGCCGTCTCCGAAAGCAGCCTGATGATGGAGCTGCGCCAATGCAAGGCGGAGGCGCATTTCCTGATCGCCTTGGCCGATCTCGCCGGCGAAGCCGAGACCTCGCTGACGGTGCGGCGACTGAGCGACCTTGGCGACGCCTGCACGCGTGCGGCTGTCGATTTCCTGCTCCGCGACGCGCATGAGCAAGGCAAGCTCCGATTGCCGGATGCCAAAAATCCGGCGCGACGCTCGGGCTGGATCCTGCTCGGCATGGGCAAGCTCGGCGCGCATGAGCTGAACTTCTCCTCCGACATCGACCTCATCGCCTTCTTCGACCCCGATGCGCCTGCCGTCGTCGATCCGCTCGATGCAACCGAGCTGTTTTCGCGGCTGACACGCCGGCTGGTCCGCATCCTCCAGGACCGCACCGAGCACGGTTACGTCTTCCGCACCGATCTCAGGCTTCGTCCCGACCCCGGCTCGACGCCGCTGGCGATCCCGGTCGAGGCGGCGCTGCGCTACTATGAGGCGCGCGGCCAGAACTGGGAGCGCGCCGCCATGATCAAGGCGCGCCCGGTGGCCGGCGATGTTGCCGCCGGCGCCGCGTTCCTGAAGGAACTGCAGCCCTATATCTGGCGCAAATACATGGACTACGCGGCGATTGCCGACGTCCATTCGATCAAGCGCCAGATCCACGCTCACAAGGGCCATGGCGAGGTCGCGGTCAAAGGCCACAACGTCAAGCTCGGCCGCGGCGGCATCCGCGAGATCGAGTTCTTCGTCCAGACCCAGCAACTCATCGCCGGCGGCCGCTTTCCCGAACTGCGCGGCCGCGAGACCGTGCCGATGCTCGGCGAGCTCGCCGCGCGCGGCTGGATCACCGCCGACGCGCGCGATGCGCTCACCAGGCAATACTGGTTCCTGCGCCGCGTCGAACATGCCATCCAGATGGTTGCCGACCAGCAGACGCATATCCTGCCGGAGGACGAAGAGGGGCTGGAGCGCGTCGCCCGCATGCTGGGCTTTGCCGATGCGGCAGGCTTTGCCGAAACGTTCCGCGCGGCGCTGCACCAGGTCGAGCGCCACTATGCAGCGCTGTTCGAGACCGCGCCGGAGCTTTCGGCCGGCATCGGCAATCTGGTATTTACCGGCGACGTCGACGATCCCGATACCTTGCAGACCTTGCAGCGGCTCGGCTTCCAGCGGCCGAGCGACATCTGCCGGGTTATCCGCGGCTGGCACTTCGGCCGCTACCGCGTCACCAGGTCGGCGGAAGCGCGCGAGCGGCTGACCGAACTGACGCCGGCGCTGCTGCGAGCCTTCGGCCAGACGCGGCGGGCGGACGAGGCAGTGATCCGCTTCGACGAATTCCTTGCCGGCCTGCCTGCCGGCATCCAGCTGTTTTCGCTGCTGCAGTCGAATCCGGCTTTGCTGAAGCTGATGGCGACTATCATGGGCGCGGCACCGCGGCTGGCCGCCATCATCACGCGCCGGCCGCATGTCTTCGATGGGCTGCTCGATCCGGCGCTGCTGAGCGAACTGCCAAACCGCGCCTATCTGTCGGCGCGCCTTGCCGCCTTCCTCGAAGGCGACAGAGCCTATGAAGACGTGCTCGACCGGCTGCGCATCTTTGCTTCGGAGCAAAAATTCCTGATCGGCGTCAGGCTGCTTGCCGGGTCGATCGATCCGCCGTGCGCCGGCCGCGCTTTTTCCGATCTCGCCGACCTGACCATCGAGGCGGCATTGCAGGCGGTGATGGCGGAATTCGCTTTGCGTCATGGCTATATTGCCGGCGGCCGGGTCGCGCTGCTCGGCATGGGCAAGCTCGGCAGCCGCGAACTGACGGCGGGCTCCGACGTCGACCTCATCCTGCTCTACGATCACGACGCCGATGCGGAGGAGTCCGACGGCGACAAGCCGCTTGCCCCGTCGCATTACTACAGCCGGCTGACACAGCGGCTGATCGCCGCCGTTTCCGCGCCGACCGCCGAGGGCGTGCTCTACGAGCTCGACCTTCGCCTGCGGCCGTCCGGCAACAAGGGGCCGGTGGCTACTCATGTCGACGCCTTCAAGAAGTATCAGCGCCAGGACGCCTGGACATGGGAGCACATGGCGCTGGCGCGGGCCCGCACGATCGGCGGCGATGCCGAGCTCTGCCGCGAGGTCGAAGGGGACGTTGCCGCAGTGCTCGCTTTGCCGCGCGATCCAGCCAAGGTGATGGCCGAGGCATCCGAGATGCGCGCCATGGTCGACAAGGAGAAGCCGCCGCGCGATCCCTGGGACATCAAGTTGATCCCGGGCGGCCTCATCGATCTCGAATTCATTGCCCAGGTTGCGCTGATCACCGGAAAGATCGAGGCAGGCCGCAGGGCCACCGGCACGGCTGAGGTCCTGTCGCGCCTGGCGCCGGATTTCGCCAACGCCCAGGTCAGGCAGGAACTGGTGGATGCCTATTCGCTCTATCTGGCGCTGACCCAGATGATACGGCTTTGCCTCACCGGCGCGTTCGAACGCGACGACGTTCCGCCAGGGCTTTCCGATCTGCTTCTTGCGGTCACCGACCTGCCGGATTTCGGGGTGCTTGAAGCGCACCTCAAGGAGACGTCGCAGAAGGTCAGAAAGGATTTCGACCTTCTGCTTCGTGTGAAACAACCGTGACGGCAACCAGCCGTACGGGCGAGAGCATTGGGCCCAAAATTGCGACCTGCTTTGGGAGGTTCCGATGTTCAATCAAAGAGATGGAGCGGGGGATTGAAGGTCCGCCGCTCTAGCATCGGGGGTGACGATGCAACAGGAGAAGACCATGAGAAAGACAACCAGACTTGCACTCGTTTTCGCAGCCCTGGCCGGCGCCGTCGGCACCGCTGCCTATGCAGACGAGCACTCCGTGGCCGGGCCGCGCGACGGCATGATGATGCGCCTCGGCAAGGTCATGAAGGACAATGACGGCACCATCACCTTCGACCAGTTCTCCGACGCCATGGACGCGCGGCTGAAGAAGATGGTCGCCGACAATGGCGGCAAGCTGACCGTGGCACAGCTCGCCGACGCGCTCGAGAAAGCACGCTTCGAGCAGATGGCCAGGCGCATCATCGCCCGTTACGACACCAAGGGCAACGGCACGCTGACCGCCGATGACATCACCAGCCGCCAGAAGAAGGTCTTCGCCATGCTCGACCGTGACAATGACGGGAAAATCGAGAAGAACGAACTGCCGAAGGGTCCCGGCGGTCACCGCCAATGGGACGGCGAGGGCAATGATGGCACTGACGGCATGCAGTGAGAATTGATAACGCTCCGGCGGTGCGAGCCGCCGGAGACTTATTTTGTCATTCAGGCGGCGGCCTTGACCGCCTGCGCGGCTTTCTTGATCGGGATGCGTACCGAGACGATCGTGCCGGTGCCTTCGGTCGAGCGGATCTTCAAGGCGCCACCCTGAAGTTCGGCCAGCGAGCGCGAGATGGCGAGGCCGAGGCCGGAGCCGGCATGGCTCTTGGAGAACTGGTTTTGCACCTGTTCGAATGGCCGCCCGAGCTTGCTCAGCGCCGCCTTCGGGATGCCGCAGCCATTGTCCTCGATCGTCAGGATCAGCGCGCTGGAAATGCTGCGGGCTCTGACCGAGATGTGGCCGCCTTGCCCGGTGAACTTCACCGCATTGGACAGAAGGTTGATGAGGATCTGCTTGATCGCCCTGCGGTCGGCGAACAGCGTCAGCGAATCGGCGATGCGGGTTTCGACGGTGATCGACTTTTCCGCCGCCTGCAGAGAAACGACGCGAACCGTCTCCCTGATGAGCGGGCAGAGATCGATTTCTTCCTGATCCAGGGCGAACTGGCCGGCCTCGATCTTCGACATGTCGAGGATGTCATTGATCACACCGAGAAGATATTTGCCGCTGCCGTTGATGTCGGTGGCATACTCTTCGTAGCGCGGCGAGCCCAGCGGCCCGAACAGCCGCCGCTCCATCAGTTCCGAGAAGCCGATGATCGCGTTGAGCGGGGTGCGCAACTCGTGCGACATGTTGGCCAGGAATTCGGATTTGGCCCGGTTTGCCGCTTCGGCGCGCTCGGTTTCCTTCATGTATTTGCGATTGAGTTCGACGAGCTCACGCGCCCGTTCTTCTTCCGCGCGGCGGGCAAGGCTGAGGTCATGGATTGTCGCCATCAGCCGGCGCTCGCTGTCGACCAGCTTCTCCTGGTGCAGCTTGATCTGGGTGATGTCGGAGCCGACAGAGACGGTACCGCCGTCCCTTGTCCGCAACTCGTTCACCTGCAGCCAGCGGCCGTCGGCAAGCTGGCGCTCGAAGGTCACGCCTCCCTGCGGTCCGTTGGTGTTGGCAAGCCGCCGCTCCGAGGCGAAGGCCAGCATGCGTTCCTCCAGAACGGCGCGCGGAGCGCCCGGCATCACGTCGCGATCCAACAGGCCGTTGTCCTGCTGGTATTTGGAATTGCACATGATCAGGCGCTCGGACGAATCCCACAGCACGAAAGATTCGTTGATGTTTTCGATGGCCGTCCTCAGGCGCAGGTCCGCCGCTTCGGAGCGCAGCGCCAGATGCCGCTGCTCGGTGACGTCGACGGCGATGCCGATCAGCTGGATCTCCGGCGCTTCCGGGTCGATAACGTGTGCTCTTGCGCGCATCCAAACCCATTGCCCGTCGGCATGGCGCATCCGGAACACCTGGTCGATATGGTCGATCTCGCGTGCGACGATCCTGTTGGCGAGTTCGAACAAATCGCCGTCGTCGGGATGAATGATTTCATCGACTTCGCCGAACGACAGCATCGTGTCACAAGGCTCGTAGCCCAGCATGTCGTACATCGAGCGCGACCAGTACATCTTGCCGCGCACCATGTCCCAATCCCACAGGCCGCAGCGGCCGCGCACCAGCGCCATGTCGATGCGCTGGTGGGCTTCGAGATAGATGCGATCGGCGGCCTGGGCGCGCGCCGCCTGGCCGAAATAGGCGTAGAGGATGATGATCAGCACACCGGCCGTCAGCACGAACAGCGTGACGTTGAGTGAGACCGTCTTGCGCCAGGCGTCAAAAACTGCGTCCCGCGGCACGAACGCTGCCGCGGCACCCTTTCGGCCGTTCGCCAGGCTCACTGCCGCGTACCAGTCCTGTCCGCCGATGCTGACCTCCATCACCCCGGCGCGGTCGCCGAACATGAACAGCGGCTGCCCGCCCTGTACGACGCCATCGAGCGACCGGCCCTCCCAGTGCATCGACTGCGGCGATACGGCAATGATCTTGAAGGCGCTATCGGTGATCGCCAGTACGTGGCTTCGGCCCATCGCGCCCTGACGACCGGTGCTCTCCAGCAGGTCCTGGATCGCGCCGGGCGTGGAACCCATGGTCGCATCGGCAGCGATCGAACTGGCCAGTTGGCCGGCGGCCAGCGCAAGGATCGCCTTGGCGTCGCGCTCGATCTCGTCGCGCTCGTTCATCAGTGACAGAAAGCGCAGTACTGCGATGATCAACAGAAACATGATAATGAGGGCCGGTATCGATCGCCGCAACAGCGGCTCGGCTGCCAGCAGCCGTCGGTAGGCAGGTTCGGCGATGAGCCGCGTATTGCCCGCGAGACCGTCGCTTCGCGCCTCGCGCCGCCCAAAAGCCGTCCCACCGGGCGCGCCCCACGCGTCCGCCTTCGCCATAAATGGCACTCCCCGATTTTCTGTCCCGCTTGACGATCCGGCAACGCCGCACTTCCGAATCGTCACTAAAGAATCAAAGGTGATTCGCCTTGTCCAGAGGCGCGGCGAAAAAAGATTAAAAATCGACTAAAATAACGGGGTTTTCGGGGGGTCTTCCCTTTTTCCCACAAGGGGACAACGGAGGTCGCTTACGCCAGGGTGCGCTCGACGATGTCTCGCAAATCGGCCGACAGCTTCTCGGTATTGGCGATCGAAAGCAACGCCTCCCTTGCCTTGGCCTGCCGCACCGGTTCGAGCGAGCGCCACGACCTGAGCGCCGTCGCCAGCCTGGCGGCCACCTGCGGGTTGCGTTTTTCGACCTGCAGCACCGTTTCGACGAAAAGCCGGTAGCCTTGGCCGTCGGCGCGATGGAAGCCGGTCTGGTTGGCGCTGGAAAACGTGCCGATGAGTGCCCGTACCCGGTTCGGGTTGGCCATCGAGAACGCAGGGTGGCCTGTCAAGGCGCGCACCGCGTCGACGGTTTGCGGGCCGGGCACGCTGGCCTGGATCTGGAACCATTTGTCCATGACCAGCGGATCGGTTGCATATTTCGCCTCGAAATCGGCCAGCGCCTTGGTCGCCTCCGGTGAGCCATGGTGACGGTGCGCAAGCACGGTCAACGCCGCGGCCCGGTCGGTCATGTTGGTCGCCGATTGGAAGTGCCCGGCGGCGAGTTCCGCACCTCCCGGCAGCAAGCACAGATAGTCCAGCAGGACATTGCGCAGCGCCCGCCGCCCGGCACTGGCCGCGTCCGGGCTGAACGGACCAGTGTCGGCGAGCCGATCGTAAAGTTTGGAGAATATCTCGCGGTTGGCCTCGGCGATCGCAACCGCCAGCGCCTCGCGCGCCGCGAAAATGGCGTCGGGGTCGATGTTCTTGCCGATGTCGCGGGCGATATCGGCCTCGCCGGGCAGCGCCAGCGCCAGTGCCCGATAGGCGGGTTCGAGCGCTTCGTCGCCGGCTATTTTGCCGGCAAGCCCGGTCAGCCGGGCGCTGAACTCGGGTTGCCTGTGGTCCAGGATCTGGCGGAAGGCTGCAATCAGCGCATCGGTCAAAAGCGTGTTGAACGACTGCCAGCGCGAGAAGGCGTCGCTGTCGTGGCCAGCCAGAAAAAACTGGTCGTCGGGCCGCTGCTCGACCGAAAGCGTCACCGGCGCCGAAAAGCCGCGGTTGAGCGACATGGCTGGACGCTCGGCAATCCCGGAAAACCTGACGACATGGCGGCGTTTGCGGATATGGATGACACCGTCCTCGACGTTCGCCCCTTCGGCGCCGCTGTGGGCTATCGCCTCGCCACCGGCGCCAACCAGGCCAAAGGCAAGCGGAATGTGCATCAGCCGCTTGCGGCTTTCCGACGGCGTTGGCGGCACCGACTGCTCGATTTCGAGCGTGAATTCTCGCGCCGCCGGATTATACGCCGAGCTGACGGTCAGGTTCGGCGTACCGGCCTGATGATACCACAGCGAAAACTGCGACAGGTCGCGACCTGAGACGTCTTCGAACACTTTGATGAAGTCTTCGATCGTCGCCGCCTGGCCGTCGTGACGTTCGAAGTAGAGGTCCATGCCGGCGCGGAACGTCTCGGCGCCGAGGATGGTATGGATCATGCGCACGACTTCCGAGCCTTTTTCGTAGACCGTCGCCGTGTAGAAATTGTTGATCTCGCGGTAGCGGCGAGGCCGGACCGGATGCGCCAGCGGCCCTTGGTCCTCGGGAAACTGATGGGCGCGCAGCGTACGAACCTCGGCGATGCGCTTGACGGCGCGCGAGCGCTGATCGGCGGAGAATTCGTGGTCGCGGAAAACGGTCAGGCCTTCCTTCAGGCAAAGCTGGAACCAGTCGCGGCAAGTGATTCTGTTACCTGTCCAATTGTGGAAATACTCATGGGCAATGATGGCCTCGATATTGGCGAAATCGGCGTCGGTCGCGGTTTCCTGGTCGGCCAGCACATATTTGTCGTTGAAGATGTTGAGACCCTTGTTCTCCATTGCGCCCATATTGAAGTCGGACACGGCGACGATGTTGAAGACATCGAGGTCGTATTCGCGGCCGAATGCCTCCTCGTCCCATTTCATCGACCGTTTCAAAGCGTCCATGGCGTAGCCGGCGAGCCTCTCCTTGCCCGGTTCGACATAGATTCCGAGCTCGACCCTGCGGCCAGACAGGGTGACAAAACTGTCCGAGATCTTGCCGAGGTCGCCCGCCACCAGCGCAAACAAATAGGACGGCTTGGGGAAGGGGTCGTGCCAGACCGCATAGTGCCAGCCGCCGGCAAGCTCGCCGCTGCCGGCCGGGTTGCCGTTGGACAAAAGCAGCGGCGCCTCATTGCGCTCAGCTTCGATACGCACCGTATAGACCGACAGGATGTCGGGACGGTCGAGGAAATAAGTGATGCGGCGAAAGCCTTCGGCCTCGCATTGCGTGCAATAGACGTCGCTCGAGCGATAGAGGCCCATCAGCGCTTCGTTCTGCGCCGGCGCCAACACGGTTTCAATTCTCAGCTGGAAGCGCCTTGTCGCAGGGGGGCTGATGATTGTCAGTTGATCGGGCGTGACGAGAAAATCCGCAGGGCTCGGCTCCTGGCCGTCGATGGCGATGCCGCGGAGCGTCAGCCCGTCGCCATCCAGCACCAGTGGCACCGACGCCGCAATCCCGTCGCGGCGTTCGACCGTCAGCACGGCGGTCACATGCGTTGCTTCAGGCGAAAGGCGGAAAGTCAGGCTGGTTTCCGGAATGAGATAATCACTGGGGCGATAGTCTTCGAGCTTGAAGACCTGGCCGGTATCTGTGCGCATTCCTTGATTTTTCCTGTCGATCCGGGTGCGGCGGGCGGGTCCGCTGGTCCAAATAATTTGAAGTCTGCGCTCTTTACACGAAACGCTCCCTCGACAAAACTGCAGCGACGTCTATTTCAGGCGATCATTTCCCAAGCATCATCGCGAGGCTTCCATGACCGTCGTCACGCCGAAATTCGGAACGAGCGCCTCTGTGTTGCGTCGCGAGGATGTGGCCTTCATCAAGGGCGCGCGGGAGGCGGGTACGATCGGGTCGACGCCTGCCGCGCTCAATGCGGTGACCGACGCGCACTACCGCACCTACGGCATCAGGCATATCGACATGCCGGCAACGCCGGCGTGCATCTGGGCGGCGATCGAGGAAGCAAGAGGGGCGTGACAGCCAGACCGGATTTGCCAGTGCTTGCAGTTGGCGACCTTGCCGGCGAGCACAGCACGCTGACCGGAATCTTGCTCAAGATCGTATCGGTGGCGGTCTTCGTCGGCATGTCGTCCTGCATCAAGGCGGCAGGCACCGTCCCGGCGGGCCAGATCGTCTTCTTCCGCTCCTTCTTTGCCATTTTTCCGATCATCGCCTTCCTCGCCTTCCAGGGAAAACTCGGAACCGCCTTTTCGACAAAGCGCCCGCTCAACCACATTGCGCGCGGCGTCGTCGGTGTCTGTGCCATGGGGCTCGGCTTCTTCGCGCTGACGCGGCTGCCGCTGCCGGAGGCGATCACACTGAACTACGCGCAGCCGCTGCTGGTCGTGGTGTTCAGTTCGATCTTCCTCGGCGAAGCCATCCGCATCTATCGCTGGAGTGCGGTTGCCGTCGGCCTGGTCGGGGTGCTGATCATCTCGTGGCCGGAACTGACGCTGCTCAGTTCGGGCGCTGCCCTTGGCGATCAGGAGGTGCTTGGCGTCATCGCCGCCCTGATAGCCGCGGCGATCTCGGCCATCGCCATGCTCCTGGTTCGCAACCTCGTCCAGAGCGAGCGGACGGCGACCATCGTGCTGTGGTTTTCGGTAACCGCGAGCGTCATGGCGCTGCTTTCGCTGCCATTCGGCTGGCAGGCGCTGACGCCAGCACAGGCGGGGCTTCTGATTGCCGCGGGTTTTTGCGGCGGGCTTGGCCAGATTCTGATGACCTCGGCCTATCGCCATGCCGAGGCTTCCGTCGTAGCACCTTTCGAATACACTTCGATGATCCTCGGCGTCGTCGTCGGCTATCTGGTCTTTGGCGATATCGCCACGATCAACATGCTGATCGGCGGCATGATCGTGGTTGCGGCGGGGATTTTCATCATCTGGCGCGAGCGCCAGCTGGGTCTCGAACGCACCCGCACCCGCAAGGCCGTCGCGCCGGAAGGGTGATCAGCCCGCTGCGTCGGTCCGCTCTTTCGCCAGCCGCATCAGCACCGCCCGCGTCTGCTCGTCGGCGGGGAAAAAAGATTCGATCGCCAGCTCCGCCAGCGTCACGTCGAGCGGCGTGCCGAACACGGTGATGGTGCTGATGAACGACAGCACCGCGTCGCCATGGGCAAGCTTGAGCGGATGGACAATCGCGTTCGGTTCGACCGGCGCCGGCCGGCTGCTTTTAAGGCCGGACGGATAGGCCCGAAGCTCGCGCTCGAGCTCGACCAGAACCGGATCGGCGGCAGCGTCGTTCTGCCGCTTCAGCCGCTCCAGAAGATGCGTCCGCCATTCCGCAAGGTTGACGATGCGCGGCGCGATGCCGCCGGGATGCAGGCTGAGGCGCAAAACGTTGACCGGCGGCTTCAGCAGGGAGGCGTCGGCGACATTGGCGAGGAACGGGCCGATGGCGGCGTTCGCCGACACCAGGTTCCAATGCCGGTCGACGGCAAGCGCCGGGAACGGCTCGTGCGCCTTGAGCACGGTCTCGACCGCCGCCACCGCCGGTGCCATCGAGGCATCGTCAAGTGGTCGTTCGCTGAAGCTCGGGGCAAAGCCGGCGGCCAGCAGCAGCTGGTTGCGCTGCCTGAGCGGGATCGAAAGCTGCTCCGCCAGATGCAGCACCATGTCACGCGAGGGTGCGGCGCGGCCGCTTTCAACGAAACTCAGATGCCGCTGCGAGATCTCGGCCTCCATGGCGAGGTCGAGCTGGCTCATGCGCCGGCGTGTACGCCATTCGCGAATGAGACTGCCGGCGGAAATCTGGGCTGCTGTCATAACGAGATGACTAGGCCGGCAGTGGGCGCATTTCAATTACCTGCGAGATCATGATGCCGCCCTTCCTTCCTCGCAAGGGGAGGACGGAAGACGCGTTCTGCACCGTTACCCAAGTGCCCGCAACTTCGCCTTCACTTCGAGGAAATCCCGCCACGCCAGCTTCTTGTGCGCAGGCGTTCTCAACAAATAGGCCGGATGCAGGGTCGGCATGGCGGGAATGGCGACGCCAGACGGGGTCGTGTGGACGCGCCAGTTGCCGCGCAGCCGCAATATGCCTTCGGAGGTGTTGAGCAGGGTCTTTGCCGACGGGCCGCCGAGATTGACCAGCACCTTCGGATTGACCAGTTCGATCTGCCGCTCGATGAACGGCCGGCAGATCTCGGTCTCGTGCGGCGTCGGCGCGCGGTTGCCCGGCGGCCGCCAGGGAATCACGTTGGCGATGTAGGCAGATGTCCGGTCAAGACCGATCGCGGCCAGCATGCGGTCGAGCAACCGGCCCGAGCGGCCGACCAACGGCAAGCCCTCTATGTCCTCGTCGCGGCCCGGCGCTTCGCCGACCAGCATCACCGCGGCAGTCGGATTGCCGTCGGCGAACACCAGGTTCTTGGCGGTGAATTTAAGATTGCAGCCGTCGAATGCCGCCATGTGCTGGCGAAGCTCGTCGAGGTTTGCCGCCGATCTCGCCAGTTGCCGCGCCAATGCCGCCTGCGCCTCGTCGGGCACCGTTGACATGGCCGGGGACGTTCGCACTGCCGGTGCCGTATTCGGTCTCTCGCCCATTTCGCCGCGCGACACGCTCGTCGAGCGATGAGGCGATGCATTTTCACCGGCCGGCAGAGCGGCCGCCGCAGGCACCCGCTCCGGCGGCCTGGCTTCTGCAAACCTGTTTACCGGCTGTTCTTCAAGTGCCTCGTCGACGCCGGCGCTGGCGTAGAAGGCCAGCAGCTCGGCGAGATCGGCTCGGCTAGTGTGGGGGGCGGCAGTCATGGTTTCACATTCGGCCGCGGAGCTTGAATTTGCAAGTTCAGCTCGACGGTATGCGCGGATCCTGCACCAGATAGAACGTCCAGCGCGGCGTGTAGTCGGTGATCAGGAAATAGAAGCTGGCGGTCTTCAGCGGGTCGATCTTGCCGTTCTTGAACAGCAGGCGGTCATACGGTTCGAAATTGCGGTCGAAATCGGCGTAGCTGCTCGACCAGATATTTTCGGGCGTTTTGTTGCGCTGGTCGAACGACAGGCCGTCGCCGAACACGCTCGGCTGGTCGAGGATCTCCTGGAGTTCGAACTGGAACTCGACCCAGGCTTGGCCGCTATTGTTGAGCACGTCGATGCGCATATACATCAGACCATTGGCGAAGTCTCCCGCCTTGCCGAACGGCTGGATCGGCCTTGTCGTGCGAATGGCCAGCGTTACCGGCGTCGCTGAATTCAGCTCTTCGGTGATGACCAGCGGATCCTCTTTCGTGCCGATGCCGGAAGCCCCGGTGATGCGGAAACCGCCGCGCTCGTCGGAAAAGGAATAGGCGCCGGTCGCCCAGACCAGTTGCTGCTCGGCACGGGCATCGAGGGCCGTCAGTGGCAGAAGCGCCAAGAGCGCCGCACGGCAAAACCGGCCGGGCGTGAAAAAAAAGCGCGTCGATGAAAAGCCAGCCGGCCCGAATATGCGCATGGCGGGAAGTATGGCCGATAAGCAAGCCGTCGAACAATTAAAAACATCAGTGCGACATATCTGTGCAAACGGAATAGGATTGAAGATTGATGCTCGTCACCGCGAATCTGTGCGGCAGGACGCGACTTTTTGATGAAATCGGTATTGTCACGTCCGCGCCGGTTTCCCGTCGCTATTTGATGCGCTATGCAGCGCGTGAGCCAGCAAGATGCCGGGAATAGCGAGCCAGTGAGGGATCGATGAGCGATATCGAACGCGAAAGCATGGAATTCGACGTGGTCATCGTCGGCGCCGGCCCGGCCGGCCTCGCCGCCGCGATCCGTCTCAAGCAGGTCAATCCCGAGCTTTCCGTCGTCGTGCTGGAAAAGGGCGGCGAAGTCGGCGCGCACATCCTGTCCGGCGCCGTCGTCGATCCGATCGGCATCGACCGGCTGCTGCCCGGCTGGCGCGAAGAGGAGGGTCATCCCTTCAGGACACCGGTCACCGACGACCATTTCCTGGTTCTCGGCCCCGCCGGTTCGTTCCGTCTGCCCAATATCCTGATGCCGCCGCTGATGAACAATCACGGCAATTATATCGTCTCGCTCGGCAATGTCTGCCGCTGGCTGGCGACCAAGGCCGAGGCGCTGGGCGTCGAGATCTATCCGGGCTTTGCCGCGGTCGGCCTGCTCTACAACGAGGCCGGTGCGGTCACCGGCGTCGTCACCGGCGACATGGGCGTCGAGAAGGACGGCACGCACGGTCCGGGCTTTGCGCCGGGCATGGCGCTGATGGGCAAATATGTCTTGATCGGCGAGGGCGCGCGCGGCTCGCTGGCCAAGCAACTGATCGCCAAATACCACCTTTCCGACGGTCGTGAGCCCGGAAAATACGGCATCGGCCTCAAGGAACTCTGGCAGATCAAACCGGAAAACCACCGGCCGGGCCTTGTCCAGCATTCCTTCGGCTGGCCGCTCGATTTGAAGACCGGCGGCGGCTCCTTCCTCTACCATCTCGAGGACAACCAGGTGGCAGTCGGCTTCGTCGTTCACCTGAACTACAAGAATCCCTATCTGTCGCCCTTTGACGAGTTTCAGCGCTTCAAGACCCATCCGGCGATCCGCGGCACCTTCGAGGGTGCCAAGCGGCTGGGCTATGGTGCCCGCGCCATCACCGAAGGCGGCTGGCAATCGGTGCCGAAACTGTCCTTCCCTGGCGGTGCGCTGATCGGCTGCGCAGCCGGCTTCGTCAACGTGCCGCGCATCAAGGGCTCGCACAATGCCGTGCTCTCCGGAATGCTGGCGGCCGAGCATGTCTGTGATGCGATAGCCGCCGGCCGCACCAATGACGAGCTGGCCTCCTACGAGGCCGCCTGGCGCGCCACCGATATCGGCAAGGACCTGAAGAAAGTGCGCAACGTCAAGCCGCTATGGTCGCGCTTCGGCACCATTGTCGGCGTCGGCCTTGGCGGCCTCGACATGTGGCTGAACACGCTGTTCGGCTTCTCGCCCTTCGGCACGATGAAGCACGGCAGGGCCGACTATGCGACGCTGGAACCGGCCGCCGCGCACCAGAAGATCGCCTACCCGAAGCCGGACGGGGTGCTGACCTTCGACCGGCTGTCGTCGGTGTTCCTGTCCAACACCAACCACGAGGAGAACGAGCCGGTGCATCTGCTCGTCGCCGACATGGACCTGCAGAAGCGCTCTGAGCATGACGTCTATGCGGGACCCTCGACGCGTTACTGCCCGGCCAGCGTCTACGAATGGGTCGACAAGGATGGCAATGCCGCCGCCGATCCTGCGGCCAAGGATGTGCGCTTCGTCATCAACGCGCAGAACTGCGTGCACTGCAAGACTTGCGATATCAAGGACCCGAACCAGAACATAAATTGGGTGCCGCCACAGGGCGGCGAGGGCCCGGTCTACCAGAACATGTAAGTCACAAGGTTTGCTCCGGACTAAACAAGATGAGGAGCAGCGCAACCGTAGGATTGTTGAATAAACCGCCTGCCTGTGTTTCCTTTCTGCGGCGACAGGGAGGAAGGAAAAATGCGCCTGGCAGTTCTGACGAGCGTTGTGGCGATCGGGGCATTGTTCGCCCCTGCAGCCTTGGCCGGCACTAAGGTGCTGGTCAAGACACGAACTTACAACATTGCCGGAACCACCGGCGCGGCCCTGATCGAGGCCATGGATCGCAGTGGGCCGAAGCACGGCTTCATGACCCACGCCATCGCGCAGACCGGCTACAGCGTCGATGATTGGACCTTCGACGCCCAACGGGAAAACGGCGTCTGCCGCCTGCGCCAGGCCAACGGGACGCTCAATCTCTTCTATACCTATCCCAAACTAGTCTCAGCCACGTCGCCTGCGCTGCAGAAGCGCTGGAAGCGGTTCTTCGCTGGCGTTCGCGCCCATGAAGAGACCCATGGCCGCATCGCCAGACAGATGATGCGGGCCACCGAAAAGTCGGTTCGAGGGCTGACAGTCGGTGATGACCCGCACTGTTTCGAGGCACGTCGCGAGGCAAAGCGCCGGATCAATGCCATCTATGCCGAATACGAGGCAAAGCAGATCGCCTTCGATGCGCACGAGCATCGCGACGGCGGCCCTGTCGAGCACCTCATCCGCGCTTTTGTGGGCCAGTAATAAGCCAGGTCGAGATTGGACTGCGGATTTTCAGCTTCGCGTCCCGCCAGGCAGCGCCGCAAGCGCGGTCGCCGTCTGGTGCTCGTCGAGCGGCTTTTGTTCATCCGACCGAAGCGAAAACTCCACCAGCACCGGCAGATGGTCTGAGCCGGTGTCCTCAAGGGTCGACGCCGAATGGATAACAATGGCGCCCTTGCTGAAGACCTGGTCGATCGGCAGTCCGGCGAAGCGCAGGAAATCCGGCAGCCTTCTGTAGAGCCAGGTCGGCCCGACCGACGGCATTACAGTCAGCTTGCCAAGCGATGCGACGCGCCGGACGGCGGCGCTCCATGGCGCTGCGTTGCAGTCGCCTGCCAGGATCGACGTCTCGCCAAGCGAGGCGATTTCGTCAGACAACCCTCCAATCTGCCGTGATTGGTTGTGCGGCCATGGCCAGGTGAGGTGGATGGCGGCGACATCGACGTCGGTTCCGCCGAAATCGACCGTGGCGATCGCCATCGCGCCGCGGCTGTCGCAGTGCGGCTCCGTGCCTATGCCAAACGATCGTCTGGACAGCAGCGCAACGCCGAACACGCCATTGGGATATGGGCAGAGGATCCGGTAGGGATAGCCGCCGGATAGCAGCCCAAGCTTTGCCTTCCACGTTTCGGACACCTCGTCGAGGGTGATAACATCAGGCTGGGTCCGGCCGATCAGCGACAGCACCTTCTCAGGCGTTGGATTGTTGAACCTGAGGTTCATCTGCAGCAGGCGGTAGACTGGCTCGTCACCGAGTTTGGCTTCGTAGGCGGCCTGCACCTGCCATAGCCGCGAAAGCGGCAAGGCATTCTGCGTGGTGGCAAAGGAGGCTATCGCAAACAGCAATGCGACCGCGGCCTGCAGGCGAAACGAGGTGGCGAGCAGCGGCAGCGCGCAAAGCGCCATCAGCACCGAAAAATGGACGCGGAAATGAGCAAAGGAATCGAGGGCCGGATGCAGCGATCCGAAGAACCCGGCCACCAGCGCGGCCGAGAGTGCAAGCATTGCGACGAATGCCAGCGCAACCGTCATGTCCCGAACACGTGCCATCGCTTTGTCTATCGGCAGAAGTGCGGCTCAATCAAGATGACGAAATGTCCTGACCTGGACCGACACATGCGATTCGGCATTTACTGGAAGGCAGTTTCCGAAAAGCTCCTGAGTTTGCGCGAATGCAGTCGGTCCATCGGCATTTCAGCCAGCTTCTCCATCGCCCTGATGCCGATGGTCAGGTGCTGCGCTACTTGCCGCTTGTAGAACTCGGTCGCCATGCCCGGCAACTTCAATTCGCCATGCAGCGGCTTGTCGGATACGCAAAGCAGCGTGCCATAGGGCACCCGGAAGCGGAAGCCGTTGGCGGCGATCGTCGCCGATTCCATGTCGAGCGCGATCGCCCGCGACTGCGACAGCCGCTGGACCGGCCCGCGCTGGTCGCGCAGCTCCCAATTGCGGTTGTCGATAGTGGCGACGGTGCCAGTGCGCATGATGCGCTTGAGATCATATCCGGAAAGCCCGGTGACCTCGGCGACCGCTTCCTGCAGCGCCACCTGGATTTCGGCTAGCGGCGGGATCGGCACCCAGACCGGAAGATCGTCGTCGAGGACATGGTCTTCTCGTACATAGGCATGGGCCAGCACATAATCCCCGAGCGCCTGCGTGTTGCGCAGGCCGGCGCAATGGCCGAGCATCACCCAGGCATGCGGCCGGAGCACCGCGATATGGTCGGTGATCGTCTTGGCGTTGGAAGGCCCAACGCCGATATTGACCATAGTGATGCCGCCATGGTTCGGCTTCTTCAGATGATAGGCCGGCATCTGCGGCAGGCGAGGGGGCGCAGCACCCTCACCGGGCGCACCGTCCCCTGCTTTGGTCACGATGTTGCCCGGCTCGACGAACTCGACATATCCGTCACCGCCATTGGCCATCAATTCGCGTGCACGGGCGACGAATTCGTCGATGTAGAACTGGTAGTTGGTGAACAGCACGAAGTTCTGGAAATGCTGGGGACTAGTCGCCGTATAATGCGACATCCGGTGCAGCGAATAGTCGATCCGTTGCGCCGTGAACGGCGCCAGCGGCCGTGCCTCGCCCAATGCCACTTCGAACGTGCCGTTGGCGATCTGGTCGTCGGTGCCGTCGAGATCCGGCACGTCGAACAGGTCACGGATCGGCCGTTTGATGCGCTCGGCAGCAGTGCCGTCGACATGCGTGCCTTCGAGGAAGGCGAAATGCAGCGGGATGGGAGTGGTCGATTCCGAAACCGTTACGGGAACGCCGTGGTTGCGCATGATCAGCCGAAGCTGTTCGGTGAGGTAGCTTTCGAAAAGAGCAGGCTGGGTGACGGTGGTTGAGAAATGCCCCGGCGTCGGCATGTGGCCATAGGCCTGCCGCGAGTCGATTTGCGTGAAGGAACTCGTGGTGACGCCGATCTCCGGATAGAAAGCCCGGTAGCGTTTGTTGTTGTCGCCGCCCGCGGCGAGCGCGGTAAATGAATCGCGCAGGAACTTGGTGTTGCGGTCGTAAAGCACCTGTAGGGCGGCGACCGCCTTCTTGGCGTCGTTGAAGCTCTGCCGGCCAAACGGCTCCGGCGTGACCACCGATTCAATGGCTTGGGGATAGATTCGCTTTTCCATGACCCAATATAGAGAGTTGGACGCGCGGTTGGGAGGGGGTAAGGCGGCCTCAATACGCGCTGTCGGCGTTTTTCGGTCTGCTAACCGCGCTGCAGGCTAACCAGCAGCACAAAGCCGAGGCCTGACTTCCTCAACGCAGGCGCCTCGATCGTCGAGCCGGCATTGGTGCGCATCGTCGGCACGGCCAGTACCGGTACCGAAAGAACAGTCAGGATGAGCGCCGCGCGCGGCAGCAGCCGAAGCGTCTTGAGGGTGTTGGCGGCGAGGCGGTTCATTGGCGTTTTGCTTTTCTCTAAAGGTTCAGCTCTTTGTCGTTTCAGTGGTGAAGATGGTTCAAGCAACCGAGTCGGCAGGAACTGGCGACGTCCCAGGAGCGGGACGGCCGGCCGGCTTCGGCGACAAGGACGGCGAACAACATGCCGAACAGACTCATCAGCAGGCAGACGATGGTGAAGCGGCGGGCAAGCATTGCGCGGTGTCTCCTTCAACACGCATGACAATGCCTTGCCCCGGCTGAACCGGCTCTGATCCCGGCGTTCATCTGCGGTTCAAAAATGGTTGATGATCTCTGAGAGGGTCCGCTGTGAGTGCAGCGACCCATGGCGACACCATGGCTGCGAGACCGATAACATGAAAACGGGGCCGACTGGCCCCGCTCACCCCGGCAGGAAGGGCACGATCAGAGCTTGTGCCAGGTCTGGCTCTTGCAGATCAGCCCGCCGAGCACGCAGCCGCTCATCTTGAGAGAACTGCCGGAAAGCGAAGCCTTGCCCGAATAGGTCTTGTCGGTTTCCGGGTCGGTTATCGTGCCGGCATATTTGTTGTCGCCGGCAACCTTCAGTGAACCGATGTTCTTGCCGGCAAATTTGCCGGATTTGAGCGTAATCGAAAATGCCCCGCCGCCACCCGAAATGGCGGCAGTCGATCCGGCTTGCGTTTTCCAATTGCCTTCGATCGGATCGGCCCATGCCGCGCCGGTCATCATTATTGCGGCCGCGAGGGCCAGGCTCACTTGTCGAAACATGTCTTTCCTCCCTCAGGTAAGTCCAATCGGGCTCCGTCCCGGGTGTCTGCCCCTTACGCAAACGTAAGCTAGTCCAGCTCCCGGAAAAACAAAAGCGGTGCCGCCACGGAAGGGTTGCGGGTTTTTGCCCGCTCCCGAACGGCCGCGCCGGCGAAAAATGAAACGGGCCGCACACGTCTTTGTCTTCTGTGGTTAGCGGAGTCTTGATCCGCGCCTCGCAAGTTTTCTTCAAATCTTGTGCAAACCGGCGCGATTGCTGGCTTTGTATCCTTAACGAATTTTCGTGTTTACCTCTTGTTTTAGCTTTGTTTTCCTCAAATTAAGCACGCCATTTAACGACGGATTCAAGCCTCCGGGGCATTCTCGAAAGCATCGAAAGAGCGGCCGCCCCCGACGGTAATCAAGGACACCGAGGGACATACGGAGACAGCTCTCGGGAGCCAGAACAGGGGATTTGAAATGGCACGTTTTGAAATGCTTGAAGCCGGCTTCGGCGCCATGGGGGCAACCGCCCAGGCCGATATTCTTTTCGAGTTGGGCATGATGTATGCGACTGGCCGCGATTGCGAGACCGACGTCGTCGCCGCCCACAAATGGTTCAACATCGCCGCGATCAAGGGTTCGGCCCGCGCCGCGGAACTGCGCTCCGAATTGTCTGCCGCCATGTCGAAGGTCGAGATCGCCAAGGCGCTGCGCGAAGCTCGCGAATGGATGACGATGCACTGAATTCGCCGGCATCGACCTCACAAGGGGTACTGACCTCACGACAGGGACGCTTCGGGTCAAGGCCGCGCAGAGGGCCGGGCCCGAAAAATCAAGGCCGCGCAAGACGGCCGGGCCAACAAGATCAAGAACACGGCGGACGAGCCGCGCCATAAACCGTACAAACAGGGAAGGCGAGCGGATCCTGGTGGGGATACCTCGGGAACTCGATGAGAAAAGCTGCGACCGGCCGGAACAAGGCTGGCGCGGCTTTGTCTTTGGAACAGCGCATTACAGGCCCAATCGAGCGCCGACGATGCGTCTAGACAGCTCCGGTGAAGGATGAAATTCTCCCGCCATTCTGGAAGAGGCGCGGCCGGGATGGTCGCGCGAGAGTGGAGGAGTTGTGTCACCATGAAGAAATTCAGTATTTTCAGCGCAGCCATATTTGGCCTGATGATGACCGCGCCGGTCGCCTTCGCCGATGACATCACCTTTTCGGTGGTCGGACCGATGACCGGTCAGCTTGCCAACATCGGCGATCAGTTTAAGCAAGGCGCGCAAGCCGCCGCCGACGCGATCAACGCGGCGGGCGGCGTCGACGGCCGCCAGATCAAGCTCGACATCGAGGATGACCAGTGCGATCCGAAGCAGGCGGTTTCGGTCGCCAACCGCATCATCGCCAACGGTGTCAAGTTCATCGATGGCCACGCCTGCTCGGGCTCCAGCATCCCGGCCTCCGCTGTCTACGCCGAAGCCGGTGCGCTGATGATGAGTCCGGCTTCCTCGAACCCGGTGTTGACCGATGCAGCGGCGAAAGCCGGCTGGCCGACGATCATGCGCCTCTACACGCGCGACGATGCGCAGGGCGCTTTCATCGGTCCCTGGATCGCCAAGAAATATGCCGGCAAGAAAGTCGTCATCCTGCACGACAAGAGCGCCTATGGGCAGGGCGTGGCCGATGCCGTGAAGGCAACGATGAACCAGAACGGTCTCAATGAAATCCTCTACGAGGGCATCAACGCTGGCGAGAAGGACTATTCCGCTCTTGTTACCAAGCTCAAGGAGCTGAAAGCCGACGTCGTCTATTTCGGCGGCTATCACCCCGAAGCCGGCCTGATCCTGCGCCAGTCGGCGGAGCAGAACCTCAAGTTCCAGTTGATCATGCCGGACTCGATCGCTTCGCCGGAATTCTGGCAGGTTGCCGGTCCGGCCGGCGAAGGCACCATGTTCGTCTTCCCATCGAATCCGCAGGCGAAGCCCGAAGCCAAGGAGGCCATCGCCAAGATCAAGGCCGGCGGCTTCGTGCCTGAGGGCTTCACGCTGTTTTCCTATGCGGTGATCCAGGCCTTCGCCGAAGGCATCAAACGCGCCGGCAGCGACGATCCGGCAAAAGTCGCCGAAGCGTTAAAGAACGGCCAGCCGATCAGCACGGTTGTCGGCTCGGTCACCTTCGACGAGAAGGGCGACCTCAAGAACGCGAGCTACGACATCAACCAGTGGCATGACGGCAAATACGCGCCGATCCAACCGTGATGGCCGCGGCGCCGCAAGACGCGCTGCTGTAATCGAACATGGCCGGGGGTCAAACCCGGCCACATTTTTTTTGGCGACGCCTTTGTCACGCGTTCGAGATCACTTCGTGGATAGGGAAACAGCAGTCAACTGAGGTTCCTCGACAAAGCGAACCAGCACGGTGCCGTCGGTTACCTGCGCGCCTTCGGCAGCAATCTCGGCGATAACCCCGTCATGGGGCGCGGCAATGGTGTGCTCCATCTTCATCGCCTCCAGGATCAGCAGCGGCTGGCCCTTGATCACGGACTCGCCTTTGCCTGCACGCACCAATTTGACCAGGCCGGGCATTGGAGCGCGCAGGCTGACGGAAGCGGCGGCGGCTTCGTCGGCTCGGGCCAGCGGATCCGGCACGGCAAAACCGTAGCCGATGGCGCCATCGAAGACCGTGACGTGGCCCGGCCAGCGGGCGAGGCGAGGCGCCGCGCGGAGATCCCGCGAATTGACGCTGTCATAGGGCGCATCCAGCGCCACCTCGAACCGCCCGTCCGGCCGCACCGACACGCGCGCGCCGATCTCCTGCTCGCCAAACTTCAGCAGGGTGCTCCGCGCTACAGCGTGGAAATGCGCATAGCCGGCCAGTGACGACCAGGGATCGTCCGAGGACGGCAAGTCGCGCGCACCGGACGCGGCAAGTGCCGCGGCGGCAATCGTCTCACCGCTCGGCGGCGGAACCGCCGTCAACGCCTGCTGGTGCCTGGCGATCAGGCCGGTATCGACATCGCCCGCCGCAAAATCCGCATCAGCGGCCAGCGCGGCAAGAAAGCCAGTGTTGACCGTCGAGCCGGCGATTTCGGTCTGCGACAGTGCCGTGCCAAGCGCGATGAGCGCCGTCCGTCTGTCCTTGCCATGAACGATCAGCTTGGCGATCATCGGATCGTAGAACGGCGAAATCGCATCGCCAGCGCGTACACCGGTTTCGACGCGCATGGTCGCACCCTCCGGTGCCGGCTGCGGAAATTTCAAATGGTGCAAGGTGCCGGTCGCCGGCAAAAACCCTCTTGCCGCGTCCTCGGCATAGATGCGCGCCTCGAAGGCGTGGCCGGAGAGCGCGATCTCGCTCTGGGTCTTCGGCAGTTTTTCGCCGGAGGCTACCCGCAACTGCCACTCGACCAGGTCGATGCCGGTGACCATTTCGGTGACGGGGTGCTCGACCTGCAGGCGGGTGTTCATTTCCATGAACCAGAAACGGTCGGCCTTCAGACCTTGCGAGGCATCGACGATGAACTCGATGGTACCGGCGCCGGAATAGTGGATTGCCTTGGCGGCTTTCACCGCCGCCTCGGTCATCGCCTTGCGCAGTGCCGGCGTCATGCCCGGGGCAGGCGCCTCCTCGATCACCTTCTGGTGGCGGCGCTGTGCCGAGCAGTCACGTTCGTGAAGATGCACGGCGTTGCCGAAATTGTCACCAAACACCTGCACTTCGATGTGGCGAGGCTTGTCGACATATTTTTCCACCAAGACGCGGTCGTCACCGAACGCGGCTTTCGCCTCGCGCCGCGCGCCCGACAGTGCTTCCGAAAAATCATCGGGATGCTCGACGCGCCGCATGCCTTTGCCGCCGCCGCCGGCGCGCGCCTTGATCAGTACGGGGTAGCCTATCTCGCGCGCCTTGGAGGCGAGCAACACGATCTCCTGCGCTTCGCCATGGTAGCCCGGAACGACAGGCACGCCGGCCTTTTCCATCAGCCGCTTGGCCGCGTCCTTCAGTCCCATGGCGCGGATCGAGGCCGCCGACGGGCCAATGAAGATCAGCCCCGCCGCGACCACCTGGTCGACGAAATCAGGGTTTTCCGAAAGAAAGCCGTAGCCCGGATGGATGGCCTCGGCACCTGTGGCCAAGGCCGCCGCGATGATCTTGTCGCCGCGCAGATAGCTTTCGTTGGCGGTAGAGGCGCCGATATGCACCGCTTCGTCGGCCATTTCGACATGCAAGGCGCGATCGTCGGCGTCGGAATAGACGGCGACGCTGCGCACACCCATCCTGCGTGCCGTGCGGATCACCCGGCAGGCGATCTCGCCACGGTTGGCGATCAGGATCTTGGCGAACATCGGGCCTCCACAGGCAGAGCTGCCGCCAACGGCGCGAATTCTCGTCACGCGAACTGCGGCAATGCCCTGCTTTGTAGTCTGGCGGTCAAAGGGTAGGCAAGCGAGGCCTGCCTACTTTGAGGCCGCGATTTCGCAAGCTCCCCCGGTCGTGACCCTGTAACGGTCGCGGGTGACCTGGCAGGATTTCATCGCCATATCCTCGGCAGCCTTTTGCGAGGGCGCATTCAAGCGCGAGCCGCACAGGATGTACAACGAACGCACCCGGGAATACGGAGTGGTCGCATAAGCTGAATGGCCGCTGGCCGCCACATAGGCCTTATATGCCTTGGTGCATGGCCGATCCGCGGTCGCCGGAAAATACGGGTAGAAGCGGACGTCGCCCTTGCTTCCAGCCAGCGATTCCGCCGCGCCGACATTGGGGCTCGAGATTAGAAGCAACCCGGTTATCAGCGAGAAGACTGCTTGTTTGACGCTTATAGATTTCATTTTTCCCACCCATTGAATACGTCGAAGGCCGACGGGTGTCGGTCTATTTGGAGGCAGCTATGGCGCAGGCCCCTGCAGTCGTGACCTTGTACTTGCTGCGCGCGGACTGGCAGGATTTCAACGCCAGCGCCTCCGCAGCCTTCTGGGATGTTGCATTCAGATAAGCACCGCAAATAGTGAATTCGGTTGCCCAGTTGAATGGCGTCATCGCATAGGCCGAGTGACCGCCAGCCGCCACATAGTCCTTGTAATTCTTGCCGCAGCCTCCGATTGTACCCGGTGCAAAATAGACCGGAAAGCGGCTGTCGCCCTTGCTTCCCGCCAGCGATTCGGCGGCGCCGACATTCGGTGCAGAGGCCACAAGCAGTGCAAGTACCGACATGGTTGCTCGCTTGATTGATAAAGATTTCATTGCCAAACCCATTTGAACCCCAAACACTGAAATATATTCGCCTACTTGGAGGCAGCGATTTCGCAGCCGCCGCCTGTTGTAACTCTGTAACTGTTGCGGGCGGCCTGACAGGATTTCAACGCCAATTCTTCGGCAGCTTGCTGTGACGGTGCATTCAAGCGCGAGCCGCAGATGATGTACAGAAAACGCACCCGGGAATACGGAGTGGTTGCATAGGCTGAATGGCCGCCGGCCGCTACATAGGCCTTGTAGGCCCTGGTACACGGATCCTTCGGGCTCTGCGGCAAATAGGGATAGAAACGGGTCTCGCCCTTGCTTCCCGCCAGCGACTCCGCTGCACTGATGCCAGGCGTCGCTAATATAAGCAACGCCGCAAGTATATGCGCAGTTGTTCTCTGAAAAACCCGCCGCCTCATCTTCGCCCAATCCCCATTGGTATTTGCGATGATCAATAGCCGTGATTCTTTCGTCTGGCCAGATCGAGAAGCAAAAAATAGTCTGGAGATGTGGTGGGTTGTCTCCCGCGCAGGGTCACACCCTGCCGAGTGCAGCGACGACCCGCTGATACAATTCGGCCGTCGGCTCGTCGAAGCAGCAGAAAATGACGGTTTCCGGAGCGATGTTCTGGCCGATGAAGGCGCTCACGGTCCCGACAGCAATTTGCGTCGCCTGATCCTTCGGATAGCGGTAGGCCCCGGTCGAGATCGCAGGAAACGCCACCGTCCGGCAGTCCTTTGCGGCGGCGATTTCGAGCGACCGGCGATAGCAGGAGGCGAGCAGTTCGGCTTCTCCTTTGCTGCCACCTTGCCAGACCGGCCCGACCGTATGAATGACGTAGCGCGCGGGCAGCCTGTAGCCCTTGGTGATTTTTGCGTCTCCGACCTTGCAGCCATGCAAGGTCCGGCATTCTGCCACAAGCTCGGGGCCGGCCGCGCGGTGGATAGCGCCATCGACGCCGCCGCCTCCGAGAAGAGAGGTATTGGCGGCGTTGACGATGGCATCGACCGCCAGCTTCGTGATGTCGCCGGTTTGAATGCGAATCCTCTGGCCGATTTCGCTCATCTCACATCCTGAACACGCCGAATTTTGTCTCCTCGATCTCGGCGTTGAGCGCGGCCGAAAGGCTGAGCGCCAGCACCTCGCGGGTCTTGGCCGGGTCGATGATGCCGTCGTCCCAGAGCCTTGCCGACGAATAGAGCGGGTGTCCCTCGTGCTCGTACTTCATCAGGATCGGCTTCTTGAATTTCGCTTCCTCCTCAGCGCTCCATTCCCCGCCCTTGCGCTCGATGCCTTCGCGCTTGACCACGGCCAGCACCGTTGCCGCCTGCTCGCCGCCCATCACCGAAATGCGGGCATTCGGCCACATCCACAGGAAGCGTGGCGAATAGGCGCGTCCGCACATGCCGTAATTGCCGGCACCGAACGAGCCGCCGATGATCACGGTCACCTTCGGCACCTTGGCCGTTGCGACCGCCATGACCAGCTTGGCGCCGTCCTTGGCGATGCCGCCGGCCTCGTATTTTCGCCCGACCATGAAGCCGGTGATGTTCTGCAGGAAAATCAGCGGGATCTTGCGCTGGCAGCACAGCTCGATGAAGTGCGCGCCCTTCAGCGCGCTTTCCGAAAACAGCACGCCATTGTTGGCGACGATGCCGACCGGCATGCCGCTGAGATGGGCGAAACCGGTGACCAGCGTGGTGCCATAATTCTGCTTGAACTCATCGAACTCGGAGCCGTCGACGGTGCGGGCGATTACCTCGCGCACGTCATAGGGCTGGCGCAGATCCGTCGGCACGATGCCGTAGAGTTCATGTGGATCGTGAAGCGGCGGAATCGATTTCTGCAAGGCCAGGCTTACATTTTTGTTCCGATTCAGGTTTTTGACGATACGCCGGCATATGGCCAGCGCATGCTCGTCGTCGAGCGCATAGTGGTCGGCAACGCCGGAAAGCCTTGTGTGCACGTCGGCGCCACCGAGGTCCTCGGCGGTGACGTCCTCGCCGGTGGCCGCCTTCACCAGCGGCGGCCCGCCGAGAAAGATGGTTGCCTGGTTGCGCACCATGATTGTCTCGTCCGACATCGCAGGCACATAAGCGCCGCCGGCCGTGCACGAACCCATGACGCAGGCGATCTGCGGAATGCCGGCGGCCGACATGTTGGCCTGGTTGTAGAAGATGCGGCCGAAATGATCGCGGTCGGGAAACACCTCGTCCTGGTTGGGCAGATTGGCGCCGCCGCTGTCGACCAGATAGACGCAAGGCAGATTGTTCTGCAATGCGATCTCCTGTGCACGCAGATGCTTCTTCACCGTCAGTGGATAATAGGTACCGCCCTTCACCGTGGCGTCATTGACGACGACCATCACTTCGGTGCCTTCGACGCGGCCGATGCCGGCGATGAGGCCGGCCGAAGGGATGTCCTCGCCATACATCGACCATGCCGCGAACTGGCCGATTTCGAGGAAGGGCGAGCCTGTATCGAGCAATTGGGCAAGGCGTTGCCGCGGCAGGAGCTTGCCGCGGGAGACGTGCCGCTCACGCGCCTCTTCCGCGCCACCGCCCTCGATGGCGGCGGCTTTTTCAGCAATATCGGCGACCAGCGCCCGCATGCGCTCGGCATTGGCGCGGAAAATATCGGAGGCGGGCGACATCTGCGAGGTGAGGGGGGCCATGGCGCTACCGGATCAACTCGATCTTGCAGCCGACATCGAGGTCGCCCCAATCGCGATCAGCGGTGACGGCAATGGCATTCTCGCGAATTGCCAGCGCCAGGCAAGCCCGATCGCCCAGCGACAAGCCGCGATGCCGCGTCAATTGGCGAAGCTGCCCGGCGGCGATGCCCATCGCGTCGTCGAAAACGGCGATCGGCATGCCGAGACTGGCGAGGTCGTCCGCAGCCTGTTCCATGCTGCGTCCCTTGTCGATCAGTTTGGCGATGATTTCGGCCGCATTGACCGAACTGCATTGTGCATCCGGCGCGAACCCCAAAGCATTATCGGTGCCTTGCTCGTTGAGCAGGATTGCGAGCGCCGCCGAACTGTCCATGACATAGGGCTTCATTTCGTCCGCTTTCCCGTCGTCCCTTCGGCGTGAAGACGGTCGAGACGCTTGTCGCTTCGACGCTGCTCTTCCCGTCGCTCTTTCAGAAATTCGTCGACGACGCTTTCACCGGGCTGTTTCAACGCTGACAATTCGGCCTGGACGCGTCGCAGATTCTGCAGCCACGATCTTACCCGCAGCTCGCCGTTCTCGACATGCAGGATCATATCCTCGCCAGGCTTCACGCCCATCTGCTCGCGCATCGCGGCAGGGATGACAAAGCGCCCGCCCTCGCCAAGCTTGACACGCTCGCGTTTCGCCGGAAGCCGAAACGGCGCTTTGCGAGCGCCAGCATCGAACCGTGCTTGCGGGTCTTCGTCAAATCCGGACTTTCCCGTTCTGCCAGCCATGGTCCGTCTCGCCTGTGTTGTGGCATATATTCCGAAGTGTGCCACATCGTGCGGCTTCTGGCAAAATCTCAAAAAGACGCCATCAGGCGCCCTCCACCATGATTTCCCGTCCGATCAGCCAGCGACGGATTTCGCTGGTGCCGGCGCCGATCTCATAAAGCTTGGCGTCGCGCAAAAGCCGGCCGGTCGGGTAGTCATTGATGTAGCCGTTGCCGCCCAAAAGCTGGATCGCGTCGAGCGCCATCAGCGTCGCCTTTTCGGCGGCGAAGAGGATGCAGCCGGCAGCATCCTTGCGGGCCGTCTCACCGCGATCGCAGGCGGCGGCCACGGCATAGACGTAGGCGCGCGCCGCGTTCATCGTCGCATACATGTCGGCGAGCTTGCCTTGCACCAGCTGGAATTCGCCGATCGGCTGACCGAACTGCCTGCGTTCATGCACGTAAGGGATCGCCACGTCGAGGCACGCTGCCATCAGCCCGACCGGGCCGCCGGCCAGCACGGCGCGTTCGTAGTCGAGGCCCGACATCAGCACCTCGACGCCGCGCCCTTCCTCGTGCAGCACATTATCGAACGGCACTTCGACATCCTCGAACACCAGCTCGCCGGTGTTCGAGCCGCGCATGCCAAGCTTGTCGAGCTTTTGCGCCACCGAAAAACCGGCAAAAGCCTTTTCGACGATGAAAGCGGTGATGCCGCGCGAATTGAGTTCCGGATCGGTCTTGGCGTAGACGACCAGCGTCTCGGCATCCGGCCCGTTGGTGATCCACATTTTGGTGCCGTTCAGCACATAGCGATCGTTGCGCTTTTCGGCACGCAGGCGCAGCGACACGACATCGGAGCCGGCACCCGATTCCGACATCGCCAGTGCGCCGACCTTTTCGCCGCTGCAGAGCGATGGCAGATACTTTTCCTTCTGCGCCTGCGTTGCCCAGCGGTTGATCTGGTTGACGCAGAGGTTGGAATGGGCGCCGTAGGAGAGGCCGACCGAGGCCGAGGCGCGCGAAATCTCCTCCATCGCCACGACATGGGCGAGGTAGCCCATGCCGCTGCCGCCGAAATCGGGATCGGCGGTAATGCCGAGCAGGCCGAGCCCGCCGAGCTCCGCCCACAGATGTGCCGGGAATTCGTTCGAGCGGTCGATCTCGGCGGCGATCGGTGCGATCTTTTCCTGGGCGAAGCGCCGCACCAGGTCGCGCAGCGCCTCGATGTCTTCGTCAAGCCCGAAGTTGAGCGTATGCATGTACATGCCGTTCCTCCCGGCGCACGATCCCGAAATCGGGATCATGCGCGAAATCAAGTTGCTAGAGCGTCCTTTGCGCGCCCGAATAGAGGCGCGGCGTCGTAGCTCGTTGACGCGCCATGGCTCTTTGCTCCAACAAGGCGCATTGTCATTGCTAGATATGTAGCGGTGACTTCGGCGATCGACAGCCGTTCGCCCGGCCGGAACCAGACGATGACGCCGGTCATCATCTGGATCAGCGCCATGGCGGTGAGCCCGGTGTCTTCGATGCTGAATAACCCCGCTTCGACGCCGTCGCGCAGGATGGCGCGCAGCTCCTTCTCGTAGGCCGTGCGCATGCGCAGGATCTGCGTGAGTTTTTCATGCGACAGGCTGCGCAGCTCCATGTTCGAGACATGGGTGGAGTGGCGGCGTGCGATATGGAAAGCGATGTGGTTTTCGACATAAGCGGCAAGCCGCGCTGCCGGATCGGCGCCGACAGGGCGTGTTGCGCACCACGCCTCGATCAAGCCTTCCATATGCTCACGCATCAGCATGAACAGAAGGTCCTGCTTGGTCGGGAAGTAGCGGTACAGCGCCGCTGCCTGGACGCCGACCTCGGCCGCCAACTGGCGCATCGACATCGCCTCATAGCCGAGACGCGCAATCAGGCTGACTGCCGCCTCGCGGACCGCAGCTTCGGTCTTCTCTCCGTCGGAACCGGTCGTACGCGCCATGACAAGCCGCCTTTTCGCGGAAAATAAAACAAACGTTCAATTAATTCAAGAGGCGCGTCCGGGCAGGGCAATGGCTTCAGATTTGCTCTATCTGCACCCTCGAGAACTTTGTGCGATGGAAGCGAATGAGCAGGACCATGCCTTGCTAGGCAACAATCCTGAAATCGGCCGACATGTCGCGAGCCTCGATCTCCTCGACATCGACCTTCGAAACCGCTGCCTCTGGCGGCCCTTCCCGAAGCCGTTCGATCATTGTCGAGACCGCCGCATCGGTCCCTGCAATCAAGGCTGTCACCGAGCCGTCAACTTCGTTGCGCACCCACCCGGCAAGGCCAAGCGCCGACGCCTCGCGCCGCGCCCAGACCCGGTAGCTGACGCCTTGCACCTTGCCGTAAATGCGTACCTGCACAGTCCGGTCGGTCATCACGCTCTCCATCCTCTGAGTCGAGTCTGGCGCATCGCCGTGCAAATTCAACAGCGTTGCCGCCGGTCAGCCACATAGGGCGAAGGCTCTTCAATTCCCCCGCGCTGCCGCCAGTGCGCCAGGCAGTTCCTCGGCAAAGATGTCGAGCTCGTGGTCGAGGCCGACACTGACCCGGATGCAGCGGTCGAGAACCGGCACCATCGGCTTGCGGATGAAGACGTCGCGTGACAACAGCGCCTGCAGCACTTTCAGTGCAAAGGCGCCGTCGCGGCCGCAGTCGATGGTGACGAAATTGGTCGCCGAAGCCAGCGGCTTCAGCCCGTTCGCTTCGGCTGTTGCGGCAATGCGTCGACGGCCGGCAGCGACCCGCGCCACCACGCTCTCCAGCCAGGCCTGATCGGCAAGCGCCTCGACACCGGCGATCTGCGCCATGCGGCTGACGCCATAGTGGTTGCGGATCTTCTCGAAGTCCCGAATCACCTGGGCCTCGGCCACCGCATAGCCGCAGCGTATGCCGGCCAGCCCATAGGCCTTGGAGAAGGTGCGCATGCGGATGACGTTCGGCCGCGCCATATCGATCGGCGGCAGCGCTGAGGCTGGCCCTAATTCGCCATAGGCTTCGTCGAGTACCAGCATCGTGGTCTCCGGCAAGGCTTCGATGAAGCGGCTGAGCTCGGCGGCTTCCCACCAACTGCCCATCGGATTGTCCGGATTGGACAGGTAGACCAGTGGCGCCTTTTCCTTGGCCACTGCCGCCAGCAGGCCGTCGAGGTTTTCCCGATCGTTCTCGTAGGGCACTGCGACCAGCCGGCCGCCGACGCCGGCAACATGAAAGTTGAAGGTCGGATAGGCGCCGCGCGAGGTCACCACCGCGTCGCCGGGCGCCACATACATGCGCGCCACCAGGCTGAGCAGCCCGTCTATGCCTTCGCCGATGACGACGTTTTCGGCGCCGACGCCGAGATGCCCGGCGGCAGCTATCTTCAAATCGTGATTATCGGGGTCGCAATACATCCACATGTCGCCGGCAATCTCAGCCATGCGGGCAATGACGCGCGGGGAAGGGCCAAAACTGCTCTCATTGGCGCCGATGCGGGCGCGAAAGGCGCGGCCGCGATCACGCTCCTGCGCCTCCGGGCCGACAAACGGCACTGTGGAGGGAAGCGCGTCGATGAGCGGCGTAAGGGGAGGGCGCATGGCAAAGGCTCGTTCGAAAAGGGGCCTTCTTGCTAGCCTGCTGGCTGGGCCTGCGCAAGTTCCAGGGCAGGCGGGAACTGTCGCATTAGGGCCTGATAAGAATTAGGATTGAAGGAAGCCGCTGGCGCGGCGCGCGGGTTTGCGGATGAGGGCTTCTGTTTTGAAGGATTGCGACTGTTGAAGCGCAATCTTGAGAACAGGACATGAAAGACGGCCGAGTTGAACCCTCTGCGCCGCCGCATATACATACATATCGCTCCGCACCTACAATCGCCCTCAGCGCTGGATCGACCGCGGGGATCAGCGCAAGTTGTGCCGGCTTGGGCTGTCGTACTCCCGTCGCATTCTTGCGATAGAGAGGGATGGTCGATCGATTTGCCGGCCGCGGATGAACCGGCGGAAATCTCGACAACCGAGGAAGCGGGCTTTGGCTCCGCTCTTTTTGTGCCCGCATTGTTCGCACAAGAAAAACCCGCCGGGATTGGCCGGCGAGCTTGAACGATTTGCCTGGAGGGCCTTAGTTGAACTTATACTTCGCACCGATACGGACGGTGTGGAAAGAAGGAGTGGTGGTGAGGACATCGCCCGGCCCCCCAAACTCCTCCAGAATATCCTTCTCGGCAAACTGCGAATAGCGATATTCGAGACCGACGGTTACGTTGTTGGTCACGGCCGCTTCCAAACCACCACCGACCGAGAAGCCGCTCGAGCCCCAATCGATGATGTCACCGATGGGTGAAGATGCATTCAGATCGAAATGCTGCCAGCTGTAGCCGCCAACCACGTAGGCGAGGGTCGATTCGTTGACTTTCAAACCGACCCGGCCCAGCACATCGAAGCCATAATCTGTGTCCAGATTGACGGATCCGCCGGGCACTTCCAGCTCCGTAGTCATGCCAGAGTAGCGAGCGTCAACCATGACACCCGCAACCCAGCTGCCGAAATCATGGTCGTAGCCGGCGTTCAATTCGCCAAATACGCCTTCGCCGCCGATACCGTTGAATTCCAGGTCGGCAAGCGGGGGAACGTTGATCTGATGCACCGACGCACCCGCGCCGCCCGCACCGCCGATGTAGAAGCCAGTCCAGTTGTAGGCAGGAGCTTCAAAAGACGCGACGCCGCCATTCTGGGCGCCAAAGCGGTAGTTGGCTGCAACCTGGAACGTATGCCGTGATGTGTCGGTGTCGAGAATGCCGTCCGGCACGCCGAATTCGGAAAGAATGTTCTCGGTGCCGAAGGCGGTATAGCGATATTCGGTTTTGATGGTCCAGTTGCTGTTGATGGCCGTTTCCATGCCGGCCCCGACGAAATAGCCGCTCTGGTCCCAGTCGAAATCAAAACCAGCATTCGTGTCGAACTTGTATTTCTGCCAGGAATAGCCGCCAAGCACATAGCCCAAGGTGTTTGGCGTGAAGAGGTAGCCTGCCCGCAAGCCAGCGTCGAAACCATAGGTCTCTTTGACCGACGCGTCGAACCCGGCGACATCAAGGGAGGTTTCGATGTTGCCGGCATGAGCGTCCAAAAGTCCGCCGATCAGGAAGCGCGGCGCCACCATGTAGTCGTAGCCAACTGTGAGTTCACCGTACACGCCTTCGCCACCAATTCCGTTGAACGACACGGGAAACAAGTCAGTGCTAAGCTTGTGGACGTTCGCCCCTGCGCCAACGCCAAAGCCGACATAGATGCCACTCCAGTTGAAGCCCGTCGTCTCGACCACCGGTTCGACCACGTCGGCGGCGTGGGCCACCGACCCAAGCGCCAGAATGGAAACTGCGCCAAGAAGAAGAGATTTAGCGGATTTCCTGCTGATCATTTGCCCCACCTTTAATAAACCCAGAATCCTCTTAGCATCGGGTCATTATGACGGCTGTAACAAAAAAGCCACAGGAAGGGCGCATTGTATGGAATGCCGGCAACGCCGGCTGTCGACTGCGAAAATTGCCTGTGAACAACCAAGGCGAAGGCTCCCGCTCCAGATCGACGCCGAAACTACATCTCATCGAAAACTTGTTCGCCAGGCTCAAAGGTTCCGAAGGCCGCAATGCGCAGCGAGAAAACGGATCAAAAATTCCCAGCAATGATCTACGCGGCGCCAAAGTCATCACTCACGTTGACTCTCAACAGGCCCTGGATTCCTTCAGCTCTTTTTGCTAGCGAGGCACGATGAGCAGCCGACTGCCGCCCGCCTTCTCCAAGCATCTTAAGGGCCGACCTGCGCCGAAAGCGGAACCGCCGAGGGTGAAGCCGCTGTCGCGTGCGCAAGCCGACGACATGCTGCTGAGGCAGGCGCTCGAACTCCAGCAAGCCAAACGGTTCCCGGAGGCCGAGGAGTTATGCCATCGCGTTCTCGCCCGCACCCGCAACCACCCGCTTTCGCTCTACATCCTCGGCACGTTGGGGCTCGGTGTCGATGACGAGTTGGCCTTGGAATATTTCGCGCGGGCGGTCGGCGAGGCGCCCACAAATCCTTATTTCCATCTCAGTCTGGGCGAGGCCTATCTGAAGGTCGGCGAACAAATGCCCGCCATCAGACACTTGCAGCACGCCTGCGAATTGAAGCCAGACCTGGTGCAAGCGCTTTGCCTGTTGGGGCGTGCCTATGTTGAGCTTGACGAGGCCGACATAGCTTTGCCGCTTTACGAGAAGGCGCTCAAGATCGACAGCAATAATGTGCTGGTCAGAACCGGTCTCGCCAGGGTGCTTACCAGCCTCGGCCGCATGGATGAGGCCACGACCTATTTGAAGGAGGCGATCGAGCGCCGGCTCGACGTGGGCGAGGCCTACAACGATCTGGTGCACACCCGCAAATTCGTTGATGAACCTGCCGAACTTGGATCTATTTTATCGGAACTTGCCAACCCGAAGCTTCCCTCAGAAGTCGCGCAGCTGCTCCATCACGCCGCCGGCAAAGTGCTGAACGACATTCGGCGCTATGAAGAGGCGATGGATCACTTCCAAAGAGCGAAAAAGGCGGCTGGCTACCATTTCGACCTTGAATCCTATCGTCACTGGGTCGATTCGATAATCGACTTCTTCACCCCGGAGATGCTGGCAGCCAGGGCCGGTTATGGAAACCCGTCGGAAGTGCCTGTGTTCATAGTCGGCATGCCGCGTTCAGGGACGACTCTGACTGAGCAGATATGCGCTAGCCATCCGGATGTTCACGGTGCTGGCGAACTTAACAAGCTGCGGCGAGCCGCGAATGGACTCGGTTTCACAAGTCGTTCGGCAGGAGCGTTACAGGAATCACTCACGACGCTGACCGCTGACCTGGCCAAGATGCTGGCGGAAGAACATTTGGCTTACCTGCGGGAGCGAGCTCCGGCCGCGCTTCGCGTAATCGACAAGAGACCTCATAATTTCGAGCTTATCGGTCTCATTGGCATTCTGTTTCCCAATGCCCGCATCATTCATTGCCGTCGCGATGCCATCGACAATTGCCTCTCCTGCTTTGCTCTGAACTTCACCGAGGCACACAGTTATAACGCCGACTTGAAGACATTGGGGCTGTACTACCGTGAATATGACCGCTTGATGCGACACTGGGACAAGATTTTTCCAGGACGTATTCTCGAAAGCAGCTATGAGATGCTGGTTGCGGATCAAGAGGCGCAATCGCGCCGTCTCATCGATCATTTAGGGTTGCCTTGGGACGATGCCTGCTTGCGCTTTTTCGAGAAGGACAGGTCGGTCAATACGCCCAGCCGCTGGCAGGTCCGGCAGCCGATCTACAGTTCCTCCATCAAGCGGTGGAAAAATTATGAAAACAAAATCCAGCCGCTGATTGATGCCTTGGGCGACTTGGCCGAACTTTGAATAAGTCCGGCGCGCTCGATAGGCCGATATCGATCGTTGCTGTCGAGACTGGTTGATCCTGCGGGCCAGCGCTTCAGATCGAACCAAGGATCTCCTTTTCTTTTGCGCGCCCGGCGGCAGGAATTGCAATTGACGTGCCCAGTTGCGGGCCGATCGCTGTTCAGCAGCCGCGTTTGCGCAATTGCGAGCGGCATCACCGGGTACGAAAAACCCGGCGGTGGCCCGCCGGGTTCGATTTCAGTCAGACTTGCCTGTTAGAACGAGCGCTGGAAGCGGAGCATGCCGCCGATGCTGTCCTTGTCGTCGGCATTGGTCCAGTTCCGATCGTAGGCTTTATCAAACTGGCCGTCGTGGGCCCAATCGACTTCGGCAGTGATCGTGAAGCCGGGAACGATATCGTAGGCGACGTTCGCGGCGACGCCGTAGTTCTTGTCGTCGTCAACCGACGCCTGGAGGTTGAACGAGGTCTTCTCGTTGATAGTGTAGGTGCCACCACCCCAGACGGCCCAGTTACCACCCCATTGCTTGTAGAAGTTGCGGTCGATGTTGTCGTCAGAGCCGTAGCCGGCCATTATGAACAGCGTCAGGTTCTGTATCGGCGTAACGTCGACGCGAACCTTGCCGGCCCACTCTTCCCAGGTGCTGTCATAGGCGGCGACACCGGTGATCGAGCCCCAGCCCTGCGTGTATTTGATACCGCCGACGACATACGGGACATAGCTGTCGATGGAATCATTGCCGCTGTTGCTGTCTTGGAAAACGCCAGGATCCGCATCGGCACTGCCCGAACCGGTTTCCAATGAAGCCACGGCCGAGAAGCCGTTGCCGGCGTCGAAGTAGTACTGGACGACATTGGTGTCGAAGCCGCCATAGGGAACCAGCGTATCCTGAATGACGTTGCCGGCGTAGCCGATGAACGTGTCGAAGGCCGATTCGTCCTTACCGACGCGCAAACCACCGAGCTGGATCCAGGCAAAGTTCAGCGAAACACTTGTGCCACCATTATAGTTGTCGTCGAGGTAATCGTTGTGGTTACCCCAGTTGAAGCGCGTCTCGGTGTAGGTCTTCAAGGTGCCGAGCTCGGTTTCCTGGCCGGTCCAGGTCTTCAGCGTGAAGCGGGCGTGCTTGTAGTAGGTATCCTGCGAGTCGCCATCCTGCTGATCAGTAGTCTTTGCACCGTCAAATGAGCCGACGTCACCGATGCCGATGTCATAGCGGACGTAGCCGCCGATGCGCAGGCAGGTTTCGGTGCCGGGGATGTAGAAGTAGCCAGCGCCGTAGACGTCGCAGATCTTGACGTATTCAGCGGGTTCCGGCTCGGCGACGACAACGGCGTCGGCGGCGCGCGCACCGGAAACTGCGATCAGTGCCGCAGCGGAGCCGAGAAGCAGGCTCTTGATGTTCATTTTCTGACCTCCAGTCAAAAGTTAAAAAACGGGTCTGGGTATTCTTTGCTGAAGGACAGCGTTCCCTGCCCCATCCCCACTACCGAAAAAGATGCGCACCGCGCCGCTCCTTCAAACCCGACATTACCCATGAGACGGCGGCGTTCAACCACGATCGTACCGGCAAAAGGTTTATGTCGGCGCTATCCCCCGGCGTTGTTGCACAAATGACACGATTTGGCCTCACTCCGAAAGCTCCCGTTAACCAAAAGCCTTTCGCAAGCCGTTGCAAACGGCGGATTCCGGCGATGGTCGGCACGAAATGTGACCATGGCCCGAGTCGCGAACCAGGGAATTGCCGCAGAATCGCCACATCGCTGGGCGCGCTTTGGCGAAGGGTCGATTTTTCAAGGATAATAGCGCAGGCTTGTTGATTGTGCCGGCGCTTTTCTTTATCCACCGGCGCAACGGAGAGGTGGCCGAGTGGTCGAAGGCGCTCCCCTGCTAAGGGAGTAGAGGTCAAAAGCTTCTCGTGGGTTCGAATCCCATCCTCTCCGCCATCCTGCTTCGCGCCGCGCGCTTCGCAGGACAAGTCCAGCGAAACCCTCTCCGCGCGAGGCAGGATGCCCTCCGAAGCCGTAGCGAAGGGGGGCCGCTAGCCCCGAAAACCCTGCTGCGCGCTTCGCAGGACAAGTCCAGCGAAACCCTCTCCGCGCGAAGCAGGATGCCCTCCGAAGGCGTAGCGAAGGAGGACTGCAACCCCTTGGAACGGTTGCAAAATCAGGTTGGCATATCCTTGCTGGCGAAGGAGGATGTACTCCGATGCCTTGGCGAGGGAGGGCCGGTTCGTGTGGTACGTGTACCTGCTGGAAAGCAAGACTGCGGAAGGCGAGCGCTTTATCGGTGTGACCTCGGACCTGAAGCGACGGATCTGCCGAGCACAACGCCGGAAAATCCAGCCATACGTCCAAATTCCGGCCGTGGCGGATCGTGACCTGTATCGCCTTCTCGAACCAAGCCAAGGCGACTTCATTCGAGCGTTATCTCAAATCCGGTTCCGGGCATGCTTTTGCCAGCAAGTGCCTCTGGTGAACATCTGCGGCTGCTCACATGATCGCGCAAAAATCAACGATTTTCCGAAATAATGTCGTAATCTCAGCTACTTACTGCATAAACACACGGCGCCAACTCCGCTCTTTTGTTCGATTCTGACTGGAGGTCAGAAAATGAACATCAAGAGCCTTCTTCTCGGCTCCGCTGCGGCACTGATCGCAGTTTCCGGTGCGCGCGCCGCCGACGCCGTCGTCGTCGCCGAGCCGGAACCCGCTGAATACGTCAAGATCTGCGACGTCTACGGCGCTGGCTACTACTACATCCCCGGCACCGAAATCTGCCTGCGCATCGGCGGCTATGTCCGCTATGATATCAGCGCTGGCCAGGCTGGCTCGTTCGACGGTGCGAAGTACACTGATCTTCTGGATCCCGACGATGTCAATGACGGCTACTATAAGCAGGCCCGCTTCACGCTGAGGACCTGGACCGGTCAGGAAACCGAGCTCGGTACCTTGAAGACCTACACCGAAACCCGCTTCAACTGGGGAACCGGTCACGACACCCTGGACGGCGAGATCGACCCTGGCTATTCTGCCTTCGGTAGCAGAGGCGTCTCGCTGAACTTCGCCTGGATCCAGCTCGGTGGCCTGCGCGTCGGCAAGGACGAGACAGCGTTTAATACGTTCAGCGGCTACGCCGGCAATGTCATCCAGGATACGATCGTCCCTTACGGCGGCTTCGACTCCAACGTGGTCCAGTACTATTTCGACGCCGGCAACGGTTTTTCGGCCGTGGCATCGCTGGAAACCGGTGAAGGTCATAATTACACCCCGGCTGTGGGTACGGCCGACGCCACTGGCGGCGGTTCGGATTCGATCGATAGCTACGTTCCCTATGTAGTTGGCGGTCTGAAGTGGACGCAGGGCTGGGGCTCGATCACCGGTGTTGCTGCCTATGACAGCAGTGCGGAAGAATGGGCCGGCAAGGTCCGCTTGGACATAACCCCGATGCAGAACCTGTCGCTGTTCATCATGGCCGGCTATGGTTCGGACGACAATCTGCCGCGCAACTACTACAAGCAGTGGGGCGGCAACTGGGCAGTTTGGGGTGGTGGCACTTACACCATCAACGAGAAGACCTCGTTCAACCTCCAGGCGTCGTACGACGATGCGCAGGAAGCTGGTGTCGCGGCTAACATCGCCTACGACATCGTTCCCGGCTTCACGATCACGGCCGAAGTCGACTATGCCCACAACAGCAATCATTTCACCGGCGACTACGGTGGCTATCGTTATAACTGGACTGGTATTGAGCCGGGCAAGAAAGATGCCGTCGGCGGCATCCTCCGCTTCCAGCGCTCGTTCTGAGGGCTGGGTCTATACAGGTGAAATCCAGCCCGGGCGCTCAATCGCCCGGGCTGTTTTGTTTTCGCGACTGGTCGCAAACAGAAGGAAAAGGGGGTTCGGTAGCTGAACAGGGTTGTGGAACGATGTCGTTGGGATCCGCCGCTGGTGGATGAGATCGGCCGCAGCGCTTAAAACTCTTGAAAGGGCACCGCCAAGCAGGTAGGTCTAGGCCTATCCACTCGGGGGTGTGGCGAATAATGACGAACGATGCGATTCAAGAGGGAGGAACCTCTGATCATTTTTCGATGTTTTCTTCTCAAACTGCAAAGATAAAATACAGCTACAACAAGATACGAGAAGTAAAGTCGCATAGGATCGGAGAACTTTTTTCAGCATACCGGGATATACTTTGGGATGACGGGCGGCATAAATACAATGTCAGCTCCTTCATCGGCGAGATAGACGAGATCCTCCTTGGGGAGCGTTTCAGCGCCTTTGACCAAAGCACCCTCGACAACCTTATCGGCACCTTGCGCCAGCGCGGCAACAGCAACGCAACCATCAACCGGAAGATGGCTGCCCTCAGCAAACTGCTGCGCAAGGCTTACAAGATGGGAGATATCCACAGCCTGCCGGAGTTCCGCCGCCAGAAGGAGCGGGCGGGACGGATTCGTTTCCTCGAGAGAGACGAGGAGGCCCGGCTGTTCGCCGCCATCAAGAGCCGCAGCGAGGACGCTTATCGGCTTTCCGTCTTTCTCGTCGACACCGGTTGCCGCCTCGGCGAAGCGCTGGGCTTGATTTGGAATGATATCCAGGAGCACCGCGTCAGTTTCTGGATCACCAAATCCGGCCGCAGCCGTACCATCCCGATGACCGAGCGGGTAAAAGAGGTGATCAAGCTGCCGGCGACCGAGGGCCGCCGGCCCAAAGGCCCGTTCACCAAGCTCAGCCAGGCGCAGTTTCGCGCCATCTGGAACGATGCCAAGGCCGAAGTCGGGCTTGGCGCCGACGATCAGGTCGTGCCGCATATATTGCGCCATACTTGTGCCTCGCGTCTCGTCCAGGGCGGCATCGATATCAGGCGTGTGCAGATGTGGCTCGGCCACCAGACGCTGTCGATGACCATGCGCTACGCCCATCTGGCCACCAACGATCTCGATGGCTGCGTCACCGTGCTGGAAACGCCTCGGTCCGGTGGCTCGGACATCGGCGGTGCAAGCGCTTTGTCTTCTCCACCTCCGGCGAGGCGAGAGCCAAAAAGCGAGCCGGCCGCAAGCAAGGCTCCAAAGCCCGCAAAGAGAAGCGCCAAATCCTGACGGATCTGACGTGAGATATCAGCCAGCCGCTCAGGGTTGCGCTGCCCCTCATTGCCCTGCCGGGCATTTCTCCCCGTATAGCGACGGGGAGAAAGGCGTCCTTGCGAAAGATTTCGCTAATCCCCAGCGTTGCAGACACCTCCCTTCTCCCGGTCGCAATACGGGGAGAGCGACTGTCTTGGCTGTCAAGCTGTTTGCCACGGTTTTTGATCCCGGACGATTGCGTTGAGGATCGTGAGAAGCTTGCGCATTGTGGCGACGACGGCGACGATCTTCGGCTTGCCGGCCTCGACCAGGCGGTCGCGGAAAGCCTTGAGCACGGGGTTGTGCCTGATGGCGACGAGGGCGGCCATGAAGAGGGCGGCGCGCACGTGGCTCCTGCCACCGCCAATGAAGCTCTTGCCACGCCATTTTCCGGACTGCCTCGTCCATGGCGCAAGGCCGGCGAGCGCGGCGATCTGGCGGCGGTCGAGGCTGCCCAGTTCCGGCATTTCGGCGATCAGGCTGCGGGCAACGACAGGACCGACACCCGGCACGGAGGAAAGCAGCTTTTCGTTGACCCGCCAGACTGGGGACTTGCGGATATGATCGTCCATGCCCGCATCGAGGCTTGCCAGCTCACGCCGAAGCGCGACGAGCAGCCGCTGGATGCTCTTTTGCGCCTGTTTCGCGATGACCGTGCGAGCACGGTTCTCCTCCGCCACGATCATCTGCACGATCTGACGCCGGCGGGCGACGAGCTCGGCCAGGGCCTCGGTTTCGGCGTCGCGCAATGGCCGCAATTGCGGCCTGGTCGCGGCGATGAAAGCGGCAATGACGGCGGCATCGATCGGGTCGGTCTTGGCCCGCTTGCCGAGTGCATTGGCATAGGCGCGCACCTGCGCCGGATTGACCACGACAATCGCCAGGCCGGCGCCTGCCAAGGCGGCGACCGCCAGTCTCTCGAAGCTGCCTGTCGACTCCAATCCGACAACGGCCGGCGAAAGGGCTGCCAGCCGCCGAACCAGATCCTCCACCCCGGCGTGGTCATTCTCCACCGAGAACGCCTCGCCCGACGGCAAAACATGCACGTCGAGCCGATCCTTGGAAACGTCGATGCCAACAATGATTTCCATCCTGTCCCATCCTTGCCTAATCGGGCTTCGCTTGCGGCCCAGGCGACTGTTCGGGTTCGATGGAACGGCGGACGAAGACCCTTGCTCTCCCACGGGCTCGATCACCCAAAGATGCTCCGGTCTCCCGTCCGCCACCGCACCTGCCTTCAGTTGTGTGCGTCAAGTTCTGCAAAATGGCGTGGCATTGCGTTGACGTCGGCGTGTCCGCCGCGCAGCCCCCGTGTTTAGCGGA